>JADGNF010000034.1 GCA_017883615.1 Candidatus Bathyarchaeota archaeon
AGAGTCATCAACGACCTACGATTAGTCAACAAAGACTTCTTCATGGTAGCCGACCTCAAAACGCTGGACGTTGGTAAAGTTGAAGCAGACATAGCCTATGAAGACACTGCAGACTCCGTTGTCGCCTCAGGACTCGCCCCGCCAGAAACACTAGACGCATTCGTTCATGAAGCAAAACGCATGGGCATATACGCTTTCATAGACATGCTCAATGTGGAAGACATCATGGGCAAACTCAAATCCCTCAAAGAATTCCCAGACGTCATCATCCTGCACCGCGGCATCGATCAAGAAACAGGCAGAAGCAGCGGACTCGAACGCATAGTCATGATTCGCCAGGCCTTCCCGGACAAGAAAGTCCTCATCGCAGTCGCAGGTGGAATCGTTCCGGAAACAGCCAAAGAAGCCCTAGAGAAAGGCGCAGACATCCTCATCGTCGGCAGATACATCACGCAGAGCAAAGACATCGAACGCTCAGTAAGAGACTTCCTTGAACTGACCCCAAGCATGCGCGAAGACGTCGACTTGTACAGAGTCCACGTGGAATAAACCCCCCACAACCGAGCGAAAACTTCGCTCTTTCTTTATTTTTTTCACTAATTTATCTTGAGGACAACTTTAGTGCGATGAATGCAACAAGAAAGATTGCTCCAGCAATTAAGAAGGTAAGAAGATAGAATTGTCTTATATGCATGTTAGAGAAGAGGTCGCAGAGAAATGGGCCGACAAACGCGCCTACTGCAGCGCCTAATCCGACGAGTCCGTCAAAGAAGCCGGCTTTTCCCTCAGGTATGAGCTCCATGGAAAGCGAAAGCATCATGATGTAATACATGGCGTATGCGAATCCTAGACCCATAAGGAACAGACCCGTGAAGATATTGGGGAAAATAGCGAATTGTGTGACTCCCACTAGCAAAAAGACGAGTCCACCTCGGAGGAGGATGAAGCGGGGCATCTGATTTCGGAGATTCATTGAGCGAGCGCGGCTTCGCATGATGAGGTACCCGGCTGTAGCTCCAACGGAATTCAAAATGTAAGCCACGTATACCCAGCTTCTGGAGAGGCCCAACCCTTGATTGAGGAAAATCGGAAGCGGCGTGAAAAAGAGGCTTGTAGCCAAAGAGAACATAACGATTGCTAAAGCGAAACCTACGAAGCTGTCCCTTTTAAGAGCGCCATCGTAGGGTAAGCCATCCATCATTCTTCCCGAGGATTCTAACCCGCGGGTTGTGAAATCTATACGCTTCTCAATGCCTACCAGTCTTCTTTCAAAAATCATCAAAGGGTCTGCTATGAGAGCAACAGCCAAGACAAGCGCCACGACATTTAAGCTGCTGCACAAGTAAAGCGTGTAAGTGGTTATGGCACCGAAAGTAAGGCTGGAGGCAAACGCCACCAACCCAATGGCTAAGCCAATTATAAACCCGACTTCAGTAAGCGCCTCATACCAGCCGTAAGATTTCTCCCAGTCCTCGCGACTATAATGTTCGGCAATGAGGACGTTTTTGGGTGCCTCATGCGCTACATGGAGCACTTGCATAGCGACGTATAGGGCAACGAATAGGAGGATGTTTTGGGCAAACGGCAACGTCATTAGGAACAGAATGGCTGCGCATGAGGAGAAAGAAAGCATAATGAAGATTTTGTAGTGCCGCGTGGAATCGCAAAGATAGCCCCACAGGAAGGAGCCGGGAATGGCACAAAACAGAGCTATCGAAGTCATGACACCCAATGCGACTAGTGGACCGCCTAGGAGATCCGTGTGCTGGAAAGTTACAATGTACAGTGGGATGAAGACGCTAAGTAGCCCGAACGCTATTTCGTGAAAGAAGAACCCCAGTCGCCACATAGCAAAACCACTGTTTCCTAGGTTGAATTAAAACTTTTACCCCCAAGATAGGAAAACGGTAAAGTTTCTTTTGCGAGAAAAATCTTGCGGCTCATAAATCCTTAATAGAGAGAGTTCCACTTTTTACTGCGCTAGAGAGTTGACTTTAAATGGCGAAGTTCAAGGTAATAGTGTCTGACCCTCAAACGGGAACCTCCAAAGTTATTGAATTGGAAGAAGCCCGCGCAGCCCCGTTCATTGGAAGAAAAATCGGAGAAGTCATGGACGGCGCAGCCGTTGATATGCCCTCAACTAAAGTGCAGATTATGGGCGGATCAGACAAAGATGGTGTCCCAATGAAACCAAACGTTCACGGAGGAGTCCGAAGAAAAGTCGTTTTAGGCGGCGGAGTCGGATTCAAAGCCAAAAAAAGCGGCGAACGGAGACGCAAAGCAGTCCGCGGTAACATTTTAACCGACGAGATTGTGCAGATTAACATGAAGCTTGTAGATCAGCCCGCTAAGCCTAAAGAGGCAAAAGCAGAAGCCAAACCCCAAACTCCAGCTGTAAGCCCAGTAACCCCTGCTTAGCCTTTCTTCTTTATTTAACCCGTTTCTTTAACCCTCTTGATTTATTAGTTCCTCAACATTTATTCCTCAGTGATTCATAGTTACTTGTGGAAATTAATATGAGCACAGAAACCAAAGCCCTGCCAAAGCAGCCAGAAGTTAACATTGGCACGATAGGACACGTAGACCACGGAAAAACGACGTTGGTTCAATCTTTGACCGGTGTTTGGGCGTCAAGGCACAGCGAGGAACTCAAAAGAGGCATTACAATTAAACTGGGCTACGCTGACCTGCCAATTTACAAATGCCCCACATGTCCCACGCCCAAGAATTACTCCACAAAACCAGTTTGTCCAGTTTGCGGCGAACAAGGAGTTTTTGTTAGGGCCATAAGTTTTGTTGACGCTCCAGGACATGAAGCGCTGATGGCTACAATGCTTTCTGGTGCCGCTATCATGGACGGAGCCATACTCGTCATAGCTGCTGATGAACCCTGCCCGCAACCTCAGACTCGGGAACACTTGGCGGCGGCTGAAGTCATCGGCATAAAAAATGTCATAATCGTCCAAAACAAAATCGACATAGTCGACGAGCGAAGGGCGAGACAGAGTTACCAAGAAATCAAGAACTTCGTAAAGGGAACCATAGCAGAGAATGCCCCAATTATTCCGATTTCTGCGCAGCGGGGAATAAACATCGACGTCCTCTTGAACGCCATAGAGGAAATTATACCCACACCGAAAAGGGATGAAACAAAACCACCCTTCATGTACATCATCCGAAGCTTCGACGTCAACAAACCCGGAACACTCATCGAAGAGATGGATGGAGGAATTGTCGGCGGAACCATCGCACAGGGTAAATTCGCGGTGGGCGAAGAAATCGAAATCCGCCCAGGCGTCATGAGTGAACGGGAAGGCAAAACAGTCTATGACCCTCTAATCAGCGAAATCGTAACCTTACAAGCTGGCGAACAATACGTTAAAGAAGCATCCAGCGGCGGACTCGTAGGCGTCGGAACCCAACTTGACCCCGCATACTCAAAAGCAGACGGCTTAACTGGAAACATAGCAGGCAAAGCAGGATTGCTCCCACCAACTCTAACTGAACTAACTTTAGAAACACACGTTTTGGAACGCGCGGTTGGAACAAAGGACCTCCTGAAAGTTGAAAAAATCAACCTCGAAGAACAACTGTTGCTTCACGTCGGCGCAGCCGTCAACGTGGGAAAAGTTACAGCCGCCAAAGCTAATCTCATAAGAGTCAAATTGAACAGACCAGTTTGCGTGTTGCCAGGTTCGCGGGTATCCATAAGCCGGAAAATCACGTCTCGTTGGCGACTCATCGGCTATGGCTTGATAGTGGAGAATAAAGGCAGTAAACTCTAAACTATTTTTCTGTCTGTCCCCTGTTTCTTTAGGAAATCGTCAGCTTTCTGCAAGACATCTTTGGCATTCTTGAAGGTAAGTTTCCGCATAGAACCCTCGTAGTTTGACCAGTCGAAGCTTATATGCTCAAAAGAAAGTTTTACGTCGGTGGTTCTTGTTTCCATGAGAAAGAAAACGACTTCTTTGTAAACGGTTGCGCCTTGGCGCTTGTAGAAGTAACTGATTTTCTCCTTAAAGCCGTTAATGAATTGAGCGTCGACTATACCGGTTTCTTCCCGCAGTTCGCGGACGGTGGTTTCCTGCTCGGATTCGCCTTCTTCAACGTTGCCTTTAACGAAGTCCCAATGGCCAGCTTCATATTGGAGAAGGAGGTATTTTACATCCGAGTTTTTAGCGTAAACAACAGCCCCGCAAGATTTCTCATTCAGCATAATCGCTCCACTCACGCAACACCCATGCCCCATACTAACGGGGTCAACCCTTAAAAGCGATTCTAAACCATCCGATTTCATCTCAAAAAGAAACCGAATAATTACCCTGCAGACCCCGCCTATTCCTGTTCAAGGGCACCCCAAAATTACCCAATTTGACTCAACACAACCCATTTTAGCCCATTTTAACCCCTGGGAAAAACCCAAACTAAGCCCAAAGTCAAAAAATCATCCCGAAATGGGCTCTGCAGAAAAGAGGGGTTTAGACTGAAGAGAGCATTATACACCACCAACCTTAAAGCTCCAAAAGAAAACACTTATCATAGAATCCAACCAGAACGATGGCAAACCTCAAATGGCAATACCCACCAAAAGGCAACCCCTGAAAATAATTGTAGACTCCAACGCGCTGTTTGTGCCGCTTCAATTCAAGATAGATATCTTCGTGGAACTCGAACAGCTCTTAAGAAGAAGTTTTGAGTTAATTCTTATTTCCCCGGTGAAACAGGAACTTGAAACGTTGACGCAGAAAAGTAGCCCCAAAACGCGCAAAAATGCTGCCTTCGCATTGACCTTTGCCTTAAACTGCACGTATGTGAAGGTCATGGAGAAAAAAGGTGAACAAACAGACGACGCAATCGTCCGCGTAGCCAATGCGTGGAAGGCATCCGTGTTCACGAATGATAAATTGCTTAGAAAGAAGCTAAGAGATATAAGTACCCCGGTGATTTATGTGAGAGAAAAATCACGTCTAGAAATTGACGGGTTGATATCGTAGATGTTTAAACTTATCACACTTCAAGATACCATCCGCATTCCACCAGACACCTTCGGCAACCCACTGGAAGCAGTAGGCAAAGAACAAGTCAAAGCCAAATACGAAGGCGTAGTGGACGAAGAACTCGGCTACGTAATAGCCGTAAGCAAAGTCCAAGTCAGTCCCATCGGCAAGATCATCCCAGGCGACGGCGCCACATACCACAAAGTAAACTTCTCCCTCCTCACATTCTACCCAGTCATCCAAGAAATCGTCGAAGGCGACGTTGTCGAAATCGCAGATTTCGGCGCATTCGTCCGCATAGGACCAGTAGACGCATTGCTCCACGTCTCCCAACTAATGGATGACTTCATCAGCTACGACGAAAAACAAGGCGTCCTCTTGGGTAAAGAAACCAAACGCAAACTCGCCACCGGCGACCACGTAAGAGTAAGAATAACCGCCGTTTCACTTGGCAGAGCAGGAAGCAGTGGCAAAATCGGTGTAACCGCAAGACAACCTTTCCTAGGCAAGCTGGATTGGGTGAAAGAAGATTTAGCAGGCGGAAAACCCGAGCCTGAAAAGAAACCCGGAGAGGAAAAAGAAGGCGCAAAACCTGAAAGGAAGGCGAAAGCCGCATGAGTGAGAAAGCCTGCGCAAACTGCCACTTCGTCACTAAAGAGAACGTATGCCCAAAATGCAGGTCTACAAGCCTAAGCGAAGATTTCGGCGGCATAGTTATCGTGTTTGATCCAGAAACCTCTGCGGTAGCAAAAGCTATGAAGATCAAGGATAAAGGGCGTTACGCACTCAAAGTCCGATAAACCATATAACAACCATTCCTACTTTTTAGCATTAAGCAGCTCTCCAAGATCGAGGAAAAGCTGCCACAATTCATGGATGAAAAAATGCCCGTCTCCTACATTGTTACTCCTGAAGTACTTTCTAAATTCAAAGAACCCTTCGGCTTACTAATCGAAGGCTCCTTCTCACAAACCACAAACCAACTAAAAGAAATACTTGCACAAGAAAAACCTTCTACGATAATAACAGTTGGCGACACAGTCTCGCGCAACCTCCACAACCACCATGTCAGACCACAACTATCAATCACTGACAACCAAAGCATGAGAAAAAAACTTCAGCCCAAAATCTTTCCGGACAAAAAAATTGTACAAATCAAAAATCCTCAAGGATTCATAACCCAAGAAGCCATAAGTGTAATTCAAGAAGCGCTAAAAAGCGAAAACCAGGTTCAGATAGTTGTTGACGGAGAAGAAGACCTTTTGACGCTCATAGTTGTCTTGTATGCGCCTGAAAACGCCTTAGTCATTTATGGACAACCAAAAACGGGGATTGTGGTCGTGAAGGTCACACCTGAAAAGAGGGCTGAAGCCCAGAAAATCTGGAACGCTATGGAACCCGTGAAAAAATAATATATTTAGGTTTACGCTTAAGCGCTGTAATCTCTTCCTGCTGGTTTTGTTTCAACAGGTTTGCCTGCCTCAGGAATAACGGGCAGTGGAATCGGTGGAGGAATACCCAGAATCCTAGAAATAATAATTGACTCCGTGAAAACCACGTTCGAGATTGACTGCAAAATAATCTGAGCCGGCGGCTTCTTTTGCTCGTAATCTTTAACGATTTTTTCTATTTCAGCTTTGTCGCCCTGAACAAAAGCGCTGCCCTTAAGGCTCAACTGCGCCAAAGAAGGGTTATAGTTGATTGTCAAAACGAATGGAACTTCGAGCGAATCATCAGCTTTCTTATCGATGTTCACAACATTAATGTTTGTCGCAATCTGGACGTTGGGAGAAGGTTTCCGGTTATCCCAGAAACGCTCCGCAGAAATGTTACTTATGGACACGTTGACTCTGATCATGCTCTCATCAGAGAAAATATCAGCGTGTCAACCGCTTATAACTGTTCTTGCCTAAGCCCGTTTGTACCTTGTGAAGCCGCAGTGTCCGCACGTGAATCGGTCGTGGTGGTCAGCCATGAAGTAGCCTGGTCCGCACCTTTCGCAAGTTGGACGTAACCGGGAGACTTTGTCGCCTTCGATCTTGTAGATGGAGTAGATGCCTTTCTCTTCTTTCTTTGGCTTCTTTTCAGCTTTTGGGGCTGCTGCTGGTTTTGCCGATTTTGCTTCTTCTTTCTTTGGCTCCTCTGTTTTTGGTGCTTCTTTAGCTGGTGCGCCTTTTGCGGGGGCTGCTGCTTTCTCGTCTTTCTTGTCTACTTTCTTTGACATTATTCCTTCGCCTCTTCCTTAGGTTTCTCCGGTGGAACATTGCGTTTCATGATGTACGCTGGTTCGATAAGTTTAGCTTGTGCTTCTGATTCGTAAGCGTTTGCTTCTCCGACAGTAGTGTTGGTGCCAGTCATAGTTTTCATTTTCTTAATGAAGACTAATTTGTCACTGATCTGCAGTTCGCTTGCTATGGTGCGCTTGATATCTAACCTTGCGGGCGTTTTACTTTGTGTATGCACGACTGTGAACTGGACTTCTTTCCGTTTGAGGAGAGGGTTTTGTTTTTGTGAGACTATTTTGAGTTCCATACGTTTTCCCTTTCTACTTCAGTGGCACGTACATTGACGACCTGGATGCACCGATACCTGGAGTTCCATGCCGCACCGGTTTGTTAGTGATGGCAAATTCGCCTATGTAGTGTCCGATCATTTCTGGCTTGATGTCTAGGGCAACGAATTCTTTGCCGTTGTGAACATGAACCTTGGCGCCAATCATTTCGGGTAAGATTAGCATGTCGCGCACGTGGGTTTTCACTGTTGTTTCTTTTCCCTTCTTTTGGTCTTCTTGGGCAGCTCGCATCTTTTCGAGCAGGATGCGCTGTTCAGGCGTTAAGCCACGTTGTAGACTTCGGCGTTGTCGAGAGGGAAGTAGATTTATGAATTCATCCATAGACATACCTTGTAGACTGACGAGCGAATGGCCGCGGTAAAGGAATTCTTTTGGCATTTTTCTTCAACCTTCAAATATTTTTTTGGTGCTATAAACGTTCTCCTAACGTATAGCTCGTTTCTTTTTCTGACCTGGACCTCTGGCAGCGATTAAGCCTACTTTCTGTCCTGGTGGTGCGCCGTGTGAGGTTGTTGTGCATCTGCGTGAGCTGCGTTTGCTGCTGCCGAATGGGTGTACAGCTGGAACCATTTTACGTCCGCTGGTTCTTGGATACTTGTGACCTTTAGCTTTCATCCAGTGGAACATCTCGCCTGCTTTCAGGAATGGTTTGTCGGTTCTGCCAGCAGCGGCAATTACGCCGATGGTTGCCATGCAGTAATCATTAACGTATCTTGTGCGTCCAGATGGCAAACGGATCATGGTGCCTTGCGGTGTGTGGCCAACTACTGTTGCGTATGCGCCTGAGGATTTAGCGAGTTTTCCTCTGTCTCCGGGGCGTAGTTCAAGATTGCAAACAAGAACACCTTCAGGGATTTTTCCTAAAGGTAAGATGTTGCCGATGTCGGCGGGAGCTTTTCCGCCTATGATTATTTGTTGGCCCTCGTGTGCGCCTTCAGGGGAGGCGATGTAGCAGTCTTGACCGTTTTCGAACTTTATTAGTGCTAAGGGTGCGCCGCGTCCGGGGTCATGAACGAGAGATTTTATGACTCCGTTTATTGAAGTTTCAAATACTTCTTTTGGTGTCATAGCTGGATATTGGGCTGCTGCGACTCTTTTATGAGTGGATGCTCGATAAGTTGAACCGCCACGCCCACGTCTTTGAACACGAATTCTTTTTCCCATAAACAGTCCTCCATGTGAGTTTACAAAATACCTAGTTTGATAGCGACGTCAGATGCCTTGTATTCGGGGGTAAGTTTTACGAAGGCTTTCTTTTGTCCCTGCGGAGTGATGAGTATTGTTATCTTGGCTACTCTGACTTCGTAGAGTTCTTCAACTGCCTTCTTGACGTCGGTTTTGCCTGCTTTCAAGTTGACTATGAAGATTAGTTTGTTATCTTTTTCAACCATGAGGCTGGCTGATTCAGTCATGAGGGGATAGAATATTACGTCGGTTGATTCCATTATGCTTCTTCTCCTTCACCGTAAAGTTTGCCAAGCTGCTGTATGGCGCTTTTAGTCCACAGTGTTAATCTGCCGGGGTGGGTGCCTGGGGCAAGAATTTCTGCGTTTAGGTTTTGGACTGCGACTATGTCTACGCCTGGGAGGTTGCTTGCTGCCTCGATTACGCCTTTGTTTTCTGAGATTACTATGAGTGGTCCGACTGCGTGTTTCATTTTTCTGCCGCGGTGTTTGCCTTTTCCTGCTCGGATGCTTATGCTATCTCTTACGCGGTAAACGTCTGTTAGTAAACCCAAGTGGGTCAGTGCTTCTTCGACATCTTTGGTTTTGGTGAGTTCTTGAATGCTATCTTCCACGATTAGTGGGATTTCTGGAACGCTTTCAATTTCGTGCCCGCGTAAAGCTACGGTTTCTTTTGATGCGGTGGCTGCAATCGCGGAGATTAGTGCGAGGTGTTTTTCTTTCTTGGGTATTTCTTTGACGATTCGAGTGTCTGCTCTTGGTGGGTGAGCTTGTCGTCCACCTACTGTTCCTGGAGCAAACGCTGCACCACCAGCGCCTTTTTCTCGTGGAATACGGGCTGTTCCGCTGCCTGTTCCGCGGCTTTCTGCGCTGGTTCTTTTTCCAGCCATGGGATCTCTGCCCTGACGTTGGATGCTGTGAGATTGAATTGAGAGGACAGCACGTTTGATTACGTCTGGTCGAAGGGGTGTGTCAAAGACGGCGGGAAGGTTGGTTTTTCCTGTTGGTTTTCCTTCGAGGTTGTAGATTTGTGCGGTTTTAGTTGGCATTGTATTTCACCGTTATTTTCCTTGCGGGGATTCGAGCGAAACATATGTGATTTGTGGTGGTGCTTCGGGAACTTGGCTTGGTGGACGTGCTGGAACTCTTAGTTTGATGGTTCGTTTTTCGGTTCCTGGAACGCTTCCCTCGATGATTACGTATGGTGATTTGATGTTACCGTACCTGATGAAGCCACCTTTAACGTTGACTTCTTTGCCGTCTTTCCCGATTTTTAGGATGCGTTTGTTGTATTCTATGCGTTGGTGGTATCCCATTTGGCCTGCACGTGCTACTGAGTACATGAGGTGGTGTGGGTTCCATGGACCCAACGTTGCGATGCCGCGTTTTGTTTTGCGGCCTTTAGCTTGAAGGACGGTTACGCCCCAACGTTTTACTGGTCCTTGCCAGCCTTTTCCAGTGGTTATTGCGGCGATGTCTATGTATTGTCCGGTTTTGAAGACTTCTTCGGGTGTGACGGTTTTGCCAAGTATCGATTTGGCGTATTCTAGTTGCTGAGGGATTGTTCCTCCGCCAATCTCAATTTCCGTGATTTCCGGTTTCTTCTTGGCCATGTTTGCCTGGTTTGGTTGGGTGGCTATGATGGCGCGAATGTTTGTGGCATTTTCGGCGCTTTCGTCTATTTTTTGTAGCATACCTTCGGTATTGAAGGTTTCTGGCATAACGGTTGCGCGGTCAAGGTTTTCCGGCGGGTTTTTCATCCAGCATTCTGTCAGTTGCTGGAGTCCGTAGGAATCGCGCGTATAGGTGCGTATGCCGCATATGATAATTGGGGGTGTTTCTAGAATGGTCGCTGCTTTCATTATTTCTTTACCGAAGTTTGGTGAACGTTTCTTGTCTTCTATGGTGAAGACGTAGGTCATGCCTGCTTTGTAGCCTGCAAAACCCAAAAGCTTCGGTGTTTCCGCGGTTATTTTTGGCCAGTAGCGTATTCTTGCCATTGGACTTTTAGCGCGGTGTCTAGGTAAATATGCTAATGATCCATGTCTTGGAGCATGATGTTTTCGGTGACCCATCTTACTTCCGCTTCGCGAAGGTTAGCAATGAGAAATTAGAGTTATAAACGTTACCGTTACGATTCGCATTTTAAACCGCAGTTTCGCAAATGCGCTTTTTGATTGTTAAATTGCTATGGCTCAGGTTTCTTAAGAGGTTTTCTGAAGATACGGTTTTTCTGTTTGTAGTTGTAGGAAAGTTGCTATACGCAACTGGCGTCTTTTGGATAGGCTCAGTTTGCTGCGTTTTGTGGGTGGGTTGGTTTTGGTTTACTTTTTGGTTGTGCGTGTGTTGGCAAGCTGAGTGTTTTTTGTTTTCTGACTTTGGAGGCTTTTGTGTTGCTCTCTGTTGCGATTTTTTGTCTATAGCCCCCTTATTTAAAGGCAAGAAACAGGCCAACGCAAAGCGTAAAATTTTTACCGGAGTCATAAACTTGGGCCTTGAACCCTTTAGTCAGTTTACTGTCACGGGTTTTCCTCAGGATCAATCTGGCTTTTTTCTATAAAAAGAATGTTTGTAAATGTTTATTGTGTCAAAAAATTTTTGGCTCTATGCCCAAACTGCTTCCAGAATTACCAACTTTTCAAAGAAGGGCAAATACCGTTCGGCTGCGATGGTTGTTTTCATTTGGAGTTTTGTGAATCTTGAAAGAGTTTCCTCGACGTTTGAAAGTGTTGATTGTAGCAGAAGAATCCTGCCTGAGCTTTGGAGGTGGCTGGGTGCTTGGGAGATGAATCGGTCTATGACGTCTCTGCCTGTTGTGCCCCCTGCCCAGGCGCGTCCTAGCCAAGAGTCCTCTTCGCCTTTTTCGGAGGGCAAGTAGGGCGAGTTAAACAGGATTAAGTCGAATTTTGCGGCTTGGGCTAGCGAAGCAAAGAGGTCCCCTTGCAGGAAAGCTATGTCGCTGACGCTGTTGTGTTTGCTGTTTTGTTTGGCGCATCGAATAGCGTAGGGATTCACGTCCAAACACAGGACCTTGCCTCCTTGCTTCGCGGCGAGTATCCCTAAAATCCCCGTGCCGGTCCCCACATCGAGCACCCGCACGCCCGGTTTCAGGTGGAGGTTTTCCGCGAACAGGAACGAATCCTCCGAGGGTTCGTATACGTTCTCGCAAACCTCAAACGCATAGTCTCCAAAGAACGTACGTTTATTGGCAGAGTGCATCGGCTATTGCCCCGAAATCTTTTGGTGCCAGTTCCCTTGCGCGCTTTTCTCGCTGCGGAAATGAAGCACCTATTTCTGCGGTTTTTTTCTTGTCCAGTTTGAGTTCGCTTCTGATGAACGGTGTTATGGCGTTTTCGAGTTTTTTGTTGCGTTGGGTGAAAAGCCATTTTGCCATCCGCCTGAAGAACACCTTGTTTTTCACAGTGAACGGTGGCTTTGTCCATGGCTTCATTGTCATAATAACCGAGTCAACTTCGGGCTGGGGATGGAACATCCATTTCGAAACCTCATCTAGCAGCTGCACATCGGCGGCTTGCTGCGAAATTACTGTGAGCCATCCATATTGTTCGCTTCCCACGGGTGCCACGAGGCGGTTTGCGAACTCTTTTTGAACGATAAGCACTGAACAGTCTAAGCTGCGGTCCAGCAGCCAGACGACGAGTTGAGAGCTGAGATAATATGGCGGGATAGAAACAGCTTTGTTGAAGGGCGGAAGGTCAACTTTTAGCATATCGCCTTGGATGACGGTGACGTTTGCTAATTCTTTGACTTGTTCTCGCAAAACGAGTGTCAAATGTGAGTCCTTTTCTACGGCTATCACGCGTTTGCATTTTCCCGCGAGAAACCGTGTGAGGAATCCGAAGCCGGCTCCGGCATCCAAAACAATGTCGTCTGCGGTCAGGGTTGCGTGTTTGGTTAATATGGGATAAATGGAGGAGTCCACCATAAAGTTTTGTCCCAGAAGCTTATTGGGAACAATCTGGTGGGTTTTAAGAAGACTTTTTGCTTCTTCAAGACTCATCTAGGCGTGAAGCATCCTTGAACGGTTAATGGAATCGGGTAAAGAGGCGATATTTGCTTTCGCCCCCAAGCTCTTCCATCACGCGTTTCGTGATTAGCTTAACGGGGTCGGGGCGCTCGGTTCGTTTTTTGATGTCTTCGTAGTTTAGGAAGGGCTTTTTTTCGCGTTCGTTAATGACTTGCCACATGTATTTTTTGCCTATTCCCGGAATCAGCTCTAAAGCGTGCATACGAGGTGTGATCGCTCGCGTTGTGTTGAAGAAGTTCACGAACCAGGCTTCGCGGTTTTGCACTATTTTGGCTACGGTTGAGGGTAATTCTGCTTTGGCTGAAGCGGTTAATTCTTCGTAGCCGATTCTACCGATTATGTAGGTGACTTCTTCTCGACTGTCTTTGCCTACGTAAACGCGGTCTTGGGGTTTTAGAATTAGTTCCTCTCGCACTAGGGCTTCTAGAAGCGTAAAGAACTCTTCGCCGACACATTGGATCAGAGCGCCTGCTCGGTATCCTGCACGTCCAGTTGGGCGAAAGCCGGGTTTGCCGTGTTGCAGGAAGTCAAGTACGTAAGCGTACTCCTCGTATTGCTTCTCCATAGTGTTCCCTCTATGTTATCCGTTTTACTGCTTAAAAAGACTTGTATGATTTACCCTACTTTAGGGTCCTCTTTTCATTCAAGAGGTTCACAATTGTGGTTAGTTTTTGGGTTTCGATTATTTTTCGTCCACCAGCCAAGAATATTCGCAGCTCATCCACAGTTTCTGGCATGCAGTTTATTATCTGAACCGCTTCGTCCTCGTCTAAACCGTATTCTTTCACGAGTTTTTCTAGAAGAAACTCCGCGCCAGCAGGATCGACTTTCACGAATTTCGAAACGTAATCTAGCGTACGGCGCTGGAACTGATCGAGGTTTTCTTCGCCTACGGATTCGAGCGTCTGTTTCACCTGGGGCAATGTGAGCTTGCTTGAGCTTATTTCTTTCTTGCTCATGGGTTTGCCTTCTAAGTTCCCTTATATGGTTCCAGATGTTCAGTTCGGACGATAAGTTCGCGTATCGAATCGCCTTGAGCAACGCGAACAATGTAGCCGCGTCCACGTTTATCAATTACTTTGCCGATTTTACCATGGAACCTTCTGTGGGGTAAAGCCTTTTGTTGGCTAGAATCTATCTTTATTATGACGCTTGCGCCGTTCTCGTATTCGTAAAGAAACTTTGTGAGCTTTGGTTTGCCTTTCTCTCGAACTGGCTTTCGCATGAGGCTGCGGGTTCCCGCACAATATCCTTTTGATGGTCTCATTCATTTTTCACCTATTGGTCATCCATAATAACTTTCAAAACGTCAAGCTTTGTAATCTTCGCTGGGTTTTTGAGTAATTCCGCAACGCTGGGCACTGTTCGTCCTTCATCGCCTGACACCAATTCTTTAACATAGAGGCCTCCTTGACAACGTATTTCCATCAAGGTCTCTTTAGCGGATATCTTCTTTACTTTAAGCTTATATATGTACCTTTCTCGGGTTAAATCTGCCCTTCTATGCATAACGCGCGTGGGCGTTTGCTGCTTGATTGTTGTTTGGTTGAGTTTCTCTTCTATCGTTTGCATGTCAGCGTTTGATATTTCGTTCTCAAAGGCTATTAGAGCGCGATATTCTTTTTGGGCGTTTTCGGATTTTTTGAGTTTTCGCACGTTTTCCCGGCTGGTAAATCGCAATCTGGAAATTTGCACTTTGTCTACTGCACCAAGGTTTATGGTTTCTTCGATTTGTTTGAGGTCCAAACTTCGTTTTTTGGGCTTTGAGATTTCAACTACGAATGGACGTCCTGTCCCTAGCATGCGGGCATCGATGTCTTCTCTGCCTGAAGCGTGAAACGCCGAGTCTGAACCTTGGGCTGCATTCAAAATAGGCTGCGAAACAAAGGCTTCCACCGACTCGGGATATAGTAAACCTGTCCCGCCACATTTTGAGCATCCTCTGCCACGACAGCTGGAACAGAACCATCTGGATTGGGAAACATCTCTAACAAGTTTCCTGTATCGCCCCGCAACGAAAAGAGGGTTTACTTGAAGCTTAATGTTTTCAGAAAACGGGTTAATTATTACCATCACGTCGGGTTTTCGGAACTCCACCGTCTTACCCGTCACTGATTCTACGCGTTTGCCTAAAACTCGTCCGAATTCGTGTTTTATGCTTTCGCCGCAGCCCACTGCGAAGACGGCTTTGAATTCGTCTTCTCGCTCAACCACCGAAACGGGCAATTCTACACCCATAAGGAAAGTACTGTACTCAAAGGGTTCGAGAGATGCGGTAATTTTCTGAGTTAAGTTGTCGATCTGAAGGAATTTTCCGTCACACAAAAAACACGTTGAAGGGCCAGTTTTCGGGAGGCGTTTTTTGAGATGTTTCAGTGAGGATAGGGCTAGTTGAGAAAAACCATTCGTTGCCAAAACTTTGAGTGCTTTGACGCCTTGAAGCTTTGGTTTCGACGTATCAGATGCGGCTTGTAGTGCCCATGTTAGTTTTATGGCTTCGCCTCTTTGGTTGTTCTCTAAGCCGTAGCCTAAAAGAGCGAATTGCCTGCCCAAGCAGTTATCGCATAAAGGGTGCTGCTCAAGCATCGATTGGGCTTTTTCAAGAACATCCATCGCATCGTCGACCCTATTTCATGTCGGGGAAGCCTTGTCCGCCCATGCCTGGCATGAAGGGCATTTTTCCCTTTTTGCGTTTCATCATCTTTAGCATTCGCCGCATCATAACGTACTGTTTGAGGAGTTCTTTGACATCTTTTTCGTTTGTACCTGATCCGCGGGCGATTCTTCGGGCGCGGCTGAAGTTGATTATTTTGGGGTTCTCTTTCTCCTCTGGCGTCATAGATTGGATTAGGACACGCCACTTTTCCAAACGATCCTCCGCGACGTTGAGCATGTCATCAGACATTTTGTTAGCCATGCCGGGCAGCATTTGCATAACTTTCTTGAACGGGCCCATGCCTTTTACGGCTTCAAACTGCTCGTACATGTCTGTTAAGGTGAATTTGCCGCTCATGATCTGCTTGGCTTTTTTCTGTGGGACTTTGATCTCGGCTTCCTGAACCTTCTCCAAAAGCGTTTCCAAATCGCCCATGCCAAGCAAGCGTCCGACAAAGCGGGAGGGTATGAACTGTTCGATGTCTTCGACTTTTTCGCCTGTACCGATAAACTTTATTGGGGCACCCGTTGCTGCAACTGCGGAGAGTGCGCCGCCGCCTCTAGCGGAGCCGTCGAGTTTGGTTACTAAGATGGAGCCTATCGGGGTGGCTTCGTGGAAGGTTTTAGCTTGAGCTAGTGCTTGTTGTCCGATGGTGCCGTCTATGACCATCATGATTTCGTTGGGTTTAATGTGGTGCTCGAGATCTTTCATTTCTTTGATGAGGTCTTTCTCTTCTTTGTGGCGACCTGATGTATCAACGATTATTATGTCTTTGTCTGGAAACTGTTTGAGTCCTTCATTAACGACTTTCACGGGGTCTTTGGCTTTGGGGTCGCCGTAAATGGGAACGTTAATTCTCGCGGCTAATTGCTGCAGTTGCGCGTAGGCGCCGGGGCGGAAGGTGTCTGCGCAAATCAATGCGGGTTTGAGTCCTTTCTTTTGGAGGTATCTTGCTATTTTTGCGGCGTGGGTGGTTTTTCCTGAGCCCTGAATGCCAACAAGCATCAGGATATATTTTTTGCCGGGCTCCAATTTTAATGGGACAGGTTTGTCGCCGACGAATCGAGTGAGTTCTTCGTAAACAACTTTGATGACATGTTCGCGTCTGGAAATTCCAGGAGGCATTTTCTCTTTGAGAGCGCGTTCTTCGATGCTTTTACTGATGCCCAAAACAAGTTGAACGTTAACGTCCGCTTGAAGAAGAGCACGCTGGATGTCGCGGACGAGTTCCTTAACCGTAGCTTCATCTACCACGGATGATTTGAAGATTTTTTTTATGGCGTCAGTAAGCGAGGATCCTAAGCGGTCTAAAGCCATCGGTTGTCTCCGAACCTAAAAAGCCCATAGCGCGCTTAAATATATAACGCAGCAAGAATAATCAACCTATGCGGTTTTGGGGTGGTTATGTTTTGTTGAAGCCTCAGGTTCCCCATAAATAATAGCCTCATCATAGATCAGACGGCTCTTCATGCATCATTGGCTTCACTTCATGTACAGCAATCGACGCATAAGAGGATGATGGCGGCAGATAGCGAGTTTCCATTCAATAACGTCGTGCTTGGGAGGTACCTGTTGATTCATTGGGAGCGTCGGCAGGTTGACTACTTTTTGGCCTACTCCTATCTCTCTATGTTTTTCCAAGGTTCTTTTTGACGACTACCTGTCGCGTGCAAAGCCTACCCCCTCCCTTATTTAAAGACGCCAAAAACTTTGAACCTCTTCATTTAAGGCAAGTTACTGCCTACCTCTTGTCCCTACCTTTTCCCAGCACGCTAATGGAAGAAAAAACAGCCAATAGCGCCCCTCTCCCTATAGGTCTGTGCAACGAGTCACTAATAGGCCCCAAACATGATGGCGCTTGCTATGTATCCGCGGCTGCAACTGTGCTTTTGACCTACCCCCCTCCCCCTTTTCTGCATACATCAAATATTAGGCGCCAAACATGAATTGCGCTGTAACAGAAAATCTTTTATCAACCCACCAGCCAAAGCATAGTTATAGGGGAATTTGCATTGACAGCTGAACGCTTCATACACGCAGCCGTTTTCGTCTTGCTGCTCGTCGGGTTATGCACAGTCACTGGATGGGCAAGCCTCAAATTCATAAACGATTTTGTTCTAAAACTAGCAGGGGTCACAATCAGCTGGGGAATAATCCTGCTTGCGCTATATCTGGGATTCAGAAAACTAGATTGGCGCTGGTGGAGTTAACTCCCCAAACGCACGCGCGATTACTTTTGGATAAAGAAAGAGGCCCAAAAGGCGAGTTAAGTTTTAACTCGTGTGATCTTCACTTTGCCCAGAATCCGCCAATACTCTATTTCGGCGCCAGAAATCAGTTTGGCTTTGGGGACTTCTTCTTCCTCTGGGAACGGTGCATCTATGTATTCGTAGGTTTCCAAATCCATGATTTGGACGCCGCTTGGGTTTAGTGCAAAGACTTGCCCGGTTCGTTTGTCGATTATGGGCACTTCTGCGCCGCAGTCTACGGGCTTCACGAATTGCCTTTTCTGGTTGTCGAATACGCCTATCGCGACGATTCTTGCTTTTGCCGACCCGTGTTTTCCGGGTTTGGATTTGGATATGTCCATTATCTTGCAAGGTTCGCCCTCTATCATCATGTAGCCGCCGACGCGTAATTCTCCAACGTCCACTGGTTTAGTCATGTTCTTACTCTCACGGATTATTCTCTAGTCTAATTAGAAGCAATTCTGAACAACACCCATATATAGATTAAGGTATCGCTAATTACTGAACGGTGCAAAACTTGCCCAAAACCGTCGGAATAATCGCTAGATACGACAAGAAAGAAGCGTTAACTCTGGCGACTGAGCTTTCTGAGTACCTCACGAAGCGGGGCTTGGAGGTTTTTTTGGAAAACACTCTTGAGGGCAAGGTGAAAGCCGATGGCAAATTTGTTCCGCTCAAGGACCTGAAAACTGATTTCATAATCACGATAGGCGGGGATGGAACTATCCTGCGAAGTTGCCTCTCACTACCTAAGCCTGAGCCGCCGATTTTGGCTGTGAACATGGGTGTTCGGGGGTTCCTTACTGAAGTTGGTCCCAAAGACGCCTGCGGCGTGTTGGATAAAATTTTGAAGGGAAACGCCCATATCGAAAAATGCAGCAAACTCAAGGCGTCCGCCAATGGAGAAAATCTGCCCGACGCACTAAACGATGTTGTAGTTTCTGGTGGTGAACCCTCAAAGATCGTTTACTTGCAAGTTTACAAGGACGATGTGCCGGTTCTATCGCTGGAAGCCGATGGAATCATTGTTGCCACACAAACTGGTTCCACTGGCTACTCACTTTCAGCAGGCGGCCCAGTATTGGATCCTAAGTTAGACGTCATCGTGGTGACGCCGATTTGCTCACTAACGACTGTACGTTCAATGGTTTTTCCTGCAAACTCTAAAATCCGAATCGAATCTGTCCGACCTAAAGACATGCTAGTTTTGGTCGACGGCAACTATCGCATATCGCTACCCTCTAAATGTTCATCGGTGACGGTTGAGCAGTCAAAAGAAGTATCTTCATTCATCCGGTTTAAGTCCGAATTCTACGGTCGCCTTCAGGGTAGGCTGTTCTTTAAGGGAACGGGATAAACATAGAAAAAAGCAGTATACCTAAACGCGTCATGGTTCTAGATACGTCGGCATTTGTCGGCGGTTTAGACCCTTTCACCGTCCGTGAAGAGCAAGTTGCACCTCCTATGGTGGAGAAAGAAGTGAAAAAAAACAACATGACTTTGCTGCGTTTCAGTACGGCAGTTGAAAGTGGCAGGCTAAAGATTTTTGCACCCGAACAACAGTTCCTGGAACAGGTAAAAGCATGTGCGACTTCATTGGGCGACTCTTTCTTCCTATCAGAGACCGATATGCAGGTTCTTGCGATCGCCTTACAGGTTAAAGCCCGAGGTGACATCCCGCAGATAATGACTGACGACTACTCCATTCAGAACGTCGCAACTAAGTTGGGCGTGCAATTTGTTTCCTTGGGGACCCTTGGCATAAAACGTGTTCTATGCTGGATTAGGTACTGCCCCGCATGCCACAAAACCTACCCCGCTAATTTCAAAGCAACGGACTGCTCAATTTGCGGAACGGAACTCAAACGTAAACCTCAACGCAACTTCCAGGCTGGAAGCTTACAAAAGAACAAGCAGCAAAATCAGAAGTAACCCTTCAACGCCGAAAACAGGCGCGACAATCCGTTTTGCTTTCTGAATTGTTTGGTCGATGAGGACAGAGATAACACCTAAGCTTCCTCCGCCTATGACTCGGATTTTGGGTACGATGAATCGTTTATAGCCTGCTTTACAGGGTTCAAGGTTATCAGCAGCCGACTTAGCAGCCTTCGTAATTTGGCTAATCAGTACATCGTGATCCATGGCTTCGCCGACAGGGTGATAGCCACGTCGACCAACAACAACTGCGCTTACGGCGTGAGTGTCAGTTGTGAAAACTTCGCTTTCCGAGAAACCCGCCGACCCTAGGGCGCTGAGGATTTTTTCTCGAAGCCCGCTGACCATGTTGTTGCCGTCTATGACAACATAAACGGTTTTTTGGTCCCCGACTTTGACGACTATTGCCGTCATTCCTCCGCTTGCCAAGCCAGTCTTTAACGTGAACTCGGCGGGATGAAGGGTGGCTGAGCCCACTTCAAAAGGATACTCCGGCATTGAAATTGCTTTCTTGAGACATTTTACAGCAACAGATCGGAGGGTTTCTATCGAAGCCTCAATTTCATTGCTCTCAGTCAAACTGTTATGAGCGTTAATGACTACAACATCCAAACCCAGTTTCCCGGCTTCTTCACGGACAATTTTCCCAAGTTCTTGAGGCAGGTCTTCTGTTGTTTTCGGTGCAAGAGTGAAAGAGAGGAAAGCGGTTTTGCCGAAAAGCTGGCAAGATGCGCCAACAAAACCTTCCGAAACCCGGACAAAAGCCGTGGCTCTATCTAGCGAAGCCTGGAAGCTAGTTGCCCCGATTATGTTGTTGATTATTTTGTGGTTTTGCCCTTGAGAAGCTGCATCCAATTCGTGTCCGAGTAAGCCCAGCGGAACGCAGGCGTCACAGTTGTAGGCTTTCTCGTATTCCGCTTTGAGGATTGAGGGAAGGACGCTGCTGCCTATGTTTTTGAAGGGACCTGGGTGGACAAGCGGAACGATAACGGCGGCTTTGGGTTTTGAGGAGTCGAACTTGAGGAAAGAAACTTCAATGTCGGTGTCTTCGCCAATCTTTTCGAGAAATGATTCTAAGGGTGCGTTCTGTGCAGTAACCCAGTTAAGCATGAACGCTTTGAAAATGTTTATTGAAGGAATTTTGTAGTTTTTCTTCCCGATGTTGTCCAACATGTGAGCAAATAAGTAGGCTGAAAGGACAGCAATGAAGGGCGAGACAACAAGGAAGGGAACGTAATCTATGGGTGCAATGTTTTGGCTTGCCCAGAACGCGACGAATAGAAAGATGCAAGCGATTGGTGTAAGTAAAATAGCCACGAGTCGCCGCCCTAAACTTGAGGAGGAAACAAAGGTTAACACGACTGTGCGTAGAGTTATCAAAGTGGCAAATCCCAGAAGGCAAAGTTTAGTCCACCAGATTGAACCAAAAACTGCACTTAACCCGGCCGCTATAATGATGAAGATAAACCAGATGACCCAGCTGAAAAGGGAAAGAACCAACATTCTTCTAAGAACAAAGATGGCGTCCTTGAGGATAACTTTGCTTAGGACAAAATCAATCCCTAAGGTAACTGCAAAAAGGGTGGTTCCCAACAAGAGCCCGCTAACTAATCCGTTTGACGAAGAGAAAACTTCCGAAGACAGTCCCGTGACTATACAGATGGCGGCTATGGCAACAATAGTTTGTGACAGTGAAGGTAGGAAGAACAGGGATGAGTAATGCCTTTGAGCTTTGTTCATTGACTGGTTTAGGGAACCGTCAGTTGCCAAACCCATCATCTCAATTTAAATTCAGTATGTGGACAAACGTCCCTATTAAAGGATAGCAAGAAAAAGCGTTTTCACTTTGCCGCAAAAAACAGCGTCCAGACAACTTGAAAAAAGGAAATTGGGGCTTTTGACATGAAACATGCAAGAAAGAGTGCTCTAATATATCTAAATCGATCGAAAGAAACATGTACCCATTAGCTTTTGTAAGGGCAACTGTTTTATCGTAAAGTACACATAATAGTCGTTTTGCGAAGGCAATGCCAGATCAAGAATTACCCCCGTCCATATTTCATATGCTGGAAAGGAACGTGGGCAAAAAAGTCCGAATCATCCTCGACCCGTCCTACGGTTTCGACGGCACGTTAATAGCCGTTACGGGTGAACCCGCTGGAATTTGGCTTTCAGACGCTGAGGCTATTGTTTTGCGTTCAACGATGGCGCAGCCAATACCCCAAGTTGCAAGTAGAGAAGAAAGAAGCGAGATATTCCTTAACCTACATTCAGTTCAACGGATAGAAGTCTTACACCCGACGCCTTCAAGACGATAAGCACTAAGAACTTAGAAAATTCTGCCCAGAACCGAAACTACTACTAGCCCTACCGCGAGGATCATAAGAAGTTCAGGTCTAATTTTAATGCCTTCGGTTTCTTCCTCAAAGAACCGTAACAATCCGGCGCTTGCAGCGGGCATTGGACCTTGACTGTCTTTCTTTTTACGACTCATACTGATCAGCTTGTGTGGTATCAAGCAATACAAATATTCATTATTTAATGTTGCGCAAACGAACAACGAAAGGAGAAAGCTGTATACAAAAGCATCAACCAAACCACCCGAAAAACGCCCTGCCAATTCAAACGGAAAAGGAAGCACGTTTAAACTCAAACCAACTACAATAAGGTGAAAGATGGAGCCCATGCACATAAGTGAATTTCAGGAAATGATGAAAACGCTCTACATTCACCGAGACAAAGAACGCGGCGTGAAAGGAACCTACGAATGGTTAAAAGAAGAGGTAGAAGAACTTGGCGAAGCCCTCCAAGGAACTGACAAGGAAGCAACGGAGAAAGAGTTCGCCGATGTAATAGCCTGGCTCTCATCCCTCGCCAACCTTGTAAACGTTGACCTAGAAAAGGCCGCACTCAACAAGTACCCGCACAAATGCCCCAAATGCCAGCAAACTCCCTGCCAGTGCGTTTAGGAGACAAGCCTTTTCTGACCCATCCCAGTCATGAGCCATATACAGGGTCTTTTTCCTCTGCGGCTAACGGTTTCCTCCGTTTCCAGAAGACGCAGATGATGCATCACAGCGTCGTACGTGGCATCTGTTTTCTTAGCAATGGAGCTTGCGCTTCCTGGCTGCTCATCAAGCCCGTTTAGGATTTTGGTTCGAGCTTTCAACCCGCTCTTCACATTCTTGACGTGCTGCAGGTATGCGTTTGGGTGGTATGTCTCTTTGATAGGATACACCAGAAGAATAAATTAAGGCATCTATGTTGAAAAGCTTTAGGTTTTTCCTTTCCCGAAATCGAAGAGCGTTGTTTGTATTGGTTTCTTGTTGTCGAACATTGAGTGGATTTCTTCCCGGATAAGGACCAAACGTTGAGTGTAATATTTGGGCAATCCGTATTTGTCCACGAGCTCTTGAGCAGCGTTCAGGTACTTTTCGATGTTTCCGCGGTAAACAGTCAATGTTAATTGTCCTCCGCAGAGGCATTTCCCATTAAGCGGCATACGCCGATATTTCTTGTTGCAAGATTTGCACCGGAAAGTCTGAGTCGAAAAAGCACGCAAATTCCCCGAGATGTCGCGGAGAAAATGCTTCGTGAGCACCTTCATGGCGACGCTACGAACGTCAACGGCGTCTATTCTGGCGCCCAAATCCAACTGCAGATGCAATTTCTCAACCATGGATTTAAGAAGTTTGTAGCTGCTTTCGTCGTTTCCCATGCTGATGTCTGAAACGGGCGTTGTATAGTTGAAACCTTCAAACTGTGCCTCTGTTCCCAAGCGGTGGCTAATGACATCCATGATTCCGCTGACATGCTTGGCTTCCGCCTTTTCAAGGGTTTTCGCGTAGAACTCCTCGGGGTAGATGGCGTCGACGTCAAAGTCGTGGGCTTGCCGCTGCACTTCCTTAGTATTCACAAACGGAATGACGAGTATGGGGGCATCCATGATACCGCCTATTTGCGCGGGCAAATACTTGTTGCTAAAGTTAAGCAACGTGTCCAGCGCGAGCATGATAGCGTCTTCGTCTCCGTCGCAGTCCCGACGCTTAGCCGAATGCCAAAGCGGATGAGCATAAATCAGCTTGAGGTTCGTAAAGCCAACGACGCGCCCCAAAATGCCCACACAAGTATGTGGGGCCAACCCGAAAATGAGTTGTCCAACGAGGTCTTGGGGTTTCTTAATGTTGTAGTAGGCGGGGAGCTTATAGACACGGGTTAAGAGCTCATCGAGGAATCCTGCTATCTGGACAAAATAGTCTCCGGCATTCCATGGGATGACAACGTCTTGGACCTTGAGCTCCAGAACTTGATTTGGCTCAGTTAGAGGAGCACCGTAAATGTCGGAAAGATAACCCATCTCCCTCATTTTGTCAACGGAGACGCCGATTTCGCCGGGCTTAATATGGGTTAGAGGCGCGTTAGTGGCGTCAAACCGAATCGTCCCGTCTTTGTACACTGAAAGCCCATACTTGGCTCTCAGAATGCCTTTCTCAATAATCTCTGGGGTTTTGTCAGCATTAGTTAACCCTTTCACGCCGCGCAGCATCTTGGGCGGAGGAATACCAAGGTTTTTGGTTGCTTCCTCGATGAGGTCTTTGAAGTTTATCGACTGCCGCTGATAGAGCACAGCGTCTGCTTTGCAGGTAGGGCAAGTGTTCCCTTGAAGGGGCCGGGCGCATCTGGGACAACTTTTTTCGTGGGTCGTCTCCAACCTGCAGGTTGGGCATCGGATGCGGTAAGTGTAGTTTTTGCACTCAGGACACTTGCGCTTAACAACGCTAACGAAAGCGGGGCCGTGTTTTCCGGCTTCTACGAGGTCGCGGTGGGACCCGCCTGAAAGGCTGACAGGAAAAAGGACCTGCACCAGCGGTTTCATCTCCCGTTGCTTCGCCTTTTCGGGCCGTCCCATGCGCGCCCCAACAAACGAAGGCGCCTTATCGCGAACCTCGACTCCTGACAAGCAGCAAAGAGCTTTGAGAACAGCATCCGCCGCAATCCCATCGACCTTTCTGTCTGTGGCGTAACCTAAAGTGAAAGCCAAAGCCAACGCGTCAGCGCCCTCCAACGAAATCTTCCCATCTACCACTCTGTGGGGGGCGTAGATTTTGCGCAGAACACGACTCACTTCCGGATCAAATCTACCAATGATGCATCTAGCGAAGCCGCTGTCGCAGGTTACTTCAGATTTGGTCAGCCAATCCTTCAGCAAAGTCACATCTTGGACTGCGGATAAATTAGACCAAAAGAAAGTGAACCTTGGATGCAAGGGAACTTGCAGAGTTTGCGATAATGCAATTGCTTGCCTATCGGTGATTTCCTCGCTGAAAGGGTCTCCCAGAATTCGCTCCATCAACTTGGCATCGAATCCAACTGATGCAGCTGCCTTTGCAGTATCCCCGTCGAATTGCAGTTTGATCGCTTTCTTGAGGTCCTTGACCCACCATTCTTCAACGTACCCTGAAGGGTTAAGGCTCTTGTTGCAATAGAGGAAGTCGCCAAAGCTGATGAGCATATCGCCCAGAAACAGGATTTTCTCAATTTTGCCCTTCACGCTTGGAAAGTTTTCTAGAGTTACCTTGATCACGGAGCCGTCTTTGAGCAGCACAACCGGCGGCTCAAGCGAATCGACTGGCATGCTGACCCCTCCTTTCCCAGGTAGCTCCAGGCGCATCTGGGTTCCTGCCGCCAGAAAGCTCTCCACCACCAGCATCGTCGCAGGATGAATCCCTACAGCAGACAGCCCTGTGTTCCGGGACCTGCCATACCTAAGCCGAAAGCCGCCCCTTCTGGAAGGGAAAGCGAAGATTGGACGTCCAGCGATAACGTCATCCATGAAGCCTGCCGATTTCTTTTCGGATTTTTTCTTGAATTCGCGCAGCCAATCCCAACCCTGGAGCCCGATCTTCTCGACTATAACGTGAACTTTGAGGGCGCGTCCTACGATGCCATCGTTTACTACTCGAAGGGCGCCACCTCGAACGCGGTTTGTTTCTATGCGGGGCAGGTTGCGATAAGAGGAAACTTCGATAGGATCGGACTCTGTGCCCGTAACCTCCACGGTCAGGTAGTCGAATGCTTTTTTGATCTCTTCATCCGGAATGTGGTACTGGAAGTGCCCCACGGACCGTTCGAAAGTGCGCAGTTCCTCGATGAAGCGAGCAACCTCCTCGGGCGTTGCTTTGTAACGGTCCAAACCCAAAAGCCGTCTCACGAAGTCGCCGACAACCAAGGTTAAGGCTTGGTCTGTTCCCCCTGCTGATCGGATGGGTCCGGCAAAATAGATTGCCAAGTACTTGGTGTGGTCAAGGTTGGTTTTAATTTTTACCTGGGCCACGCCTTGAATGGGAGCAGCCGTTAAGCCTTCGGTAAAAATGGCAAGCGCTGTTCGTATTGCCTGCTCAGCTGCGGATTCAGGATCGAGTTCCCCGAATTTGCCAGTAACTATTTGCTCGGCTACTTTGAAGGCGATTTCTTCCCGCCCCATCTTAAAGTTGAGGTCCCGAATGCTCTCTGCCACGCCTTTAGGCCCTACGAGTCCTTCGACGAGGTCCGCAATGTCTTGAGCGATTATGCTTTCCGTCTTCAAAGAAGGGTCTAAACCTTTTTGCCGCGCGCTCTCGCTTATACCATACAATATGCTGAGCTCGCTGCCCATAGAGTCAACATAGCTGCGGTAAGAATCGCTCATCTTAGTTGTGACACGCGGCACCTCCCCTCAATCAGTGTGAATTAAACAACGCATCTATTTTGGCTTTCTTACACAAAACAGAAACAAGAAGATTCCTAAGAAAACCAGATAAAAGCTAAGCGCCTTTCAAAGGCACAGATCTTCTGGTTTTCCCATAGATTTTATCAGTGAACATGCAATAAACGTCGACATCACCCTGCGCCGGCTTAATTGGAAACTCCGCTTGAAGCCCACAACTGCTACATCCAACTGCAGCATTGCTTTCTTCACGCAAAATATCGACCCGAACAGTTTCTTTTCCACATCTTGGGCAAGAGAAGAATTTTGGCAACTTTTTCTTTGGAACGTGAATAACTTTTTTCCTTCTTCGGCCCATCTTGACAATCCTCGGATGATAAGTATGGTCTTTTAGTATTTATCTTTGCCCTTAAATACTTGCCTACAACCATAAATGAATATGGATGCCTGACCTCTTGGAGCTTAAACCTTCAGTTCTTGACTTGAATTTGCCCGACGTTGAGATTAGAATCAAACGCTTCATACGGACCTACATTGAAAACGCAGGAGCCAAAGGAATAGTTTTGGGGATGTCAGGCGGAATCGACAGCAACACCATAGCGGCTCTATCCGCAGGTGCAATCGGAGGAGACAAGGTACTTGGACTCATGCTTCCCGAAAGAGAAACCTACGACTCCAAAGACGTCGAGGACGCAAAAGTGGTAGCTGACAAATTCGGCATTCAAACACAGGTCTGCGATATCACACCTGCTTTGGAAGGCATCTACAAATCAATACCCATATTTGACCCTACAGACAGACTCTGCAAGGGCAACATAAAAGCTCGAACTAGAATGGTATACATCTACTACCATGCCAACAAGCTCAACAAAATCGTTTGTGGAAGCAGCGACAAGTCCGAGACGATGATGGGCTACTTTACAAAGTGGGGAGATGTAGCCTCAGATATAGCGCCTATAATGGATCTATATAAAACTCAGGTCCGCAAACTTGCCGAACACATCGGTATCCCAACGGAGTTGGCAATCAAACCGTCAACGCCTGCTCTCTGGCCAAACCAATCTGCCGAAGGAGAACTGGGAATAAAGTATGATATTTTGGACCTTATCCTTTTCGGGATTGAACGCTTCATGGCAACGAAAGAAATCGCGAAGCAACTGGGCGTCGAAGAGACTCTGGTTGAGGGTGTGAAACGAAGGTGGCTCGGAGTTGAGCATAAGAGACGGATGCCACTTACCCCTAAACTTGAATACCGCACCGTTGGAACAGACTTCAGGCTGCCACATAGCACATACTAAAAGGCGGAAAAAATGAAGGAAAAAATTAGACTCGCATTGGCCCAGATGGCAAGCAAACGGGAAAATAAGCGTGAAAACATCAAGAAGATAGAAGAATTCGCAGTTAAGGCAAAAGATCAGGGCGCGGACCTAGTCATTTTTCCTGAACTCTTCTTAACCGGGTACGTTGTTAGAGATCAAATCTATGAGTTAGCCGAAACCATCCCTGGACCCTCAACGCAAGAAATAGAGCAAATCGCAAAGGAAACTGGAGTGCACATAATCTTTGGGATGCCTGAACTGAGCGAAAAAACAAAGGCAACCATATTTAACACTGCGGTCTTTGTCGGACCAACGGGCTTAATCGGCAAGTATCGAAAAATGTATTTGCCTACTCACAGCGTCTTCGAAGAAAAAAGGCACTTCAGACCTGGATATCAAGCAGCAGCTTTTGACACCCCCATCGGCAAAATTGGGCTTTGTATATGCTACGACATATTCTTCCCTGAAATCACCCGCCTTATCCGTTTGCATGGTTCACAGCTGATAGTTTGCATTTCAGCATCTCCGGCCGTTCGCAGAAGTTACTTTGAAATCCTTACCGCGGCGAGAGCCTTGGAAAACACCGCTTTTCTAGCTTACGTTAACTTAGTCGGCGTTCAAGATGGCCTCCTGTTCTGGGGTGGAAGCCGACTTGTAAGCCCGACCGGGGACGTAATAGTAAAAGCGAAGTATGATGAAGAGGACTTTGTGTTATGTGATGTTGACTTCAGTGATATCAGACCAGCTGAAACTTTCATCCCGACGCTTCGAGATTTGCGTCCGGAACTCTTTGATGAGCTAAAGAAAGCGGCAGAACTCCTTTAAAATTGGTCTTAAACGGAAAATTTCCGATTTAATGCCCGAACTAAGCCGAGAACATCCGCCAAACTCATGAAGAGACTCTACGAAGACATAGATTTGTTGCGTCACAGGCTTCATTCTAGAATCACAGATGCATCACAAAGATGTGACATCATGAAATTCGTGTGAGAATCACGCGTGATTCTACCGTGATTTCGATGTGATTCCTCGTGAGGGGTGATGTCACGATACAAAACCAATAAAAAAAGTCATTGATTGCAATGACCAAAAAATGTTTACAAGGGAGGCTTGGCATGGGAATTCAATTAATGTTGAAGTGAAACAATTGATGTGAAAACGGCGAAATTAGCACAGCGCTACCTCTTTGTTAACAGAAAGAATGTTAAGAGGCTCTAGACGGGCTATACTACCCCAGTGTTATATGCTCAAATTGAGGTACTATATCCATTTAAGTCACTAATGCAGCTTTAAATTTAAAAATAATAGATTGTAGAGCGTTTTGTGCGTTTTAAGGCGTTAATATCCGGTTTTAAGCAGTGATTTTTGATCGAATGTTGTGAAATTCTTTTTAAAGACCTTATAGTATACAAAACTGTATCCATTCAACATGACGGAAGGAACGTAAGAATGAAGCTAAAAGACAACGTACAACTGTGGCTAAACGGCGCGTTAAATGATCCTATTGTTAAAATCCTCTCTAAAAACAGCCAACTAACGAAAACGCAACTTGAAACACTGCTAATAGACATTTTAGCTGAAAATATGGCCGGTAAACAGTTAAACTACGACGAAAAAGCCAAATTACGCCTAACTAAGGCCAAACTAAGCCGCGGTTCCTTCAATAGGACACTACGTCAGTCTAAAGAAAACGTAATAAAATCAATCTACACGGTGCTCCTACTCGGGTATCTAGGAGTTTTTGAGAGTACAACTCTTGACCCGTACCTTGAAATAGCGAATAAATTGAAGGAGTACATGGAGGCACACAAAGACCTCCCAAACAACCTAGAAGGTGTAGAGGAACATCTGAAAGTCATAGAACTCATCAGAGATGAGCTAGAAACGAGCCTAAAACGGCTTTCTAGCCCCTCAGAAGATAGTTTGTGACGTCACAAATCACAAAAAAATGCTCAAAATCGATTCAAATCACTAGTGACGAAGCACATCACTAAGGAGTTGAAAAGAACATCAGCTAACTCTTTAATTATAGGAGATTACGTGGAAATAAACTCAATTCTGAACTATTTTGAAGACCTAAAGTAACATGGCAATATTTAATGAGAATTAAGAAGTTTTGTGATGTGTGACATCATAGAACCTGTGACGAAATGAGCGACCATAAACCTTAAATTTCCCATGGATAACTGTGATATGTGATGCAACACCATAAGTCACTTGCAAATCACGGACGAATCACGTTAAAATCACAGGGGAAGAAAAAATGGTAGACTTCACGCTAATACTAATAACCGCAATTTCATCCGCCCTTCTTGTAGCAACAACATACGTAGCAGTCGAATATTACCGACAGCTCCGCAAAGCACAAAAAGAATATGAAAAAGCCAAAGATTTCGTCGAAGACATAGTGCTAAGTTTCAACAGAGAACTCAAACGGGAAGCGGAAAAAATAGAAAAAGTATCCTACAAGGTAGAAGTGAGCGCATCAAAAGCCGACTCAGGCCTCGATAAGGCAGAAAGCATTGAAAAAAGAGTTGCACCTCTCGAAACCCAAATTAGCCAAATCGGCACCCAAGTCGAATCATTAACCAATACCATAGGTGCCCTCTCGGAAGCCAACGCGAAAACCGTTGAAAAACTATCTAATCTTGAGATCCCCAGTCTTGACGAAAAAATGTACAATATTGAATCAGCTCAGGAAATGCTAAAAACTAAGATTTCAAGCTTGGAGGAACAGATGCAAAAGTTTTCCTTCAGCCCAGAAGTGAAATCTGAAAATCCTTTTCCAGTAATGCCAATCAAACGGGATAAAGCCTTAGCAGCGCTGACCGAAACCGAGGTGTCAGTTCTGGAATTCCTCTCGACGGAAGGACCGAAAACCGCTCCTGAAATCAAAGAAAAAGTCCAACTAAGTCGAGAACATACCGCCAGACTCATGAAGAGACTCTATGAAGAAGGTTATCTGGAAAGGGAAACGGGAAAACTACCCTTTAAGTACAGCGTTAAGAAAGAAATGGAAAAACTCCTAAGGAAACCCGAAGCGCCAGCTTCGGCATAGATTACTTGGGAAAAAAATCAGCCTGCTTGATTTGATTAACGGGTTATAGCTGATGGCAGGCAACCCATCAAAATGCAAAAGTCATCGCGGCTTCGCTATAGTCTCTATCTTTGGCTATTTTAGTTTCTGCTTTATGATCGCTTGCGGAGTCGCTGTAGAAATCTTGTATTTCAAATCATTGGCGCCGCCATTTCTGAGAAGGAACCCTTTGCCTGCAAGCCGCGAAAGGTAAGTTGAAACTGTGCTCAAACTAATCGGCTCCTTAAGCTCCTGCTCATAATAGGATTGGATTTCCTTAGATGAAAACCACACCATGGGAAAGTTTTTCAGGATAACCCCTCGAACCTTATCAAATCTGGAAGAGCTACCAACTGAATTCACGTTTCCCCCGCCGGGGCTCGGGTTTTCTCCCGGCATGCCGCCGAGCAATTCCACAAGGTCCAGAAGACGCATAGCTTTATCCCTAGTAATTTGCCCTTCGAATGCGACAGTGTATCGGTTACCTTCACTGTCGAATAGCTCCACACGCATCTTCCGAGCAGGCATCTAGGGTGTACACCTTAAGGGTTCACAACTTTACACTTCACATCTTATAGCTGTTATGGTGAAACAAGTCAATGTGAAAAGCCCAATTTCAACCTATTTTCATCAATAGACTGAAATGTGTAGATAATATGGAATTACAGGCTTCACATGTTTTCAAACTTGCAAAATCTATTCAAGACCAGCTTGGTTTTGTATCTCCAGTAGAAGCGTAGGGGTGTGAGGTTCACTGTAAACAAGCAAGATTATGCCATTTTTGGATAAAACTGGCGAATTAACGAACAGTTTTCTAGCTAACTTCACATGTCGTTCACAATAATGTGAACCAAAGTCACAAACCAAGACAAATTTGATAATTGATGGTCCCTACGAAAGAACTCTTCATAGTATCACAATTTCCAGAAACAAATTTTCAACGTTAGGATCCCCATGATTTCTCAAATATTCACGACAAAAAGGGACACCCCTTCATTTCCTCTCCAACACTTTTTTGCAAGCAGTCACTTGACAAGGTCAGAAAAATATTTTACAGTTTACTTATCTAAAATCTTTAACAATCATTATTAATATAGTTCAAAATATATAACCACGCAGAGTATTCTTCTTCTATAACATAATCTTACATATTCTCGCAAGAGTATTAAAGAGTTGAATAGAGTTCCAGTAGAAATTTTGGGGTGTGCCTCTTGAGACTTAATCGGTAACTGCGAAGCATTTCCATCTGGTTTTAGGATTGTTAAGCTCTCCAACTATTTTTTTGTACTGTAGTCTTTATCTGTTCCACGCGAAATAACGGTGTTACCTCTGGGAAATGATGACATTGGGCAACCCAAACATACTTGACGACGTGTTCGAAAAATTCATAAACGAAGCTAAACTCTTCAAAGACCGAGAAGTCTTAAGGCATGACTATTTGCCCGAGAAGCTTCCCCATCGCGAAGAACAAATCCGGCTACTTGGCCAGGTGGTTGCTCCGGTTCTGAAAGATTCTCGTTGCTCTAACATTTTCATATACGGAAAGACCGGAACAGGAAAAACCGCAGTAACAAAATTTGTTGTTAGCCATCTGGAATCCAAAGCTAAGGAGTACGGTGCACCGGTAAAGTTTTGCTACATAAACTGTCGAATGACCGGATCGGAGTACCGAGTTTTCGCAAGCTTGAGCCAAAGTCTTGGCTTATCCATTCCCTTTACTGGTTTGTCTGTGGGTGAAGTATTTGACAGATTCCAAGCAGGATTGGATAGCACCCGAACCCTTTTCATTATTATTCTAGACGAAATAGACGCTTTAATTAAAGACCGAGGCGACGGAATTCTCTATGAGTTAACTCGGATAAACGAATCTTTGCATAAGAGCAAAGTTGCCCTCATCGGAATATCCAACGACTTGCGACTAAAAGAGTTCCTTGATCCACGTGTTTTCAGTTCCTTAAGCGAGGAAGAAATGGTCTTCAGACCGTACGACGCAGGCGAGCTCCGAAACATCTTGCAGGAAAGGTCGAGACTTGGCTTTTTTGAGGGGGTTCTTTCGGAAGCCGCGTTGAGTATCTGTTCTGCGTTAGCCGCTGCGGAGCATGGGGACGCGCGGCGTGCTTTAGATCTTTTGCGCGTTGCTGGAGAAGTGGCGGAGCGGCAAGGTTCCGCGACTATAACGGAAGAACATGTTCGAGAAGCAGAAAAACACATCGAACACAATAAGGTAGTCGAAGCCCTGAAGAACTCAACGTTGCACTCCAAGCTTGTGCTGCTAAGCGTGTATCATCTAGGTAAAGCATGCAGCGGTAGCGCGACCACCGGCGAAATCTATGATGTCTACAATGAGCTTTGCGGAGAACTGGGCGTGAGCATGCTTACTCAAAGGCGACTTGGAACCTTGATTAACGAACTTGACGCGATGGGACTTCTAAACTCAAAAGTCGTGAGCATGGGCAGATACGGACGCACAAAAAAGATACGCTTAGAAATCGCGCGCTCACTCATCCAAGATGTCTTCGCAACTGACGGAAGGCTCGGGCATTTAATGGAATATACACCCAAGCTTGTCTCCAAAAAACAATAGCCTCACGCAGCTCTTCTTTTTTTGGTGCCTTTAGAGGAAGGAAAGCACTGATGCTTCCATTGTTTGTAAGTTGACAACAGGCACTTTTCCTGGAGTTGGCATCAACCCGAGTTTTGCCATGTAGTCGGTTTGTTCTTGCCAACCTCCAGAATTTACAACCAAAACTCCACGGTGATTACACATGCCTACAACGTGGATATGTCCTGCGTGGAAAATGTCTGGCACCCGATCTACCACTAGGAAGTCTCGGTTTTCCGGAGACAGAGTTGTCTTGCCGCCATAAATTGGTGCCAAGTGGCGTCCTTGCATGAGGAGTCTCATAGCTTTCTCGGGGTGCGCATGGTCTAAGCCTGGAACCGCGCCGATTATGTCGTCTAAGCTCCGGCCGTGGTACATGAGGACTTCAACGTTGTGAAGGCCAACTGTGCATGGGTTTCCGAGAGAGTATATTCTTCTTTTTCCCTGGAGCGTTGGTAAGTAGTCCTCTGATATTGCTGGTTGGGGTAGGGATTTCCTGGGGGCATCGTGGTTTCCGGGGGAAACTACGATTTCGATGTGTTCTGGGATCCTCGCAAGCGCTCTGGCAGCCATTTTGTATTGCTTGTGGACGTCTCGAATGTTTAATTCCAACGCTTGCCCTGGGAAAACTCCAACTCCGTCAACAACATCTCCGGCAATTAAGCAGTATTTTACGTGACTGGCGATATCCCGCATGGATTCGTTTCCGTAGTTGCCGTTTAGCCACTGTATAAAACGTTTGAAGGCATCTTTTGTGAATTTGTTGCTCCCAATATGGATGTCTGATGTGAGAACTGCGTAAATGGGTTCTGCAGCTCTTCGCATGGGTTTTTGCCCGACCTCGGGAAAGATTATATCTTCCGCTAGAAACAGGTGCCCTCGAGTTTTTGCTACCGCGAAGCATACAATTTGGTCTTGGAGAAGTAGTTGGGCTTTCTTCTGGACTTCTTCAGGAGCTTTAGTTGGGACTAGAATAGTGGCGGTTGCATTAAGGTCTTCGATTGTGATTAGTTGTTGCTGCTTTGCTTCGCGCTTTTCGGTGACCATACCGATTATTTTCATTTTTGTTTTCGGTTGGGATTTAAGTGCTTCCGAAATTGGGGTAGCGGCTTTAACATCCATTCTTTGCCGCAAGATTTTTTCTACGCGTTTAAATCGGTCCTGGAAGTATTCGAGGAATTCTTCTATGGTTCCATTAGAGCTCAGTTTTTCAGTAGGGTCTTCGAGTACTTCAATTTGTGACTCCACATCTTTTGCATAAGGCCGAAATTGACTGCTTGCAGCTGGGAATTGTCTTTCCGGTCGTTGGGGCTCCTCTTCCGCTTCACTTTGAATCGTGAACTGGGCTGGACTTTGGACCTCTTCGGGCTGTTCGTGTTGTTGTAGAACGGATTCTAAGAGGCATTTCCCGATAAACATGGGTTTCTCTTGGAGGCAGTCACATTTTTTCAGCGCCTTCGTCATTAATTCGGTTGGATCCTGAAGAGTTGATACCGTAGTTAAGTATTCGAAAGCTTCTCTGTCGATTTGGTAACCTGCTGCCATTGTGATTTCTATAGCCTTTTGAAGCCTTCCAGATGCGCTCATTCTACAGTATTTCTCCGCAGTTTAATTGCTTGTATGCTTTTCTCCTGTATTAGTCTATTCACTTTTGCCAAGTCTGCTCCAGTTTTTTGCTTTGTGAAGAAACTGGGGGCGTTCTTGCTTTCGTTGGAGTCTATACGAATTAGACATTGCGGTGTTAATTGTAACATTATACTTCAAGTTTATATAAGCCAATTTATCATTTGATATGTATCTCTTTCCAAGACTGGATGCCGAACCGGAAGTGTATTTATGGCTGATCTGCGTAAGGTGCAACGAACTCCAACCGGTACTTTCTTTGTTTGTCTTCCGCGTGGTTGGTCCGAAAAAAGCGGGCTCAAGAAAGGTGTGTTGGTTGCATTAAACGAAACTGCTGAGGGGAAGCTTTGTGTTGACCCAAAATACAACGATGACCCCGCACCAAAAATTACTTCACTAACTGTGAGCTCATTTTTGGGTCGCGAAATCGTAGGTCGCTACTTGTTGGGTTCAGACATCATCCGAATTGAAGCTAAGGAACGCATCGATTTAGACACTAGAAAAGTGGTTAAAGCAACCGTGGGGTCGCTGATTGGACTCGAAATTGTTGAGGAAAACTATTCTCAAATTGTTCTGCAATGTCTGCTAGAGCCTTCAGGGTTTCCTCCGGAAAAGATTCTGCGACGAAACTATGCAATAGTTGCAGGAATGCATCGGGATGCTGTTAACTCTTTCATTGATGCAGATTTGCAGCTTGCCAAAAGTGTAATAGCCAGAGATGACGAGAACAACAGACTCTATTTCCTATTGGTCCGAATCTTGCGCACGATAATTCAGAATCCACGTTTGAGTGAAAAGCTTGGCTTAACAGCGATTGAATGTTTAGATTACCGTTTGGCTGCGAGTCTTGTGGAGACTATGGGTGATGCATGTGCGCAAGTTGCTGCGAAAACTTTAGAGTTAAACGGTGCGAAGCCATCGGATGAGTTGAGGAACTTGTTGTCAAATTTGCAGACCGTTTGTTATGACGCGCATGAGCAGGCTTTGAAGTCCTTTGTTAACAAAGATATCACTTCAGCGGAGAATGTGCGGCAAATGCGGGAAAAAGTCCAAACTTTGTCTGTTGAAATAGAGAACGAGGCTAAAGATCAACCGTTGGATGTTATGCCGCAGATGTTGGCGACAACAGCAATTCTTAGGCAAATTTACGAGCATAGTGTGGACCTGGCGGATTTGGTTGTCTAACCCAAGTTTGCATCTGTTGTTTGAAAACTCCCGCATCTTTTTGTCGCTAGAAATGGACGCTGTTTGCTCTCAGCGACCTATCCCCCCTCTACTTATAGCCTCGACATTTGTGGCGCCGCAGTTTGACTCTTGGCACGATTGTTGACTTACCTTTTTAAAGTATTGTGCGAACCCTCATGGAGCGATATTTTCCTTCAACATTTGTGGTTGTGACATTTGCAGGCTGCGTGTGTTATCTCTTGTCAGGGACTGAAACGTTTTTAGCCCAAAGCCGCAATCCTTACTGGTAAGCCGGGGTGGCGGAGTGGTTATCGCGCTGGCCTCGAGATCCAAACTTGCACAGAGAAGGGCCGTGCCAAAATGGGCAAGCCAGCCAGTGGGCCTTGGCCCGCAGGGGTTCGAGTCCCTTCCCCGGCGCCACCTCCCGCTTAGTTTAGTCTGAAGTAGATACGTCGGTTGTTTTTGCCCTTATTTTCAGTTTTTATGAGTTCGACTTTTCCGACTTCTTTCAGGTTCCGTACATGAGTGCCGCCGTCCGCCTGCCTATCTATGCCTTCGATTTCGACGATTCTTAGGACTGGGAGGTCGGGTGGGAACGCTTCTGCCATTTTGACGATGCCGGGAATTTTCAGCGCTTTTTCCCGGGGCAGTTCGAACCATTTCACGAGGACATCGGTGCCGAAAAGCTGATTCGCCTTCGCAAGGTAACCTTCCAGAAGGGATTTGTCAAATTTTTCTAGGCTGAAGTCGAAGCGGACGTAATCCTCTTCCAACTGGTTGCCCGTGATAAGTGCACCTGTGCCTTTGTTAAGGAGGGATGCTATGACGTGGGCGGCAGTGTGACTGCGCATGAGTTTGTATCTTCTTTCCCAATTGAGAATGCATTGAACTTTATCTCCAGGCTGAAGCCCTGGGCGGTCGACTTCATGGCTGATTTCACCCGAAAACTTACCTGCATAAATGACTCTGAAAGCTTCGGTGCCTTTGATTAGCTTGCCTGTATCGCAGGGTTGTCCCCCGCCCTTGGCGTAGAAAATCGTCTGATCCAAAATCACGTACTTTTCGTCTTTCACTGAAACAACAATGGCGGGACCTTCTTTGAGATAACTGTCTGCTAAGAATAATGCTTTAGTCATTGACATATCCCCTCGGGATTTGTTGTCTCTTCTTGCAAAAGTCTATATCAGCTTTTGCGTAAGAAAGTATTGAGTCGGATAAAGTGACGTTTGAAGAGCTATCAAAAAAGTACTCAAATTTCTTTTCGCCCAAGTGCCAAATCACCCTGAACACTCAAGATCTGGTTCAAAAATATGAGGCAAACCCATTAGCTGTCACAGTAGAAAAGACATCAAACTCGCTTGACAAATTCTTCTTCACGCTTAGCGACCCACAGCTAACTTTGATTAACGGAGAAATTCTTAACCCCGGCACTAAAGTCCAAATCAAAATGGGATACGCGAATTCGCTCGAATCGTTGACGACAGGAGAGATAAAGTTAACAAAAACAAGTTTTCAATCAAATCAAGCGCCCAACATAGAGGTCAGTGGAGAAAACCAAACGCTCCAGACCTTGTCAACGTCGTCAAACTTGGTCTTTCAGCCTGTAGCAATACTTCAGTATGGAAAAAGCCTTCTAAATTTCAACTCAGAAATAACCGCCGAAAACCAAGCCCTGGAAACTTCGCCCAAAGAACCGCTTCTAGCGAGGCAATCCCTCAAGAAGTTACTAAATGTCCGTTGCAGCGGGGTATGTGTAGGGCTACCTGAAATCAAACCCGGCGTAGTTTTAGCTTTGACTGGTCTGGGTAGCAAATTCAGCCTGAGCTACGTTGTTGAGAAATCCGTGCATCGGCTCGGGAGTTCAGGATACATAACGGTTTTCGATGCCCGAACCTGCTAAATTATCAGAAAGCCAAAAATGGATTTGGGCGCCAGACAACTTTACATGTCAAACATGGACATTTGCTTCTTGTCTTTCTTCCCTTCTTCTCCGTGTTCATGCTCGTCTTCTTCCGAAATATGATGGGCCACATGAAATGCTAAGCCTGTTGCGGCGCCGGCTGAAAGCCCAAGTACCAGGTTAGTGAGCCACGCAAACTGAGGTGACCCCGCTATTGCTACAACCACGATTAAGTCGAACACAACTGAGACGCCAAGGTAACCGAAGCACCAGGTCTTAACGCTCATTCCTCTTGGCTTGTTTATGCCTATGCCAACGAGGTACCCGAACATTATAAGGAAACCGACTAAAGCATAAATCCAGTCGAAACTCACGTTGATCACCATGTGAATGTCTATGCTTTGGTTTCACCGGTTTAATAGTTTATCTGAAGCACATACCGCTTTCCAGTGAAGCCAATAGTCATGAAGCTTGTTGCTTAAGCACCGTTACCTTTTTTACCAAACCCATCGTGTAATACCGTTCTAGATGGTGGTTTCAGGTTACAAATTACGATGATAGGCACTGCCACAAATGGGCCCTTCTCCTCCGTCAGAGACGCGAAAAACTAAACCACCTTCAAAACAAAATCAAAAACGGAGATTACTTAGACGCTAAACGTTTACTCCAAGAAATTGTTTACGGTGTCCCTAAAGGTAAAGAGGCGGAGCCAGGAATGTCAGGTTCCCTTCTCTATCATATGGCTATGGTTTCAAAGATGGAGACCGAAACCCGAATCCTCCTTGAAGCCCTAAATGTGGAAGCACCAGATGTGGACGCGAATTTGTGGCGGTTCTACAGCGACTTCAACCAAGACGCAGCCCAGCTCACCACTGAGATTAATCTGAACATAAAACCGCGTAAAATAGCAGCGGCGCCAAGCTTAACCAGCAAAGAAAAAATCGAACTATTCAACAACCTCAACAAAAAAACCCGCGGAGCAATAGGTATGCTTAACGCCAAAAACCCAGATGCCTCGGTTGTAGTTGAAGCCTTATTCAATGAATGGGCTAATCAGGTTACGGAGACGCGGTTCCGGCAAGAATATCAGACCATTAAGGGGTTATTGACTCTTTCATCGCTTTCAAAGATTTTTGGTGTTCAGCGCTTAAGTGATGAAATGCAGAGAGTTCAGGAGAAGTTTGGGCGCGAAACCGTTAGCATCGCTTTGGACGTCACACTTAAAGTGGGCATGCGTCGTGAGAAGTTGCAGTCAGTTATGCTTAGCGACCACTACATCAACTACAATATGAGCATTGATACGCTTGATGGGCACATGCAGTTCCTTAACTGCCCTATATACGGCGGACACAACTACATTGGAGGCAAAATCGGAATCACCGACGATGTGGCTTCGCTATTTTGTAAGCACTTCTGCTTCGCACATGCCAATGCCATGTTGGAAACCGTGTTGCCCTTCACTTTTGAGCTAACGCAGCCGAAGCGAATGGCAACAGACGGCAAATGCGACTTCTACATGAGGCTCGGGTACTCTCCAACTGCAACCTCACACGAGAAGTTCATTCCGCTCGTTGTTTCATATAATCTCACTCGGAAATGCAACTTGAAATGCAGCCACTGCTACATCAACGCCTCCCAAAAGGAACTCGATGGCGAACTGAACACAGAGGAATCTAAGAGGCTCATCGACCAAATCGCTGACATCAGTCGACCCCTCCTGATTTTGAGCGGCGGCGAACCCCTGCTAAGAAAAGATGTCTACGAGCTCGTTCGCTACGGCACTGAGAAGGGTCTGCGGATGGGATTGGGAAGCAACGGCGGCTTAATCGACCAGAAAGCAGCATGGAGTCTCAAGGAAGCAGGCATAAAAACCGTCTCCATTAGCTTAGACTCAAACTTGCCCAAGCAGCATGACGAGTTCCGCGGGGTCGCGGGGTCTTGGAACAAAGCTATAGGCGCTATAAAAGCACTAAGGGACAACGAAATCTTGGTTCAAGTTAACACGACGCTTACTCAGCAGAATTACGACCAAATCGACGACATTATGACTCTAACTGAGGAGATTGGCGTCGAAAACTTCCATCTTTTCTTCCTAGTTCCCACAGGTCGAGGCGCAAAAATGGCTGACATTTCCCCCGCTATGTATGAAGACATGATCAAGGGAACATTTGCCAAAACCCACAAACACCATCTTAACGTTCGCCCTAGCTGTGCACCCCAGTTCATGCGCATAGCAAAAGACATGGGTTTGGATATGCGGCAATGGATTCGCGGCTGCATCGCCGGAATGTACTACTGCCGAGTTTACCCCAACGGAGACATCACGCCCTGCCCTTACCTTCCTCTAAAACTTGGTAACGTCCGCGAGAAAACCTTCGGGGAAATCTGGTTCAACAGTCCCGTTTTCAAAGCTTTGAGAAACCCAGATACTTTGAAAGGCAAATGCGGCGCCTGTGAGTACAAAACGGTTTGCGGAGGATGCCGCGCACGCGCATACGGTCTATCCAGCGACTTCATCGACTACTGTGGAGATCTGCATGAACCAGCCGAACTGAAAGGAGACTATTTGACTGAGGACCCCTGGTGCATCTACCAGCCGAAAAAACCTTAATACGGGGCGGCTTTTTGCAGATTAAGGCAAATAGGGCTCTTTCTTTCAATTAGAAGCAAGACTTTCCGATTTAATTTAGAAACCTATTTAAACGATGACCTTTCTCCTGAATAGAAATTTAGGGTGCCAGTTGATGTGGCGCTAACAAGCCATAAAACAAAAGCGCCGGTGTCTCCTCAACCCCGCAGGTGCCCTCACAGGGAGGCAACTTGGAATGACCCACACTGGCAGGACAAGTTTCTCAAGAACGTTAAGAGAGACTTTTTCGGCTTTCATATTCGATTTAGGTGGCCTAGTCGCTGGGTTCCTAATTGCTTACCAGCTTAATCTTTTTGAGAAAGCGCCTTGGGTAATAGCTCTGTACCCTGCGGTTCTAGGTGCAAAAGGCGTAATGGAAGGTTTGCTCAGCGGCCGCTTAAGCACTTCTCTTCACCTCGGAACCGTTCACCCGGGATTTTCCAAAAACACCAAATCCTTCTACAACCTAATCGAAGCCGTGGTCTTCTTAACTTTAGTAACAAGTTTGGCAGCAAGCGCGTTTTCCATGGTTTTCGCAAGCTTCTGGGGCATAACGTTTGTCGACTTCCCGAACATCTTGGCAGTGGTTGTTGGTACGATGGCTTTGGGACTTGTTCTTCTGTTTGTCACTGTTAAAGTTGCGTTTCTCTCCTTCAAAAAAGGAATAGACCCTGATATAGTGGTTTATCCCGTGATGTCTGCTGTTTCCTCAATCTTCATAACCCTTTGTTACGTCGTAGTGCTAAACCTGTTCTTTTCTTTCGGCAGCTTTGGGACCGCGACCGTTGTAGTTTTGGGAATAGCTAACGCTGTTTTGGCTCTCTTCCTTGTCCAAAAAAATCTGTGTGAAGCGGAATTCACCAAGACTGTACGCGAATCGTTGGCGTCGCTGATGATTGTCGCTGTCGTGGTCAACGTCACGGGAACCTTCCTTAAAGGAATAAGCAGATTTGCACACGCGCGAATCGAATTCTACACAGTCTATCCTGCATTGATTGGCTTAGTGAGTGACGTCGGAGCAGTCGTCGGGTCAACTGCCACTACCAAATTAGCTTTGGGCATGCTTAAACCCAAGCTTTCCTCGATTTTTCACCATTCAAAAAACATTCTTAGCGCTTGGATTGCTTCAGTTACGATGTTTGTGGTTTTGGCTTTTGCGGCTTTGTTGATTCACGGAATTTTCACGCCCGCAGCCTTCTACAGTCACGTAGCAGTTTTGTTGGCGGCAAATGTAATCGCAGTTACGTTAATTGTGATTTTATCCTTTGCCATATCTATTTTGACTTTCCAAAAAGGTCTAGACCCCGGTAACTTTGTTATACCAATCGAGAACGCGTTTGCTGCTAGCGTGACTTCGTTTGCTTTGCTTGTGGCTCTTACCCTGTTAAATGCTGTTTCCGTGATATAGCATGATTAAAATATTCCACATCCAATACATAACGTTGGAGCGTCTCTGACTTTATGCCTCGCCACTTTGAGAAAATAGCTTACAAACCCATTCCAGTCCGCGAGCTTCTTATAGAGATGAAGAACCTCTCCGAACTCATGATTGACTTGGCTTATTCGGCAGCCTTATTTAACGACAAAGAACTTGCCGAAGATGTTATAGCTCTGGAAGAACACATCGACACGCTTGGCTATCTTCTTGGTATAGAAATCATGGTTGCCGCAAGGGGGGACCTTAAGGACGCGCAAGCCCTCATTGGGGTCTCAACGGTTGCAGGTGCAACAGACAAAATTTCCGATGCTGCAGGAGACATAGCTGCTATAGTGACTCGTGGTATAGGTGTTCACCCAATCGTAAGCTCTATTTTCGAAAAAGTCGAAGAACGTCTCATGAAAGCTACTGTGAAAGAAGGTTCAGTTATCATCGGCAAGAAAATCGGCAAACTCGACTTAGCCCCAAGGATGGGCGTCGACATTATAGCCATCCGCCGCAACAAAGAGTGGATAATTAACCCAAAAGAAACAGATCGAATCGTTGTCGGGGACACTCTCATAACTCGGGGAGCTCCCTTAGGAATTAAGGAGTTCAAAGATCTAGCGGAAGGAAACACAAGGCAACTGGAGGAACAGTATTGACCGAACAAAAGCAATTCGAGGAAATTGTCGCTCGCTTCGTGGAGCTTAAAGACACTTCGGAACTCATGATGGACCTAGCTTATTCCTCCCTCTTGCTAAACAGCAGAGAACTCGCCGAGGAAGTTGAACGCTTAGAAGAGTACATGGATAAGTTGCACACGGACTTCGAACTGTTAGCCTTAAACAGCGACTTTAAACCCGAAGAAGCTTCGGGGTTCCTTGGGCTTATCAGGCTTGGCGTGGCGACCGAAAAAATCGCGGATGCTGCAGCAGAGATGGCTGAGGTAGTGCTCAGAGGAATAGAACCACATCCGATTCTCAAGCTCACCATTAAAGAGGCAGAAGAAACCGTTACTCAAGCGTGCGTAAGTGCAGACTCACTGCTTGCGGAAAAGACGCTGAAGGAAGCCCGAGTGCATGAGGAAACGGGCATGTGGATTTTAGCCATTAAAAGATCTGAGAAAACTCTGCGTCCGAAAGGTGATTCAAAGATCCAGTCCGGCGACATTCTGATAGCGTCCGGGTACGCTGAAGGCGTACCAGACTTTAAGAAGTTGGCCTCTCCGAAAGAAACCTGCTCCATTGAGTAATTTGGCTAATGATTTTGGATACATCAATACTATAAGCTCGAACTATCTTTAGATTGAGCGAGGAGGGTAAGTTATCCCGCAGCCAGATGAAACAACAAAAGAGGCAATGAGCTACGTTTGTCCGAATCCGTCATGCCGCAGAGTTTTCGCTAAATCCCTTAAGACAATTAACATAGGGGTTTCAAAAGTAGCCTACGATGCTTGCCCCTTCTGTTTAACTGAAATTCCCAAAGGCTCCGTGCCAACACATCTGGTTCCTAACAAGCAAGAAACTGCACAAGAAACAGTTGTTGCAATGCAAAGCGATCTTCCAAATACCCCTCCAGACTGCAAAAAAGAATTCGGTTTCCTCGGTCGTAGAGCTCCTAAAGAGCCGATACCCGACGACTGCCTTACCTGCAACGTAATCGTTCTATGTATGCGTAAGACTAAGCCTTAATTCGTCTATAATTTATGGGCCCTGCCGCATTTCCTCTAGACATTCAACGACTTTTAAAAAGCGATTAGAAGACAGGTTTGTTGCTAAGAGCATCTAAGTACTTTTGTAAAACAACATCGGGTCTACAGCTAATTTACATAGCGACAAGAAGACGTTAAAGAGAAAAACTTTAGAAACGAAAATAAGAAAAAAAGATTTGATTACTGGCCCTTTTTCTTCTTTTCAGCTGGAGCTGCTGGTTCTTCTGCTGGAGCTGAGGGGGCTTCTTCTTTCTTTTCTTCCATTTCAGTTGTGATTTCTTCGATTGGCTTTGGTGGGGGTGTCGTTGCCATTGTCCATCCTATCCACGCACCAATCGCTAGAATCGCGATAAATGCTATGGAGACAAGAATCAATACCATGTCTAGCCTGATGTTATTGCCAGTATCATTTGTGACAGTCCCGATAACTCCGTAAAGCTGGGCTGGGAAGATTGCCAGTAACGCATAGACTAATGCTACGATAACGCATACAGCTAGTATTGCTCCACCTATTGCTTGATCTTTGCTCATTAAGGTCACTCACTTTATAGAATCATGTTTATAGTCTTAGTCCTTTTAAAGTTTACCGTCGTATTCGACTGCCTGTATGTTTATGTGGTTCCCATTTCCCATGTCGAGAGGTACTTTTTCTGCTCCGCGGTTAGCTTGTCGATTTTTACGCCCATAGATTTCAACTTTAGCTCGGCGACGCCTTCGTCTATCTCTTTTGGAACAGTGTAAACTTTCGGCTCCATTTTGGCTCCTTTGGCGATGTTTTCGGCGCATAATGCTTGGTTCGCAAAAGACATATCCATGACTTCTGAGGGGTGTCCTTCAGCGGCTGCAAGGTTTACAAGTCTGCCTTCTGCGAGCAAGAAGAGTTTTCTACCATCTTTAAGCGCATATTCTTCCATGTTTGGTCGCATCGTTCTCTTAGCTTTCGTGAGTGACTCTAGGTCGGGTATGCTGATTTCTACGTTGAAGTGACCGCTGTTGCACAAGATGGCGCCATCTTTCATTTTCTGCATGTGTTCTTTGCGGATGACGTTTAGGTCGCCTGTAGCCGTGACGAATATGTCTCCGATTGCTGCAGCTTCAGACATAGGCATTACGCGTAAGCCGTTCATTGCCGCTTCTAAGGCTCGAGTTGGCTGAACTTCAGTAACTATGACATTTGCGCCCATTCCCTGCGCTCTCATGGCTATGCCTCTGCTGCACCAGCCGTAGCCTGCAACTACAAAGTTTTTGCCGGCTATGAGGACGGATGTTGCGCGTAGAATGCCGTCCATGGTGCTTTGTCCTGTGCCGTAGCGGTTGTCGAATAAGTATTTGGTGTAGGCGTCGTTGACGGCGATAATTGCGTATTTGAGGCTGCCGTCGCATTCCATTGCCCGGAGTCGGACTACGCCGGTGGTGGTTTCTTCGGTTCCGCCTTTGACGTTCTTGATTAGTTCGGGGTGTTTGCTGTGGATGGTTCCGATGACGTCTGCGCCGTCGTCGAGGGTAATTTGTGGCTTGAACTGAAGGACTTTCTCAATGCAATCGTAATATTCTTGGGTGTTTTGTCCACGCCATGCGAAGACGTTTATGCCTTCATCCGCTAACGCGGCGGCGACGTCGTCTTGAGTGGAAAGAGGGTTAGATCCGCATAGCGCGACTTTTGCCCCTCCCGCTGCCAGAGCTTCTACCAAGACAGCGGTTTCTTTGGTCACATGCAGGCAAGCTGCCAAAGTTAAACCTTTGAACGGTTTTTCTTTGGCAAACCTGTTTTTGATTTCGCATAGAACGGGCATGTGTGCTGCAGCCCACTCAATATTGAGCTTGCCTTGCGGCGCTAACGATTTATCTTTAACTTGAAAGTTTTCCATAATCATTTCCCTTCTTTTTAAGGGTTGGACAGGATTAATTAAATGTTTCCAGCTAAAAAACCATCTGAAACGGGTTGGTTGGTTTCGTGGTTTGGGTTTCGGAGGCAAATTCTAAATAGGAAGTTTAGGTTTAACGTGAGAATAGAGGGTTTGAGTTGAAGGAACCTTTCATCGAATTTGTAAGAAACCAGTTGGGTCCCAAGACTTTACTAATTACATGCGGGTTGCCCGCAAGCTACAAAACCGAAACGGCAGAGGTTGTTGCAAAACTTAAGGGATATACGATTTTGCGAAGCGACTTGATCCGCCTGGAAGTTCTCAAGAACGAAGATGTTTTCGATGTGAAAGTTGCTGGCAACATGAACAAGCGACTTTCAGTCTACGATGAGGTTTTTCGCAGAGCAGACGAGCTCGCAAAGAAAAGCAAGGATGGCATGATTTTGGACGCCACATTCGTCACCCAGGAACTGAGGCGCAAAGCGGCGGAAATTGCAGCGAAAAACAACTTCACCTTTATCATTATGGAGACCCAGTGCCCTCAGGAAGTGTCTCTGGCAAGAATCGCTAGACGCACCAAAGAAAAATACGAATCAAACGCCCTCACCCCCGACGCTTACCTTGCCAACAAAGCCAAGTTCGAAGCTGTTGACCTACCAAATCTAAAGAAGCTATATCCGAAACTTATCGTTGTGCATTTAACTGTGGATACTTGCCGCGACGAAACCGACCACTGGTTCGTAGTCGGCGAAGAAAAACGCTGAAGCAGGCGCATTGGCGCAATGATTACGGATCTGCATATCCACTCGAAAAACTCCGACGGGAAATTCTCCGTTGAAGAAATTGTTCAAGAAGCCAAAACCAGAAACATCGGGTTCTTGGCGATTACGGACCACGATTCCATCGTTTGCCAAACCCACGCGCGCGAAACAGCAAAGGCGGCAGGAATCCACTATCTATGCGGCGTTGAGTTAAACGTCACCTTCTCTCATCCCCGCTACCGCGAGGGTAAACCCGCTTCTTTAGACTTTTTGGGTTACCAGTTTGACCCAGAAAACGCCGCGTTACGTAGTAAATTGGATTTGATGGCGAAGTACCGAGAGGAACGCGCCGCAAAAATCCTCGACAACCTCAACGCCGAATTTGCCAAAGAAGGCATCGAGTTGTTGACTACGGCGGACTTGGCTGAAATTGAAGCATCGGTCGATGGAGTGTTGGGTAGACCACACATCGCGGATTATCTGGTGAAAAAGAAAATCGTGGCTTCGCGGCAAGAAGCCTTTGACAAGTATCTCGTGAAATGCGACGTTGCCAAGTATCCACTTTTCCTCGAAGATGCTTCCAAGCTGGTCAGGGAAGCGGGCGGGAAACTGGTATTGGCGCATCCTAACGATCCACATGGAACCTCACTCAATGCTTTTACCAAGCTGCTGCTCGAGCAGACAGGAATAATTCAGGATTCCATGTTTAGCTTCATCGATGGCGTGGAGTGCTGGCACAGCCGAAATAACCCCGCAACAACCCAGCACTACACAAATTTCGCGAAAGAACGCGGCTTACTAATGACTGGGGGAAGCGATTGCCACCAGAAACCCATCTTGATGGGGACGGTGCAGATTCCCGACTGGGTCGCCAGTCAATTCCGGTAAGCGCTTTTAGAGTTTTCCTGAGTATTTGGCTGCCAGCTTCATGTACGCTTTGGCTTCTTGGGTGGCTTTGGCTTTTTCTTTGTCGCAAACGTTTGGGTCGCCCAGCTTGAACCCGACAACTTTTCCCCGCACGTACGCGCGGTAGCACTTGTAGAACGGCAAAAGCTTCAGGAGCTCCGTGTCTTTGGAGTATTGGATGTATTTTTTGACGAAGAACTCCGACAAATCCGCCCTCCCCTTAAAGTCCAAATCCATCGCCAAGAACGCCATGTCCGCCGCAACGTCGCTGTATCGGAAGCGTTCGTTAAACTCGATGGCGTCGAAAATGTAGATTTTGTCGGCGATGAAGATGTTGCCCGAATGGATGTCTCCGTGGCAGTCCCGGACCTTGCCCTCAGCGGTTCGCTTGTCAAAAAGCATTTTATTGTTCTTTATGAAGGAACCCACTTTGTCGCTGATTAACCTGAATTCTTCGGGGGAAATTGTTTTGCCGATGACGTTTCGGGTTTGTTCAAAGTTCTCGTCCCAGTTTGTCTTCACGGTCGCCAACGAGCCAATTTCGTTGATTTGCTTGTTGGTTTCTGCTTTGGCATGGAATTCGGCGATGATTTTGGCTATTTGGTCAATGAGTTTCGCGTCCACTTTGCCCTCTTCGAGGAGTTTTGTCATGATTTTGTCTTGGGGCAGCCGCCTCATTTTGAGGGCATATTCTACGGTTTCTCCTTCACCGTTAATTTTGATGTTTCTTCCTTTTTGGTTGATGGCCGCGACTTCTAGGTACATATCGGGGCATAGACGCCTGTTGAGTTCCATTTCTTTTTCGCAGAAGAAACGCCTTTTTTCAAGGGTTTCGAAGTCGAGGAACCCGAAGTTCACGGGTTTCTTAACTTTGTAAACGTATTTTTCAGTGAGGAAAACGAAGGATATGTGGGTTTGTACGAGTTCGATAGGTCCTGGGTTTTCATCGTACGCTTGTGGCGTCATTAAGGCTTCTATAACTTGTTTTTGTAACTGCATAATCCTTCAGCTGCCGTTTGAACAAAACTTCACAGAGCGATATAGGGGTATCTGAAGCTGAATCTAAACAGGTTTCTTATCGGACATATTCCTAAACTGGAATTAACCGTTAAATAGCGCTCGGTTAAAGTAAAAGCTGTTAGGGGAGAGATCCGTGGAAAGAAAGGAAACTGCAGAATTGACGAAGCTTATTAGAGAACAAGGGTATTCGCAGAAAATAACCGAAACAATCCTAAACTGGTATAAGTAAACATTATTTTTTGATGTACGCCAAAACCGCGTCTGCCTGCGCTTTCGAAATACTTCCTGAAATGTAAAGCGAATCCACAACTTCAGAGATTTTCGCCAACTCATGTACCTGGAAGCCAAGTTTTTCGAGGTTTTCTTTGCCTCCCTGTTCCCTGTTAACAACCACTAGCAAGTGTTTCACGTTTGCTCCCAACTCCTGTAGCGGTTTTACGCCTTCGATTTTGGATAAGCCTTCACTGACTACGTCGTCGAAGAACAAAATGTTGTCCCCTTTGGCTACGTCGGCACCCGCAATTCTGCCCGTGACTCCGTAAGCTTTCTCTTCTTTTCGAACGATAATGCATGGCAGATCCAGTTTGCAGCCTATGCTGGGCACAATCAAAGCCCCTTTCAATTCTATAGAAGCCAACTTGTTTATGTGGTCTGAAGCTGAGATGATTTTGATTTTTTCTGCAGCGGCGTCCACGATAACGCGGAGTTCTTTAGGTGCAGAGAGCAAACGCGCCATGTCAATATAATAGGGGCTTTGGGCGCCTGATTTGATTTTGAAGGTTCCAAATTTTATGCACCCTGATCTGAATAGTGCACCCGCGACTTTGTCTGCCATCGCATTCATTGGATTCACAGATTTGAGTGTGCTGGCATAGATTTAACCGTTTACCGACTTTTAGACATACGTGCATGATTGCGGAAAATCTTACTGCGGAACCGCTACAGTCAAAAGCTCCAAAACAAATCTAAACTTGAAACACATGTCTATCACACCAAAGAACGTTTACTGCTTCATTTCGGGCAAAAACTGGAAACTCTCTCTCGCAGAGTTAACCTCGTATTTCGATGCGCGAGCTTGCTCTTTTGAGGTTTCTGAGTTTTGCCGAAGCTTCTTCATCATCAAAACCCAAACTCCTCTAGACTGGTCCATAATCGACGAGTTGGGTGGAACCTTAAAAATTGTTGAGGCCACTGCTTTTGTTCCTACCGAACATGTAGTCGACGCTTTTATCAAAGAAGACAAAGCAGCAAAGCGGCAGCTAAAATTTGATTTTCCGCTCGATGTTGTGGCTGAAGGGATGTCGCGTGCCGACTCTGGCAAGTCCGTTTTCGGGGTGAGCGTGTACTGGGCAGATCCCGAGTTCCGGCATGCAGCACGATTGGCCCAGCGTTACATTGGCAGCGCAATGAAAGACGAGTTAAAGGAGCAGGACAAGAAGGCCCGGTTCATGGGATTCCCAAAGGACCGCGACAACCCACAACTCACCGCTGTCGAAGTTATCAAGCAGAACTTAGTTGAAAACCGCGCCGAAGTCGTCGTCTGCATCGGCAAAACCCAAACCGCTCTGGGCGTAACCGCGGCTGTCCATGACCCGTTTGAATTCCAGAAACGCGACGTCGAAAAACCCGTGCAACGCAAGATGTTCGCCATCCCGCCCCGCTTATCCAAAATCATGATAAACCTGACCTGGTGCACGCCTGGAAAAACCTTTTTGGATCCGTTTTGCGGCGTAGGTACAATTCTTCAGGAAGCGCTACTTTCCAAAGCCACGGTTATTGGGTTAGACATTAACCGTTGGTGTGTGGACGCGGCTAAGCGGAATTTGGATTGGATTGCCTATGAGTATTCGCTCCAAGATGCCCAGTTCACGGTTGTACAGGGTGACGTTCGGGATATGCCGCCCAAGATTCACAGGGGCATTGACTGCATCGCAACCGAACCGGACCTGGGTCCTGCACTGCGTGAATTGCCAACTGTGGAGTATGCACAGGAAATCATTGACCACCTCAACCCCCTATTCGAAGGCTTCTTGAGCGAGTCATTTCAGGTTTTGCGAGAAGGCGGTCGTTTGGCGGTTGTAACGCCCTACATCAAGGTGCGCTTAGGCAAACCTGTTCGGATGGAAGTTCAAAGGATGGCGGAAAACGTCGGGTTCACAACAATAACGCCCTTCTCGGAAACGGCATTTGTGGAATCCGCCGAGGATTTTCCGTTGCGGGACATGACAGCTTTTGTGGAAGTGGACGAGCGCCACATGGTTGGTCGCGAAATCTCGGTGTTTCAGAAACCGACGTGAGCGGGAATGGCCATATTTGGCGCCTAATAGTGACTAATTTGCAGAAACCTATAGGGGCGGTGTTAGGATATTGGGGTTTTTCAAGCCAAAAGAACTTGATCTCCTAATTGTCAGAGAAAGGTGTTCAGAGCAAAAAGGGTTATTGCCCCTCGTACTTCTCAACTGTATTGTTCATAACTTTTAGGGCAACGCCTGCCTCAGTGAACATGTTGATAGTGTCCTGATCTGCATGGTACCGTTTCTCGCAGACCACCCGTTTGATGCCTGCGTTGATTATCATCATGGCGCATGTGCGGCACGGCGTCATCTTGCAGTAAAGAGTTCCGCCCTCCAGAGCAATGCCAAAGCGGGCCGCTTGGATAATAGCGTTTTGCTCCGCGTGCAAAGTCCGCACGCAATGCTGGCTGATTTTGTCATCTTGGGTTATCACTTTGCGCATGTCATGCCCTGCTTCGTCACAGTGGGGCAATCCCGCGGGTGCACCAACATATCCAGTAGTCATGATGCGTTTGTCCTTCACAACAACGCAACCCGCTCTGCCTCGGTCGCAAGTTGCACGCTTCGAAACGGCTTCGCAAAGATCCAAGAAGTACCTATCCCAATCAGGTCGTCCAATGTCAGCCAAGTTATCATGTCCTTCGTGTTTGGAGATAGTCTACGGAACAAATTAATAAACGTAAAGCGACAAACCCCGAAGACCTGCAACTAAGATTCCGCTAAGGAGGAACCGGTGAGCGCACAAACTTGCATATCCAGCAGCATCCATGGCATGGCATTTTGTAAGTTTCTCAGTTTTTCCAGAAGTGACGTTACAAATCGTTTAAATACACCCAGAAAGTTATCTCCTAAACCGGGATTATCAATGAAGGCGAAGAATTACGGACCTGTCAAGGGACAGGCCTACACACGCAAAGAATACGTTAAAGGTTTTCCTCCGCCAAAGATAGTAAAATTCACTATGGGCGACACAAAGGGCGTATGGGATTATGAAGCAAGGCTCATTGCTAACGAAAGAAAGCAAATTCGCCACGTTGCCCTTGAAGCAACACGAGTTGCCACTAATCGTGTTCTGATTGACAAACTTGTTAACGATTACCTGATGCAGGTTTTGCCTTTCCCACATATTATTCTGAGAGAAAACAAAATGATTTTCGGCGCGCATGCAGACCGACTTCAACAAGGTATGCGTCGGTCATTTGGCAGAACCATAGGCACAGCAGCCCGAATAGAACCAGGTCAAACTATCATAACTGTTAGAGTTAAAGCAAAAGACGTCGAAGTCGCCAAGGAATCTCTTAAACGCGGACTCGCGAAACTACCCCTCACCTGTAGAATAGTCATCGAGAAACTCGAACCTAAAGTCGAAGCAAAAGAGGTCGAAACAGAAGATGACGCAGGCGAGGTGGACGCAGAGTGAGTGACGAGAAAAAGGACCTTGTAAGTTGGTTTGAAACTCTCCGAGTAACTGATATTCCCGTTGTTGGCGGCAAAAACGCCAGCTTAGGCGAAATGATTAATGCGGGGCTGCCTGTTCCTCCAGGCTTTGCTATAACGGCTTATTCTTATGAAAAATTTATTAATGAAACACGTATAGTCGACAAGATTTACGAAGTTATCAACGCCGTTATTACGGACAAGAACGACCCCAAACTGTACGACGTTGCTTCTAAGAAGATCCGTGAACTTGTCGAGAAAACTCCAATTCCCAAAGAGATTGAGACTGCCATAAGAGCCGCTTACAAAGAAATGAACAAACGTCTCAACCTCAAAGATTCTTTTGTTGCAGTACGGTCAAGCGCAACCGCTGAAGACCTGCCAGACGCCTCATTTGCGGGGCAACAGGAAACCTTCCTGAACATTCATGGCGCCGACGACCTCATGGATAAAGTCCGCAAGTGCTGGTCCAGCTTGTTCACCCCACGTGCCATATTTTACCGCAACGAGAAAGGCTTTGCACACGAGAAAGTTTTCATCAGCGTTGGCGTCCAAAAGATGGTGAACAGCCGAGCTGCCGGTGTTATGTTCACAATAAACCCTGTAACAGGCGAAACTGACGAAATCATGATTGAAGGCAACTTTGGTTTAGGCGAAACCGTAGTTTCTGGCATAGTCAATCCCGACAACTTCCTTGTTGACAAAAACACCACAGACATTAAGGAACGAAGACTATCCAAGAAAACAGTCATGTACGTTCGCGATCCTAAGACAGGCAACACAATCCATCTGGATGTTCCAGAAGATAAACAGAAATTGCAATGCGTGAGCGACGAGGAAGTTCTGAAACTCGCTGAACTCGCCAAACGAATTGAACGACATTATGGGAAAGCTATGGATATCGAGTGGGCAATAGATCAAGATTTGCCGTTCCCAGGTAACATTTTCATTGTTCAGGCTCGACCAGAAACTGTATGGGGTTCGAAATCAGGTGGAGCGCCAGAGAAAGCTGAAGAAGGAAAAGGTGAAGATCAATTGAAGGTAGTTGTGAGAGGAATTTCGGCAGGAAGAAAAGGGTATGGTGCAGGCGTGGCCAAAGTAGTCCTTAGTCGCGATGAAGCAAACCGCGAAATGAAGAAGGGCGATATCCTCGTAACCGTCATGACCGACCCCGACTTTGTTCCCTTTATGAAACTCGCAAGCGCCATAGTGACTGACAGAGGCGGTGCAACATCACATGCCGCTATCGTAAGCCGCGAACTCAACATTCCCTGCGTCGTAGGCACTGAAACCGCCACCCAAGTCATGAAGACGGGTCAACAATACACGGTTGATTCGCGAAGCGGCGTCATATACGAAGGCGTTTTAGCTCAAGCCATTCAACCTCCGCCAGGCTCTCCTAACGGAGCTGCAACAGCAGCCATGGTGGCTAATATTGCAGAATCTGCGCCTGTAACCGCCACAAAAATCTACATGAACCTAGCTGCCCCCGAGATGATAGAGCAGTACAAGAACCTCCCCTTCCAAGGCATTGGCTTAATGCGCACAGAATTCATCTTTCTCAACTACGTTGGAGAACACCCGTTGCATCTCATAGAAACGGGTCAAAGTCAGAAGCTTATAGACAAATTCGCTGAAGCCGTATCCAAAGTGGCTAGGGCTATTGAACCACGTCCCGTTGTAGTTAGGTTTAGCGACTTCAAAACTAACGAGTACCGCAACTTGAAAGGCGGTGCCAAGTATGAAATCGTCGAAGAAAACCCAATGCTAGGCTGGAGAGGCTGCAGCCGTTACATAAGCAAATGGTACATTGAAGCTTTCAAGCTAGAATGCCAAGCCATAGTGAAGTGCCGCACCGAATGGGGGCTCAAGAACGTCTGGGTCATGCTTCCGATGGTCCGAACAATGTGGGAAGCTAAGAAAGTTCTTGAAATCATGAAGGAACAAGGCTTAGAGCGTAGTCGCGACTTCAAGATTTGGTTCATGGCAGAAACCCCGTCAATCGCGATAATGGCGGACGAATTCAGCAAAATAGTTGATGGTTTCAGCATAGGCTCCAACGACATGACCCAAGGCATACTCATGATTGATCGAGACAGTGAACGCTTAGGGCAAATGGGGTACTTCGATGAACGCGACCCGGCCGTGAAACGAATCATATCGCGCCTTATCAGAGTCGCCCACGAAAACGGATGCACTGTAAGCATATGCGGCGAAGGGCCATCTAACTTGCCTGATTTCGCAGAATTCCTCGTTCGAGCAGGTATCGACAGCATCTCCGTGAACAACGACGCCGTCATAGCCACAAAGCAAAACGTTGCCGCAGTAGAACAGAAGATTATCCTGGAGCGCCTCGCCGAAGCCGCCGCCATATCCGCTGGAAAACCACTTAAAAAACCAATACCCGACTGGGCTTGGGACCAATAGGATTTCTCAGTAAGAATCCGTCGCCGTTTTTTCGGCAAACTTTTTCTCTTCCTTTCCATTATCTTTTTGTCAACTAGTTGAGGGACTATGCGATGAAGGGTTTTGATTTTGAAGAAGAAAGAATAAAACAAGAAATAACCCACCTAAACGGGAAACGTGTTCTCCTCCAAATGCCAGAGGGGCTAAAACCTGAAGCTCCACGACTGGCAAAGCTCGTCGAGAAAGCCGGCGCCTTGCCCATAATCTCTGCTGATCCCTGCTATGGTGCCTGCGACTTGGCAACTGCAGAGGCAGAAAACTTGGACGCTGATCTAATAATCCATTTTGGACATGCAAAACTACTCAAACACGAAAAAGTACCCACTCTGTACTTGGAGGCAAGAGCGACCCTTACGGTTGACGCAGCTGTTACCGCGGCTATTCCGCTATTAGCTGGATTCAACAGAATAGGGCTAGCCACCACTGTGCAGCATATACAGACTCTTGATGCGGTTAGAGAGATCTTGGTCAGGGCGGGAAAAACTATCGAAGTAGGCGATGCCAGACGGCTTCCTTATCCCGGGCAGGTTGTGGGATGCGATTTCAGTAACGTAAAATCGGTCGCTAAAGACGTGGAAGCGTTTCTGTTTATAGGTGGTGGCAAATTTCACGCTTTGGGAGTGGCGTTAGCCTCATCTAAACCTACCATAGTCGCGGACCCCTACGGCGGAGCGGCATACTCTGTGCAAGATGAAGCCCAGAAAATCCTAAAACAACGCTACGCAAGCATCGAAGAAGCTAAACGCGCCAAAACCTATGGTGTCTTCATAAGTCTCAAACCGGGACAGAAACACCTGGTTGAAGCCTTAAAAATCAAGGACGATATTGAAAAAATGAGCAAAACCGCCTGCCTGTTGGCGATACGAGAAATTCAACCCGAAGTCCTTTTAGAGTTCCCGACTTTGGACGCATACGTGAATACCGCTTGCCCAAGAATTTCATTGGATGACGCGTCAAAATTCGCCAAGCCAATGCTTACCGTTCAGGAGTTTAGAGTGGTTTCTGGAGAGTCCACATGGGAGTGCCTACTCAAAAGCGGATTATTCGAAAACTAGACTTGGAACGGTTCCTGTCGCAGGTTAAGCCTCACCCGTTTCCCAACGTGAATTTGGAGCAGTATACTCTTTCAGAATCCACCGCCGCAACCATGCTTTACTTGGCAGCTTACACTTTCGGCGGCATCGTGGGCAAAAGGGTTCTGGACTTGGGATGCGGAACCGGCAGACTCGCACTCGGAGCAGCTTTTTTGGGTGCAAAATCCGTGGTGGGTGTAGACATCGATGAAACTGCTATCAAAGTGGCCTCCGAAAACTCAGCCAATGTCGGGATGCGGGCTAAGGTATCATGGGTTGAGACAGATATAGATGCCATCGCAGGCAAATTCGACACTGTACTGCAGAACCCGCCTTTCGGCGTGCAAAAACGAACCGCAGACCGCAAATTCTTAGAAAAAGCGTTGGAAGTGGCGGACTCTGTTTTCTCTCTACATAATCATCCTTCAACCGACAAACGACTCATCAGCGTACTGAAGTCGGGCGGCGGGCAGCCGGTTCTGGTTGAGGCAAACCCGTTCCTCAGAAAATTCATCGGAGAACTCGGTGGACAGGTGGAGGCAGTTTACGCGTTGCCTCTAGTAATTCCCAAAATGTTCGATTTCCACACTAAAGCTATGCACGAAATCGCGATAGACTTGTACGTAATAGGGAAAAAGGAATAGATCTCTCTTGGGGTTTATGTTATTTCCATTCCCAGATTTTGCCCGTCCAGTTATCCGTCATATCCGTTTCGAACTCGCTTAGGCAGAACGTTTTGTTTAGCCGCACGAGTTTCGGTGCTTGGGTCATTGAGATGGATGCGCCTCGTGTTATCCTCCGTTAGCTGATGGGTAACCCACAGCGTTGCCCTTCAATCATCACCGACTCGCCCTCTTTGGTAGTTATGAGGACGTTTACTTCGCCGACGAAAACCACGTTCGCCATGGTGCCGGTATCTGTTGACATGATGAAGGCATCTGCGCCCATGAACTTCCCTGTTCCCTGACCCATAACCTCAACTTTTCCGTCTGGCAGCACTCAGTATGCCATGTTTTTGCCCGTAAATTCACCGATTGACTCATCTTGCAAGAACTTCAACTCCAAGCTAACAGGAAATCGGGTTTTAATTAGCCTAGGTGACTGTGACTCAATAACCACCTGTATTCTAAAACTGCCTTAAAGTATCTCAAATCACAAAAAGTTACAAGAAATAACGAATTTGTTTTTCCAAAGGACCACAATCCAATACGGACGCATGGTTAACGCTTAATCAAAAGGTTTATTGCACCGATTGAAATCTATGGAATGTACTCGTTCGGCGAACGTCTAACTCGCTTATACTCAAAACTAAGGGAAACGCTATGACTTTGAAAAACGACCAGAGAAGCGGCACACTCGTAGTGCCAGGAGAACGCTTAGGCGTCATCGAAGAGTTCATCCCAGACGCAGGCACCTACGTCAAAGACGGCGTAATCTACAGCAAAATTATCGGACGAGCCCTCATGGACATGCTCAACCGGCGTGTCTCAGTTTATCCACTAACAAAAGGACCAGTTGTTCCTAAAGCAGGCGTCACAGTCGTTGGCCAAGTTGGCAACGCGCAATCCGACAACGTTCTTGTCCGTATCTTCGAAGTAGGCGCCAAAAAGAAGATGTCTGGCGTCTTTGGCGGAATTCTTCACATAAGCGACGCCTCAGACAGGTACATTGACTCTATGAATGAAGTTTGCAGACCTGGTGACATAATCCGGGCCAAAGTCATAAGCGAAAAAAACCAGATATTCCATCTAACAACAGACGACAAAAATCTGGGCGTTATCTACGCTTTTTGCTCAGTATGCGGTAATCTCCTTGAGCAAACACGAAATGAGATGCACTGCGCAAAATGCGGGAACATCGAAAGACGAAAAACCACCTTTAACTACGGAAAAGAAGAAATCCCAGTCGTGGAGACAGTTCAACCATGAAAGTTAAAATCCTAAAACAAACGGACAATGAACTCAAAATCGAAATTGAAGGCGCAGGACACGGCATATGCAATCTACTGCAAAAGAAGCTGTTGGAAAACAAAAACGTGGACCAAGCAGGCTACGATGTCCCTCATCCATTGGCATCCAGCCCCGTAATCTACGTACGCATGAAGGGAAAAGCAAAGCCCAAAGACGCCTTATTGGAAGCTGCTCAGGAAGCACGCGAATCCAACCAGAGTTTCAGCAAAGCTCTTGAAGCAGTCCTAAAATCTTAACTTCATACAGCTTTTCTTTTTAGGTCCGCTTCCCTTAACGGAAGTTGCTTTAAAGCAACACAAAAATTTCCCGGAATAACTGCTCAACTACGTGAAGCCATATCTTTGGTTATCTATTCACACATTTTTAATACTAGAACATTCTAACACAATAAGCGGTGGACAACTTGTTTGGGCACAAGAGCAAGCCGCAAGTCGACTTAGGCGACTTACTTAAAGAAAAGGAAGAAAAAGACCGTCTCATCAATTTCTTGCAGGCAAACCTGAAAGCTCCAACTACCCTTATCGGGAACAAGTTAACCATCGAGTCCGACAAAGTGACCGCGCCAGACCTGCAGCATCTAGTTACCAAATTCATTTACAAACGCAACATCAACAACACATACTATGTTTCGATTGACGGTAGCACAGTGAAAATACACATATTCGAAGGCGCCAAAAAGAAAACAGAAAAAGAAAAGAAAAGCGCAGTGCACCAGACCGCTACCCAAAGCTGGGGTCTATAACAAAACAAGTTTCTATTTGACAGAGAACGAGAGGTAAAAGGGAATGGTGCTCCGGCCGGGATTCGAACCCGGGTCACCGGCTCGAAAGGCCGGAATACTTGACCGGACTATACTACCGGAGCCTACATTTTGCAGAGAGCACAAGCAGAATGCTTTTTCCCTCGAATAAACCTTACCCTTCACTTGGGTATAGTGCTCATGTAGGCTGAGGTTTTTCTTTGAACAAAAACCCTGTTATCTGCTCAACCAGCTTGACAGTTGATTGAACTTTCTCCTCTAAGGCGACTACCCGCTTCTCGACATCCTTAGAACTGATTTTGCCTTCAATTCGGTTAGCTGAACGAAACATCAGGAGCATCCGAAAAACGTCTTTGACGGCTTTTTCCTGTTCTTCCTCAGATGCCTGCTTGATTCCCGCACAAACCATCAGCAAATCCACGTAGTGTTCCTTGATTTTCAATTCTTCGTTCACAGAGGGGTCTGTGGGAAACGTGATAGCTAGAGGATTTTTCTTGCTGAGTTCAGCTGCGGTTGGGAAGCGGATGATAATGTCGCCTCTAATCCAAGCTGAAATAAATTCTGTTACAATGCGATGAATGTCTTTTTGAGAGAATAATGTGTTTTCTGGTTGTTGCTCCTGTTTGCCTTTGCGGACTCTTACTTTGATGACTTTATTGTTTTCTGGGATTTCTTTTGTTGTTTTCTCCGTTGGCTGTACCCCCGAATGAAACCTGCTTGCCTATGTGTCACACCTTTAAAGGTGGATTAAACGTTTTCGATTGCAGATGCGGTTAGTAGGAGATTTTGGCAGTGGACGGAATCTTCCCAAGCACCTTCGATGTTGCCTTCTCCACCTGTTCGCGGTTTTGGGCGTCGGTGTAAACTCGCAGAATGTTGATGAAACCTTTGAGGGTTTCAAAGATTTTGGAGATGTCGCTCATGCGGTACATGGTTTTGGCACCTGTGCTTGACCTGCTGAACACTGGAATCTCCATGTTTTCCATCAATGCCGAATGATGATATGGTACCGACGGCACCGTGGGCACATCAATAATAACGACCTCAGGCGCGACTCCAGCTTCATGGGCAATCTCTGTTTGAACCTGAATCCTGTAAGCATCTCGACTGAAAATATTTGAGATCATTGTGTCTTTGTCATAGAAAGTTCGTTCGTAGGCACATTTGAGCATGCGACGTCGCTCCAAATCATCAATGATTCGCCTTGATTTTTCGCATTTTTTGGCAGCGGACCAAACGGTGTAATCGTCCATGACGAGGTATTCTTCGGGCGTTTTGAAGGCGGTTAGGCCGAGTTCCTCGTTTGCTTTCTCCATCGCCATCGCCAGCATGATCTGAGCTGCTCTGCCAACGCGATGGAAGTAGATGCTCTTGAAGGATTCAATGCGGGCAATGATGAAGGACTCCAAAGCTGAAAGTGCACCCAGCTCAACTGCCAAGTTTTCCCCCAAAACATCTAACGCGTGGATAAGCCGAAAAATGTCTATGAAGCCGTATTCGGCGCCCGTGTGGTAAGTATCCCGCACGATGAAGTCCTGTTTGTCCACATCCACCGCGCTGCTGATTATCTGGTCCAGAAACGCCCTGCCGGGTTTGTGGAGTTTGCCCACGGCAAGTTGGCTGATTTCTTCGGGGCGATACCCCATCTTACCCAGTTTGTCGCCAACTTCACTTTTTTCGATGAGCCACGAAGTGATGTCCTCATGGGTTTTGTCTAGATCCCTGATTAGAAGATGCTCAAACACGTGCGAGAAAGGTCCGTGCCCAACGTCGTGGAGCAAGGCGGCTAATCGGGCCACTTCCGTTTCTTGGTCGGTGACGACTCGGCTGATGTTTGGGTTCTCCAGAACCTTGCCTGCGAGGTACATGACGCCGACACAGTGTTCAAAACGCGTGTGGTTCGCTCCTGGATATACATATTCGGAGCCTGCCAGCTGCCGTAGCCGTCGCAGTCTCTGCATCGGGTAAGAGTCAATGATGTTTTTTTCCGATTCGGTTATGTAGATGTATCCGTGGACGGGATCCTTGATTTCGCCCCAATAAGCCTTCGGCATGTCTGTCGCACCTGTATGTAGAATAATATTTATGCGCCCTGCACATTAATGCTTAACCATTATTTCCAAACGAGTAGAGTAAAAAATGGTTACAAAAGGTGCTTTCATAGTCCTTGAGGGCTTAGACGGTTCAGGAAAAAGTACCCAAGCAAAAATCTTAGCAGCTAAACTGAAAAGAAGCCACGCTGCAGTTTACACCGCCGAACCCAGCCACGAAAAAATCGGTGTGTTCATCCGAAATCGCATTCTCTACGGCGAGATCCGCCCGCCGACCAGCGTGGAAGCGCTGCTCTTCGCAGCAGACCGTATCGAACACATCCAAAACGAAGTCCAACCCTTATTAAACGAAGGGTGCTTGGTGGTTTCTGACCGCTACGTCTACAGCTCGCTGGCATATCAGGGAAGCGCGGGGCTCAGCTTAGAATGGATTCAAGCCGTCAACTTTTACTCCCTAAAACCTGACCTTGCGCTCTTTGTGGATGTCGCTCCCGAAACTGTCCTCGCGCGGCTCAAACGCAAAAAGTCAGTCATGGAGACCCTCGAAACCCAGCGAAAAGTTCGCGAAGTCTACCTAAAATACGTCAAAGCAGGAGACCTCAAACGAATAGATGGTGAGAAACCCAAAAAAGAAGTCGCGACAGACATCCTCTCCGCAGTCATGGCTTTTCTAATAGCGCGCTGCTAGCTTGGTGTGCGTTTCAGCAGTTTTTTGGGCTGGTTAATTTTGTGTTCCACGAAGGCGACGAGGTCTTCAGGCGAAACATAACGTGGGCCTCGTTCGTGAAAGACTAAAAATTCTATTGCTCCCTTTTCGCCAAACCCCGCCCGAAGCATGTAATAATCGAATTTTAGGGGCGAACGTTTTCCGGCGGCGTTTTTGTAGTACCTGATACTGCAAAACCAGTCCATAACGTGCAGGGGTTCTTCGTCGTTTAAGGTTCCCCGTAGTTTCTTTGACTCTTCCGCGTCTAAATAACAGAAGTTTTCTGCGTCGGCGATGCCCAACTCAAAAATTACCTCGCCGTCTGGCACCGAAGGGTTTCCGATTTCTTCAAAGCTGAAACTCTTACAGTTGATTTCTTGGAAAACTTGAATGATTTTTTCCTGCAATTTCCTCTTCGAAAGCGGAGAAGAGTAGGTTTCAGTGAAGTGGACGCTGTGGGGAAAGTTTTCGTATAACCCAAGCATCGGTTTTAGCTCTTCTTCATGTTCTTGATTTTTTCAAGGCTGTTAAGAAGTTCGGTAAGGGCGTTCGTCAGTTTTGTGATTTCTTCAACGTTGTCGGTTTTCTCAATTTTAACCTGCAAATCCTGCACTTTTACCATGAGGACTGCTTCAAGCTTATCCATAGCTGGGTTGTTTGCGGCGGTTCTTGGAGCTTCTTGTCCTTCTTTAACTACTACAACTTTTTTCTCGTCTTTGCCACACCATAAAGTTCCATCCTGGAGTCTGAACAGTGGGGAAGAGCAGTTTGGGCATGCTAAATCGGTTAGGGTGGCACCTTGACGAAGCAAGTCAGCCATACGCTTAATGTGGTTGTCATTTGATTTGCTTTGCATTTTCCTTGACCCCAAAGTAAATACGTATCAATCCTTATATAACTTGGTTACTGCGATTGCAGTGGGTGCCATTTATGGTGCGAAAGAAAAAAACTGAAGAGTACGAAGAACGAATAAAGCAAGCGCTCGTTGTTCTCGGAGAAGTTTCCGAAGACAGCACAACGCCACGAAACATTAGGCGCGCCGCAAAAGATTCCATAAACGCGTTGCAGGGAGGAGAATACACTGTCGCAGTGCGGGCCTCAAACGTCATTAGCATTTTGGATGAAATTCTACAGGACCCCAACATGCCAGCTTACACGCGGGTTAAACTGTGGAACATCATGAGTCTTATCGAAGCCATAAAAGACTAACACTTTTCTATTTTTCGTTAAGTGAACTAAATGGGCAAAGTTTTACCCAACACCGCTGTCAAAGCGGAAGACGTTGCAATGGAAGGTTCCCTGCACGTTAAAGTTCGTTGGCTCATCACCAAAGAAATGGGCGCCAACAATTTTGCCATGCGCCTATTCGAAGTGGAACCCGAAGGCTACAGTCCACTGCACAAACATGCATGGGAACATGAAGTTTTCATTTTGGCGGGAAACGGCAATCTATTTGATGGGGAAAAAGAAACGCTCTTCAAAGCAGGAGATGCGGTTTTTGTTCCACCAAATGAAATGCATCAATTCGTAAACGGTGGAAAAACGTTGCTTAGATTTCTCTGTCTAATTCCACATCTAAAAGAATAATTAAGCTCCCAAGCTCGATATCTTGAGGAAATCTTGTTTTCTGTTTTAGAATGCTATTCAGTTTCAGGCTTAAGATTTGGTGCAGGCTGATAATGGCTTAATTCGTAGGCTCCACCGATAACTCCCAGAATTACTCCAGCCAGATAGCCGCCTCCCGCGAAAATCGTGAGCACGGAAAACGCAATTACGGTTATTCCGCCTTCTCTTTCTCTTCCTTTTATCCGCATAAGAAAGGCGCCTAATAGGACCATAATTCCAAGAATTAAAGTCATTGTGCCAAGCACTTTGTAGTCTATTCCATGGAGCGAACGTCTGCCAAGTTCTCCCAATCCAAGTTCAAGTCCCCATTGACTACGGATTATGCGGAGCGCCCCCTGAATTGAAATTAGAATACCAGAGACCACCGATAGAATAAATCCAGTGCTAACTTGTCTTCTACGGAGGTCGAATCGCGCTTGCACAAAGTTCACCTAAGTATAGTTACTCGCCTCCTCTAATAATTATTCTGATGCATCATCCTCACGTACCAATAAGCGATCCGGCGAACGCGACAAGTTAATCAAGGTTTAAAAAGTTGCAGCCCAATGAGAAATAGAAAACGCACGTTCAGCGATGAATCAGAAATGACTGGCCATTCCCGTTTAACGAAAAGCCTATTCCTGGCTGGCGTCGCATTGCTGATTCTTCTGAACCTCTACACGTTCGTCATCGCGTACCCTGAGACCTATACGCTTACCCCCGGCATCAACACTTCAGGCAGTGTTTTAGCAAAGGATTTCTCTGCTTACTACATCGGCGCTTGGCGGCTGTGGAACAATCCCTCCCACATTTACGCGCTGGGCGCTCTTCACGGAGCAGAACCAGCAATTCAGCCTTACCCAGAAGCCTACAAGTACCTCCCATCATTTCTCGTGCTTGTCTCACCTTTCCTTTCTTTGAATTATCAAGATGCCCTGACATCGTTTGACATAGTTCAATTTCTGCTTCTTCCCTTCATGGCTTTCATGCTTTATGGCATCCTGAGCAAGAAAGGTCTTGCAATCACATTTGTGTTAATGGCTATTTTGTTGCTGTTGCCTTTTCCAGCGCCAAATGGAGGGTTCTCGCTGAGTTACTATTGGCAGTGGGGGGAAGGGCAAGCCAAAGTTTTCGGGACCTTCTTGCTGCTTCTCAGCTTTTACTTGGGCAATCGCGGAAAGCCCTATTTGTCAGGAATAGCTTTGGGGTTTGGCTTCTTCGACCCCAGATTTGGTCTCTTAGCTTTGCCTCTTTTCATAATGTACAATAGACCAAACCTTAGGGCAGCATCTTTTAGTTTGGTTGTCTCTTTACTGCTGTCAAATTCTATGTTGCTCTACCCAGGTATGGGCTCTAACTTCGTGAACATGGTTTTCCGCTCCGCCGTCACAACACCCCTTTACTACTATTCGCTTATCCCATTCTTCACGCTGCTTGCATTGATAGTTGTAAATGTCAAGGAGATCGTCGTTGCTTTCGATTATTACGGAGTCTTATCAAAATTTACAAGCGCCAAAAAAGAACACAGTTGCACGGGATTTTCCAACAAATCGTAACGGCTTTCTTATTTGGGTTTTTCGCTAATAATATATCCTAGTGCCTGCATCTAAATTTGGGTTCCACGGAGTTAATGCCCTTTGAAATATGATGTCATAATCGTCGGTGCAGGTCCAGCAGGAATCTTTTCAGCATTAGAGCTTACAGCAAAAAACAACCTTAGCGTTCTGGTTCTTGACCGAGGCGCAGAACTTGACCAACGCAAGTGTCCCTCAAGCCGAGGACTGGAGTGTCGCCATTGCGAGCCTTGCTCGATTCTTTCAGGTTGGGGAGGGGCTGGTGCTTACAGTGACGGCAAACTCACGTTGTCCAACGAGGTAGGAGGGTGGCTTAACCAGTACATCTCCGAGGAAGAATTGACTGCTCTCGTAAAATACGTTGACGGAATTTACCTCAAATTTGGAGCAAGCGAACAAGTCTTCGGTGGAGATTCCGATGCGGTGGATGAAATCGAGCGGCAAGCAGCAGCTGCAGGGTTACGGCTAATCAGGCAAGAAGTTCGCCACATGGGCACCGAGAAATGCGCGGATACATTGCGGATGATGCGCAAGGAACTGAACGACAAAATCACATTTATGCCTAGAACCGATGTGAAAGGCATCATCATAGAAAACCACGTAATAAAAGGAATAGAGACAGCGAACGGCGAAAAATTCCTCGGAAAATATGTGATTGTTGCTCCGGGAAGAGGCGGCGCTGAGTGGTTGCAGACTGAGGCTCAAGTCCGCGGCTTAAAAACGGTAAATAACCCTGTAGATGTGGGCGTGCGTGTTGAAGTTTCGGCCACCTCCATGGAAAGATTAACCAAGGTGCTTTATGAGCCTAAACTGGTTTACTATTCTAAACTCTTTGACGATATGGTTCGTACCTTCTGCGTTTCTCCCTATGGCGAGGTCACAACGGAATCATACGACGGGGTTTTGACAGTTAACGGAGGTAGCTACGCCGAGAGGAAAACGGATAACACAAACTTCGCTATTCTCGTTAGCACGTCTTTTACAGAGCCTTTCAAGGAACCTATTGCCTACGGAAAATACATAGCGCGGTTATCGAACTTGCTTAGCGGAGGCGTAATGGTGCAGCGATTGGGAGACTTGGTTGCAGGGCGACGGAGCACTCCTGAACGCATAGCTCGCAGCATTGTTGTTCCTTCATTGAAGAACGCAACCCCCGGAGATCTGAGCTTCGTGTTGCCTTACCGTTACCTCCAAGACATACGCGAAATGCTGCAGGCACTGGATGTTATTGCACCAGGCGTTCACTCGCGAGATACTCTACTTTACGGTGTTGAAGTCAAGTTCTATTCCTCTCATCTACAGTTGACCAATTCGCTGGAAACTAAAATTCCGAATCTGTTCACTATCGGCGACGGCGCAGGCGTCACCCGAGGCTTAATCCAAGCTTCTGCGTCAGGCGTTATCGTTGCCAGAGAGATTCTGAAGCGTGAATATTTGAAGGCATAAACATGGCTGTTGCCCAGAACATTAGGTGTAGTCATTGCGGCGCCCCCATGGAGTTCAATCCCGGCGAAATAATTGCAACCTGCAAGTACTGTGGGTTCACAACTGTTATAGAAACTGGGCAAGCATTCACTTTTGACCATAGCCTCATACTCAACAAGTTTGACTTGGCTGCCATCGAGACGCCTATAAAGGATTGGATGAGCGGCGGGTTTCTGAAGCCTTCAGATCTTGCAAGGAAATCGAAGCTCACCGAAAAGAGCTTGGTTTATTTGCCGTTTTGGTTAGTTTCCGTGGAAGCCAAAAGCACCTATAAAGGCATCTTTGAACGAATCGCACCTGCAATCGTTAAAGAAGGGACCCTTTCCAAAGAATACGACTGGCTTGTTCTCGCCCGAGAAGCTGCCGAGTTTCCAACTCGAGAATACGCGGTTCCCCTCCAAGGAAAAATCCCCTACGACTTCCGCCGAATCGAGGGATTCGCAAAGGTTTTGAACAGCGAAATCGACCGCGAAGAAGCACTCGACCTGACCAGAACCCAGATCGATAACCACCATCGTTTCTTGCTCCAGCAAGACGTAGACCGAATCATCGAAATCAAGACTGAAGTGGAGTTGAAGCAAATGGTTTACCTACATGCTCCAATTTGGTTCATAAAATACGAATATAAAAGCAACCTTTACCAATTAGTATTTGACGGGGCAACCGGTGCCGTCGTTAAGGGCGACATCCCTACTTCAAGATTCTAAGTTGTGTTTGCTCTAAAAAACTTTAAAAGCGACTCCTTATTATCAACGAATACTAAAAAAGGCGGAGAATTGAAAATGAGCGAGAATAAAGACGTATATTCAGACGTTAAAGGTCAAATGCGCCTTTCTGAGCGCATAGCCGCATTTATTCCAGGTTTCCGCGGCTACAAAGAGAAGGAAATACGCCGCGAAAGCGACAGGCTACTAAGGAACCACCTGTACCTGAAACTGTCAACGTCAAAGACGGATCTGAGAGAAATCTCACAGAAGTTAGCAGACCGCCGTTACTTCGACGTCTTAACCGACATGGACCGGTTACTTGCAAAGATGGACCGTGTCGTCGAAAAAGTTAACCACGCATCCTACGGATACAGCGGCTTCTTCGATGCAGTCAAAGTTAAAGAAGAAAACCTAGACCGCATGATCGATTTCGATAACAAACTCATTGACAGCGTAACTACGCTATCCACTGAGATAGATGCCTTCAAAACTGAACTGGCAAGTGGTGTGACCGCAAATTTGAAGACTAGAATTCAGACAGTAGCCGACAAACTGGAGAGTTTAGAGGATACATTTGATAGTCGTGAAGAAGTAATCTTAGGAGTGAACTAAAATGCCGCAAGTTATTGAATGGACAAATGCAGGTGCAGAAGACATAATTTATCGTTACCCCAACGAAGACATCACTTGGGGCGCCCAACTAATCGTTCACGAGTACGAAATGGCTGTGTTCTTCCGAGACGGCAAAGCCTACGACGTCTTCAACGCCGGTAGACACACCCTAACAACGCTAAATCTGCCATTACTGACAAGTTTGCTGACCCGCTTGGCAGGTTTCGGCGGTAACAAACCCTTCAAAGCCCAAGTCATATACATAAGCACCAAAGTCTTCAACGGCAAATGGGGCACTCGCGCACAAACCACCGAATTAGCTCCATTGCAAGTGTTTGGACAGTTCCTCTTCAAGATCGAAAACGCTTCACTGTTCGTAAACGAAGTCGTCGGCGGACAAAACGCCTACACAACCGAGGACATCAACAACTTCCTTCGCGGCTTCCTAAACGAAAAGATAATTGGAGAACTCAGCCACTACGATCTAACAACAGTCTTCACCAGACTCCAAGAAACATCTGTGATTGTGAAGAACTCGGTCTTAGACTACTTCAAACGTCTCGGCATCGAGTTGACGGACCTGCGGTTCGAAGGCATCGACACAACACCCGAATACCGTGAACGGCTATTCTGGCTTAAAACTGGCGGAACCCCAGCAGACACTGTTCTACGGATGGAAACCGTAAAGAGCGCAGCGCAGTCTTTAGGGCAATCAGGTGGCGGTGGAGCAGGCTTAGGCACAGGCATGGTTCTCATACCTCAAATCATGAATCAGCAAGGACAAGTTCAAGCACAAGCACCAACAGCTGCGCTAGTTATCTGTCCAAAGTGCAGTTCACATGTTCCGGCGACTTCAAAGTTCTGCCCCGAATGCGGAACATCCCTAACGCCTCCTGCTGCGGCAACGATAAACTGCCCCAAGTGCGGTCACGCGATTCCTGCAAGCTCCAAGTTCTGTCCTGAATGCGGTGCCACAATCTCGTAAAGAAGGCCTGATAATGTCTGAAAGTAGACGGCAACTGCTGTCTGTAGGCGTCTTTCTAGTGGTCCTAGTAGTTGCTTTACTACTTGCGGCTGCCCAAATCATAAGCTGGGACGTCTTTGGACCCTTTGTTTTTGTGCTCTTCGGCATCTGGATTCTAGCTTTGGCGCTTATGCGCAGCTCGAACCCAACGAAGTACGAGCGGACTTCATTTAGCACGGCGATAATGGGGTTGCTCCTGGTTGCGGTGGGTGGCGCCTGGTACTTGATCAGTTTCAATTGGCTATATTCGATAGCATTAATCCTGCTGGTTATTGCAGGAGCAGCAATCGCCGCAGCATTAAGCCGTAAATAACCCTCAAGTTCTTGCGAGAGGGTTTCCAACCTTTTTTGTATTCTTAACACGTTGCCCTTGCTGAATGTCAGCAAAGTGACCTTAGTTTGACTTGATCAAAAAGGCCATTCTCCAGTCAGTCAAAAGAGGTCTTGAATCATGTTTTTCACAAAAGTGTTAAATCTGTGAAGTTTCAAGTATTAAGCTGGGGAAGATTGTGTTGGAAAAACACCCAAACGATTTAAACAGATTAAGAAAAGTATCAATAATATTGGTTCTTCTAAGCATATTAACTCTTTCAGCAGCAACGATGGTGCCTTCGGCGAAAGCAGGTCCGAGTTTGTCGCTGAATCCGTCTGCCGGTGCATCAGGTCCATACCTGTATGTAAGTGCTTCCGGCTTCGGGTTTGCTCCAAACAGCCAAGTGACCCTCTCTGTATTTAACGTACAGCTAGCAAAAGTTCAAGCGAGCTCCGATTTCGGCTCAATGCAAAAGACGTTTCTAATGCCTATTTCGTCTCCGGGCTCATATACAATTACAGCAACCGACGATCAAGGCAACACTGCCCAAGCACAGTTTCTAGTTCTTGGAGGTTCAGGTAGCACGCCTACTCCTGCAAGTCCACCCCCCACTCAATCAACATCTAACCCTACCACAGCACCTACCCAGTCTGGTCCGACACCGACTCCATATAATTTTGCCACTGTAAAACCCAGCTCGACTCCAATCCAAGGCGAAGGCTTCTGGTCCCCTACGATGATTGGCGTAGTTATAGCGATTGTTGTTGTGGCCGTTTTGGTTCCTTCGGCTTTCTTCTTTATGAGACGAGGTGGTGGAAGGAAGGAGTTGACGGATGAGGCACCTCCAGCCTACCCAACTTACGGACCTTCGCCTCCCGCAGCGGGTCCACAATACAATGCTCCATCATACGGCCAGCCAGCCTTCAGAACACCAGCGCCCTCAAGATATCAGTCATCAAGTTACAGCCAAAATCTAACGCGGCCAACCATGAGTCGTCCCGGAATGCCCTCCAGTTACGGGGCGGCTTCGTCTGGTGCCATGAGGGTTTGTCCACGCTGCAGACACTCAGTCAAAGATTACTACAGCATCTGTCCATATTGCCGCAATAAGCTAAAGTAGAACTACTTAGCCTCTCAGCGTCTTTGTTTCCAACGCGGCTGACGGCTGAAGAAACCTAGAGGGTTTTCCCTCTAAACATTTTTCTATACCTGTGCACAGTCAGATTGCAGAAGGCACTGTTATGAGCGAAGAAACCGTTGGACATGGTACATGGTACGATTTGATGGCGAAGAAAGTCATCGACCGAGAACGTCAACTTGGCAGAAACATGGATACGGTGCGAACAGAAATGGGGCTTGGCGCGTCAGGATTCCCACATATCGGCAGCTTAGGCGACGCTTCCCGCAGCTACGCCGTCACTTTAGCACTCAAAGACATTAACATAAACTCTGAGTTGATCGCTTACTGCGACGACAAGGACGGTTTGCGCAAAGTTCCCGCAGGTCTCTCCAAAGACATGGAGAAATATCTGGGCTATTCGGTGTCGAGTATTCCGGACCCATTTGGTTGCCATGAAAGCTACGGCAAACATATGAGTTCTCTCCTACTCGAGGCATTGGACAAGTGCGGCATAGAATACAAGTATTATTCGGCCAAAGAAGTCTACGAAAAAGGCTTGCTTTTAGATGAAATCCGCATGATTCTTACTAACGCCAAAAAAGTCGGCGACATCGTAAAAGAAGAAGTAGGACAAGAAACATACACAGAAGTGTTGCCGTTTTTTGCGGTCTGCGAAAAATGCGGTCACCTCTACACAACACGCGCCTACAAGTTTAACCCAAAAACTGACAAGGTCTCCTACAAATGTGAAGGCCTCGAAATTCGGGGCAAACTCATTGCTGGCTGCGGCCACGAGGGCGAAGTGGACATTAAAAGCGGTGAAGGCAAATTAACTTGGAAAAGCGAATTCGCCGCCCGCTGGAAAGCACTTGATATCAGGTTTGAGGCTTTCGGCAAAGACATCGCCGACTCCGTGCGTATAAACGACCGCATCAGCCGCGAGGTTCTTGGGTTTGAGCCTCCGAGCCACGCCCGATACGAAATGTTTCTCGACAAAGGCGGGAAGAAAATCAGCAAGTCCGCTGGAAACGTATTCACGCCTCAGGTGTGGTTCCGTTATGGCTCTCCACAGTCACTGCTACTGCTCATGCTGAAGCGGTTCGTGGGCACCCGCACCTTGGACGTTTCGGATATTCCCGCATACATGAATGAGCTGGATTATCTTGAGGACATATACTTTGGCAAAAAACAGGTCACCGAGAAAGAAGCCACCCGCCTCAGGGGGCTGTTCCTGTATTGTTGTGTCATGAAGCCACCGGTGAAACCCAGCGTGCATGTGCCATACAATTTGATGGCGTTTCTGGCGAAAATGGCGCCCAAAGACTGCCTAGAACAATTCATCGCAGAAAAACTGCAAAGCTATGGATACCTCCCCAAAAACCAGCCTCCACAGCTTGACGAAAACCTCAAACGGCGTATGCAGTACGCTTCTAACTGGAGCCTAGACTTTGAGGAAATCAAGGAAACACCCGTTGCCCTCTCGGGACCCGAGATAAAAGCCGTCACATTATTCGTAGAAGTGCTAGACACAACAGAAGACCCAGACGCAATACAGAACGGCATATTTAACGCAGCCAAAAACAACGGAATTCAGCCGCGCGACTTCTTTAGGGTGCTCTACACGATTCTGATGGGCGCGCCGCAGGGACCTAAACTGGGACCCTACGTGCTGGCTATGGGAAAACAAAACGTGGTTGCTGCGTTGCAGCGGGCATTAAGCCGCGCTTCCGAAGAAACCGAGAAGGCCGCTTAACCAACCTTTTCCTTTTTGTTATTTCTTTTCAAGGACCGCAGCGAACTTCATGTAGCAGGCGGGGTCGACTTTTTTCTGGTTCTCCAAGGCGTAGATTGTTATGTTGAAGGCGTTTGCGTTGTTTCTTATTCTCGAACCAAAGTGTGGCACATCGTAGAAGCGATTGTGCCTGCTGGACCATCCCTTCACACAGTAGAGTGTAGCATCTTTTTCGAAAGGTATGCCGCCTCTTGGCATGGCTGCGGGGTTAGTCTGCACCGCATACTGACTGAACATGTATAAGGGAAGAATGCACAGTTTGCCACCCTTGCGCAGAATTCTGCTGGCTTCCCCAATGAATTTTACGTCTGAGTTCTGCTCGAAATGCTCAAACGAACAGTGCAGCCCAATTTTAGTGGCGAATCCAGCTTCAAGGGGCATGTCACAAGCGTCTCCACCGATGACGTTGCCGCGAACTGCCCGCGGGAACATGATATCTTGCCTGAAAGTTGTGGCACCGAAGATTTTGTGGTAGATTTCGGGTGCGGGGGAATCTGCGCTGCCAACGTCGACGTAAACGTCATCTTTGTTGAATTCCAGAAGCTTTGAAGCGAGGTAGTGTTCGAGGGTTTTCTCGACGAAGTTGTGGGCTCCGCCACCGCCAGCCACTCGGTAATTGGGAAAAGTCTGGTAAGCTGCTTTGTCCAGATAGCTCTGGTAGTCATCTACATCTATGGGGTACGTTTCCACGCTGAAGCCGTTTTCTTTTAACCCAGCAAGAACTTGCTGGTGCACTTTTAGATAGTCATGTGGCACTGCACCCCTCACTTTCGGATTGCGCAATCCGCTGTAGTAGAATTCCCAGAGAAAGCGCTCCTTAAACGCGGACACCATAAACGAATACATCGCGGTTGTGTGACGGACGGATTTTTCGGCTTTCACAGACATGGGACTCACCTGAGGTTGCCAAGAAATACTCTTTGTCTTCTTAATAGTTTTGGGGTCGCCGACATAGACCACTATTCTTAAGTTTGAGCAAAGTATTTACTATTCTGCCCCCAGTTTCTGAGGGTAAAAACGCCATCAGGGGCTCGTCGTCTAGTACGGACTAGGGCACCGGCCTGCGGAGCCGGATCTCCAGGGTTCAAATCCCTGCGGGCCCGCCATTCCTTTTCCAGTTATCCTTTCAATTGTTGACAATTATTCTCTTCAATAAGTAAACCCATCATTTTTGGGGCCTAATATTCAATCTATGCAGCAGAGGGGGAGGGGGGGTAGGTTCTCAGGGCTGTTTTTGACGAAAAAAGGTAGAGGATATGGGTCGCTATTGGCTGATTTCCTGTCCAAAAACATTTGAAAACGCTAAGATATAAGAGCAGTCGTAAGTGTTGGGGGCTTAAATCTTTAAAGCCAAAGCCTCCAATAGATTGGTCTGGTGAACATGGATAAGACCGACATGAGTCTCCTTATGCTGCTTTCCGCGAACTCCAGGCTCTCCTACGCTGAACTGGCTGAGAAACTGAACCTTTCCGTTAACGCTGTCCACAAACGCATCCAATTGATGATTGAAACCGGTGTGATCCGCAAGTTTACCGCAAAGGTCAGCATCCTTGCCTCGAAAGCAATTGTCGTTTTTATTTCGGGTACTTCGCAGCTGGGTTCTTTTCAGGATTTGCCCGACAAACTCAAAACTCAGGAAAGCATCTACTGGCTGGCGGTAGGCGGCGGCAAGTATCTCTACATTGGCGCATACCTCAAAAGCCTAAACGAAGCTGAAGACTTAGTGAGCTTCGTAAAGCGAGTGGCAGGGATCCCAGAACCTTCAATTGGGATCATGGCATCCGCGGCGACCCCCACCCCATTCATGCCTAACCTTAAACCCGCAGACTTGGAGCTCTGCGACTTGGACCTTCGAATCATACGCAGCCTAAAAGACGACTCACGCAAAGCCGTTTCCGATGTGGCAGCTGAACTGGGTGTTTCCGCCAAGACTGTTCGCCGCAGACTCGAACGCATGGTGAAAAACAACCTCGTGGAACTAGGTTTGGAATGGTACCCCGATAAATCCAACGACATAATCACGCTTGTCGATGTCCATTTGAAACCTGAAGTAGACCTTGGTGTAGCGACTTTCCAGATTCTCCGCAAGTACGCGCCAAACACGCTGTTCTTTTGGTGTTTCGTGAACGTTCCCAACACTGTGACTTACACGGTTTGGACCAACAGCATGAATGAGCTCCAGAGTCTGCGGGAAAGCTTGGAGAAAGAATCCGGGGTCACATCTGTCGTTCCAAATATTTTGTACACGGGCTACATTTTCGAGACATGGCGCGACCAGCTGGTCCAGAAGCCATAGAGCTGTTTCCTCAACCCCGCATGGGATAAAATGCCCCTTCAGAGGCAGTTTTTGGCTTCTTTTTGCATCCGTTGGTTGACATGAAACTAAATTCTCCCATAACAAAGTTCATTCAGACAACTAACTGGAGTGACCAAGCATGAACGAATCGGCCATACAAATTGAGCATCTAGGCAAAAAATACCAAGACGTAACGCCTTAGACGGCATCTCCTTACAAATTGCCAGGGGGGAACTTTTCGGGCTTTTGGGTCCGAACGGCGCAGGAAAAACCACAACCATAAACATTCTTTGCGGTCACTTAAAACCCACTGATGGAAAGGCCAACATATGCGGATACGATGTGCAAAAGGACACGGCGAAAGTCAAGGAACTAATCGGAGTTTGCGTCTAAGAAACCGCCATTTATCCGTACTTGACGAGCGCGGAGAACGTGGACCTATTCGGAGACCTATATGCGGTCGACAAAGCCCAGCTTGTGACGAGACGAGAAAACCTGCTAGATAAGATGGGTCTCTCGGAAGATGCGAAGCGTCGGGCAGGAAAGTACAGCGGCGGCATGAAACGTCGCCTAAGTCTTATACTCGCCTTGATCAACGACCCTCAAATTGCGTTCCTCGACGAACCCACAGTCGCTATGGACCCTCAGAGCCGCCACTCTGTTTGGGACTTCCTCAAAGAACTGAAAAAAGAAAACAAAACGATCATTTTGACGACGCACTACATGGAGGAAGCGGAGGAACTCTGCGACCGGGTCGGAATAATCGACCACGGCAAACTCATTGCGTTAGGCACCCCTAAAGAACTCGTTTCCCAAAACCAAGTGAAGAACCTTGAAGAGGTCTTCATAAAATTGACAGGAAGAAAAATCAGGGAGGAATAGGCATGAAAGCACAACGCATTTTGGCTCTAACCAAGAAAGAAATCAAAAAAACCATCCGCGAACCTGCGGTTCTGTTCATGATTTTCATATTCCCAATCGTGTTCGTCTTCGCATTTGGAGCCTCATTTGGCGGCGTCGGAGCGGGGCAACCCCTCTATAATGTGGGCGTAGTCAACTTGGACCAAGACAACTCGGTGAACGCTTCACAAACGCTTCTCACCGCATTGTCCGATACAAAAATCATTAACCTCCACCTGTACAATGACAACCAAACCGCCCAAAACGCCCTTTCGCAGGGCAGCATCCAAGCAATAATGATCATCCCAGTGGACTTCAGTCAAAGCTACGGATCTTATCAAGCTGCACCCGGCAACCCAAACGTGTGGACCAACGCCACCATCAGCTTGTACCTAGACAAGGGCTCAATCACGGCAACCCAAGCAATACCACCCATCATCCAACAAACGCTCACCGCAATTGCGGGACAAGCCCAGCAGACGCCCCAAAACTCATTCCAGTTGCAGATAGCATCGCTGGTTAACGTTGAAGCACATTCTGCACTCGACTTTATTGCCCCCGGCATGTTCACATTCGCTTCGATATTCCTCATCATGATGGTTGGGCAATCTTTCGCAAACGACCGAGAAAACGGCATGATGAAACGCATCCGCATCACACCCACCACGCCCACGGAATTCATGACTGGCCAAGTACTCAGCTACATGGGCATCGCCCTGATTCAGGCTACGCTAGTGTTTGTTATGACTTATGCGTTAGGCTTCAGACCAAACGTCGACGGATCCGTCTACGCCTTCGCTTTCATTCTCGTGCTGGTGTTCTCGCTGTCCAACGTAGGCTTCGGCTTAATCACCGCAACCCTTGCCAAATCTGCCAGCGCCGCAACCGGCCTAAGTTTCTTATTCGTGCTTCCGCAACTGTTCCTAGGAACGTTTGTCGGCGCATCTCTCAGCTCAAGTGCACAAGTCGCCGGCAAATTCGTGCCAAGCTACTACGTCACCGACGCTTTGACCTCGCTATTCCTCAGAGGCGCATCTATCGCCAGCCCCGCGGTCCTGCTCGACTTAGCTGCGGTGTCCATTTCCTGCGTCGCCATCTTAGGCATTGGAATTGCGCTCTATGCAAAATACTACAAAATCTAAACTGTGCGGTGAACCAAACTTGATCACAGATAAGCGCATAGATACCACAGCTCTCGCACAAGAAGCAAACGCATCCACGAGCAAAGAAGCGTATCAGCTGCTCGAAAAAACCTTGGCATACCGGATCGGCGTCGGCGCGAGGGCAAACTCGCCTTCCTCTTCCTTTTTCGTGGAAATAGTCATCAACTTGTCAATTGAAAATGGCGCGGTAGATCTGTCGCGGCTGGAAAGAATCTTGGCTTGCCTGAAGGCGCTAAAATCAAGTGGATACTCGCTGACATATGACGCTGGCGGTTGGATTTCATGCGAAACATCAAATGCAGTAGAGGACCCGAACGAGGAATACTGCAAGATTAAGACATTGATCAATGCAGCAAGCATATGATACTGCCAATTCCACCTTTTCCTGCTTTTCCTTTGCTTAAGGCGTTCACAATCAGATAGCAGCCAATCAACCTTCTCTAAAGAAAGTTTTAGGCTTAAGTACCCAGTTATCCGCAATTCTTTTTCGCTATTTATAGTTTAAATAAGGGGGCTATAGACAAAAAATCGCAACAGACCCCAAATCATTCAAAGGCTCCTTATCGCAAGTTAAATAACCAAGCAACTCTAAAAGTGAATTGACTTGGTGACCTCGCATGTTAGACATAAAACTCATCCGCGAAAACCCCGAACAAGTCAAAGCAAATTTGGAGAAACGCGGAAATCCAGAGAATCTGCGCATGCTCCAGGAACTAATCGAAGCAGATAAGCAGTGGCGAGAAGACTTAACCAAACTCAACGACCTTCGACACGGTCGCAAAGTCTGCACCCAAGAAATCGCTACCCTAAAAAAAGCTAAACAAGACGCCCAAGTCCAAGTTGAGAAAGCCAAAGCCGTTGACGCAGAAATCACGGCTAGAGAAAAAGAAGTCGTAGTGCTGGAACAGAAGACTCATGATTTTCTCATGAAGTTGCCGAACTTGTTGCATGAAACTGTGCCGTTTGGGACGAGCGACGCAGACAACGTTGAGGTCAAGAAATGGGGCAACATTTCGCAGTTCGCGTTCGCTCCCAAAAGCCACATAGACTTGGCGCTGAACCTGGATATTGTGGACATTGAACGCGCGGGAAAGGTTGCGGGCGCAAGATTCTTTTACTTCAAAGGCTTAGGGGTGCTTCTCGATTACGCGCTCATGAACTTTGCTATGGAAACCCTAGCAGGCAAAGGCTACACCCTAATCGAACCTCCTTATCTGATGAAGCGTGAACCCTACGAAGGCGTAACCAGCCTCGGCGACTTCGCAGACGTTCTCTACAAGGTGGAAAACGAGGACCTCTACCTAATCGCCACAAGCGAGCACCCAATGGCCGCTATGTACATGAACGAAACCATCAAACAAGAAAACCTTCCCCTCAAACTCGCAGGAGTCAGCGCTTGCTTTCGTAAAGAAGCTGGAGCACACGGCAAAGACACTCGCGGAATTTTCCGCACGCACCAATTCAATAAAATTGAGCAGTTTATTTTTTGCACTCCGGAAGACAGCTGGAAAATGCATGAAGAACTCCGAGAAAACTGTGAAGAAATCTTGCAGAAACTCGAATTGCCCTACCACATTGTGAACGTGTGCACAGGTGACATCGGTACCGTAGCCGCCAAAAAGTACGACTTCGAAGCCTGGATGCCCGCTCAAGGATGCTACCGGGAAGTCATCAGCTGTAGCAACTGCACCGACTACCAATCAAGAAGGCTGGGAATTCGCTATCGGGAAAAAGAAGGTGCACCACCCAAAGGATTCGTTCATACCCTCAACAGCACCGCCATAGCTACCGGCAGAACCATCGTCGCCATCTTGGAGAATTGTCAGCAGGAAGACGGCAGTATAGTCATTCCCAAAGTTTTGCGAAAGTACATGGGCGACATCGAGAAGATAACGCTTAAGCGCTAAACCCTTTTATATTGCCTTGAGTAGGTTATTGGCGCGTTCGGAGGATTAACTTGTCTTCGAAATCTACTAAACACGTACGTGACAAATGGCGTAGCAAAACATGGTACATGATAGTTGCGCCACCGTACTTCGGCAACGTTGAGCTAGGCGCAGTGCCAGCTGAAGAAGAGAAACTGCTCATCGGAAGAGTCGCTGAAGCCACACTCTACGACATAACAGGCGACTTTTCGCATCAGAACTTGAAAATGTATTTTCAGGTTTATGCGATAGAAGGCAAAACTGCCCGCACACTCTTTAAAGGACATGAATACAGCCGTGACTACCTCAGAAGCCTAGTGCGTAGAAGAACCACCAAAGTGGATGGCCTCTTCAACATAACCACCAAAGACGGCTTCAAACTAAGAATCGCCGTTTCAGCTCTAACGCTTTCTAGAATCAAGACGTCTCAGGAAAAAACCATCCGTCACATCATGGACCGAATCATAAAAGAGAAATCAGTCGCGCTCACTCTTGACCAGTTCGTGCAGGAAATGGTTCTGGGCAAAATCGGATCCGACATCTACAACGAATCAAAACTAGTTGCACCATTGCGTCACGTAGGTATACGCAAATCCAAGCTCATCGGACAACCAAAAGAGCTGCCCAAAGAAGAAGCAGTACCTGAACCTGCTGCCGAACCTGAACCAGCCGAAGAAGAAGCCGAAGCATAATCACGCAATCACTCCGAAAGGGTTTATTTCAAACCTTTCAACAAATATTTTCTTTAATCATTTTTGCCCTTATCAAAGCGATCTTGCTTGAGCGAATCCGTTATTAATCAAATCAACTTCTAATCAAACAGGAGGTAACAACAATGACTCACCACGCAGGAGTCCACGACAAAGGCAAATTCTCTCTCAACGACCTCATGGACAGCATCCGCAAAAACGAAAACTACACCAAAACAGGAGCCATAGGCTTATTCATTGGGGTAGCACGCGGAGAAAACAACGAAGGCGAAAAAGTTCAGAAACTCACGCTTGAAGCCTACCAGGAGAAAGCCAACGAGGTGCTAGAGAAAATCTGCGACGACTTGCAGCAGAAATCAGGCATCGTTGACGTGCAAATTCACCATTTGCTGGGCGAATTCTACGTAGGCGAAGATATGGTGTACGTTTCTGTTGCGGGTTCTCACCGACCTGAAGTTTTCGAGGTTTTGCGGGAAGCAGTAGAACGGTACAAGTACGAAGCTCCAGTCTTCAAAAAAGAACAAACCATTGACGCTACAGGCGCCAAAACGGCGTCTTGGGTTTCAGAAAAACAGGGCGACAATCAGTGATTGGCGTCGCGGTTTTTTTGAGCGGTCAATTCAAATAACCGCGGCAAATACTGCTATCTGAACACTTGGGTGAAGACATATGATTACTGCTTTGGCAGGCGGCGTTGGGGCAGCGAAACTTCTTGTTGGACTTGCACGAATAGTGGATCCCAAAGACTTGACGGTTATCGTGAACACCGGCGATGACATTGTGCTTCATGGCTTGCATGTTTCGCCTGACGTTGACATCGCGGCTTACTCCTTAGCCGGAATCGTGGATGAAGAAAAGGGTTGGGGAATTAGAGGCGACACTTTCCACTGTCTCGAATCTCTAAACCGTTACACGGGTTCTGAATGGTTCAACTTGGGCGATAAGGACCTTGCAACGCACATTTTCCGAACAGATCTTCTCAAGAAAGGCTACACGCTAACAGAGGTCACGCAAAAAGTTTGTGCTGCTTTGGGTGTTGGAGTTACAATTTTGCCTATGACGGACGCTAAATTCGAAACCAGAATCGTAACCAAACAGGGCACTATGCATTTCGAGGAGTATATGGTTAAACGCGGTGCCAAAGATGAAGTTCTCGGGGTCGAGTTTTTCGGGGCGGAAAACGCTGAACCATCTGAAGGTGTGATTGCAGCAATTGAGAATGCTGAACGAGTAGTGATTTGTCCCAGCAACCCTGTTGTGAGCATAGGAACGATATTGTCGGTGAAGGGCATACGTGAGGCTCTAAAAAGAACAAAGGCGCCAAAAGTTGGGGTTAGCCCGATAATTGCGGGCGCTCCCATCAAAGGTCCAGCTGACAAACTGTTGCGGGGTTTGGGGCATGAAGTTTCTTCTTTCGGTGTGGCTGAACTTTACGCGGATTTCTTGGATACTTTCATAATTGATGTTGCTGACTCTTCAGGCAAGCAACGCATTGAAGCTCTTGGGTTGAATGTTGTGGTAACGAATACGTTGATGCGGAGTTTGGAGGATAAGGTTCAATTGGCAAAATCAGTGCTGAAGAATAACTTTGTTGGGTCAGGAGCTTTTCTATATAGTTTAAGACATGGTCTATAGACTATTTGGGTACGTCAAATTAGTAGCTAACATCAAGTTAAGTAAGGGATACGCGTGCAAGAAGCAGCTAAGGCGAAATTTGAAGAACGTCGCTTTGAAAACTCTGACCTGGTAGATTGGTTCCTCGCAATCGACGCCTGTTTAGCTTAGGAAAGCAAACTTGAAAGTGGTGCTTTCCAGTTTGAGAAGAAGGGTTATATCTGAACACAGTGAAATAATGCTATAAGGAGAAATGTTTCCGTGGAACGAAGAAGCTACGACTGGTTTGAAAAGCGTCGCCGAACAAAAGGCTTAGAGTTAGCCCACGAACAAATAACTAAAGCCTTCGACACCGTAACTTTACTGCATAAAGCCATGAAAAGTTTCTCTGAAGGAAACTTTGCCGACGCAAAGAAACACATTCTGAACCTTTACAAAGCAGAGGAGGAAGTGGACAAACTCCGAACTGACGTCTTCACGGAGCTTTCCAAAGGGGCAGCGTTGGTCGCGGATTATCGGGAAGATCTCTTGCACTTAGTCAAACGACTAGACACTTTAGCAGATCACACTAAGGATGCTGCAAGATGTTTGCAGATGCTTGGCAACTCCAAGATACCTGATGAACTCTGCCAAAAAACGGTGTTCATGACTGGTAAACTTGTGGAGGCGGCGCTAGCGTTGCGCAGTGGCATTGAGAAAATCTCGTCAAACGGCGCCGAAGCCATCGCTGAAGCCCATAAGGTGGAAGCTTTCGAGCATGACCTTGACGAAGAGTACTTGAACGCGAAAACTCTGTTTGTTAAGTACGGTGCAGAAATCAATTGCGGTGCCATGGTTATATTCGATGATTTGGTCGAATTCATAGAGCACGCTGCTGACATGTGCGCTGACACTGCAGATTACATCGTAATTCTTTCCAGCAGAGAATAAACCATTTCAATCTTTCATTTTTGCTTCTTTTCTCTTTGGCGATTTTTTTCTATAGCCCCTCTATTAATAGTCTCAATGGTTGTCGAACTCGGGATGTGAGTGCTGGTCGTTTTTGGGTGAAACGTATAGTTGGAGCGATGTTTGTGCGGAGTTTGTGCGTTTTTGTTTATGTTTGCCGCGTTTGTCTTCTCATAGCCCTGAGTGTGAAAATAGTGAACTGTTTTCTTGGTGTGAAAATGATGCGAAACGATGAAAAAATGAAAGAAGTTTGGTGAATTATTTTTCTTTTGGTTTCCAGTTTATTTCTTGAGCGTTATTTCCATCGTCGAAACCATTCTGGACTTGGTCTCTCCTTCTCGGGGTGGCATCTCAGCAGTGCCTATGGCGATTTTGGTCACTTTGAGTTCTTTAACGAATCTGTTTCGGGCTATTTCAGCCACGTCAACTGCGGTAGTTATTGCTTGACCTCGTGCTTTCAGCGTAATTTCTTTAGTTGTTCCTGAGGAGAGACTGGTTATGATTGCTAGAACATAGCTCATTGGTGGTTTGTTTCCGACGAAGATAACGTCTGCATTTTCTGTCATTTTGTTTTACTCCTTATGTATGTAACGTTGCCGGGTGCGAATGTGTTTTTCTGTCCGCGACAGGCGTTACTAAATCTATTATTTTGGTTTCTTCCTTATATGTTCTGTGGGAAAACCGCTTGGTTGAATCCACAATTAAAAAGAGAATAATAACGTTGTCCTAAGCTAGAAACGAAGGCATATCTCATCTGCATTTATTGTTTGGGCACACATTTATTCATACACAACACATAAACAACGACTTATTCCGTCCAACTTTAATAACTGGAGTTACATACAAAACTCGGAAATCCAAATGCTTACCAAACTGAAACGGCAAGTCCAGCAGCTCCTATCCTCAGAAGCGAAAGCGGCACACAAAATAGGCTTAACACCGAACATCGTGACAGTCATAGGGTTTGTACTAGCGTTCCTGGCGGCAGTTGCGTACGCTGTCGCGTCAAGTGAACAGCCTCTGTGGCTGTTAGCTGGGGTTCTTCTTCTTATGGCATCTGGATTCTGCGATACCCTAGATGGAATATTAGCTCGAACTTACAACCAGGCAAGCGTGTTTGGCGGTTTCTTGGATTCGTTGTTGGACCGTTACGCGGACGCGCTCGTTTTGGGCGGTATCATAGTCAGCGGGTTATGCAACCTCTTTGTGGGTTTAGCTGCCTTGGCTAGTTCTCTTATGGTGAGTTATTCTCGGGCAAGAGCTGAAGCGGCAGGGATAAAAATGGAGTCCATCGGGTTAGCGGAAAGGCCCGAACGCATCATAGTGCTCGCGGGGTTTAGCTTGGTTGCGATTTTCTGGGTTCCCGCATTGAATATAGGGGTAATAGTGATAGCTGTTTTGGCAACCATAACAGTTCTGCAAAGAGGACTTCACGTTTACAATGTACTGAAACATAAACAAGAAAACAAGCCAACATAAGACTAATCATGAGCGCTTAAAATGTTGCTTTAGTAAAAAGATTGCTTGCGGCGCGCTCTGGGTTTAGCTGCCGATTCAAGGTTTTTTGTGAAGTGTTAAAGAAAGGAAACTTGAGATTAGTATCTTCTTTTTGCTCGTGAATGTCTTTCGCTTTCGGCTCGGACGTTCACTATGCCTCGGTGGACCGCGCAGGATATGCAGTACCATTTTGTGTCAACCCACGAAGCGATGTATGTTCCTTTTGCCCTTAGTTCTTTGGCTAGTTGGGGTTCAACGAACGATACTCGGCGTGTTGATCTCTTGGCTTTGTCTCTTGGTACCTGTTGACCGCAGTTGGCGCATTGAACCAAGCTGCTGCTTCCTTTGCTTCCTTTTGATCTTCCTCGGCTTTTTCGTTTAGATGGCAATTCTAGGAACCTCTTTTGGTTCGTTAACAGAAAATACTACTCCGCTGTCTTATATATCTGCTCCATCATGGCGGAAAAAAGCTATGTTTTGTTTCATGCTAAATTTCCTGTTCAATCCGGTTAGATGAGGCGATGGGGTTGGCGTTTTTTTCGGTGTGGAAAACTCTTAAATTGCGCCCTTCTATTGTTCACTTGGAGACTTTAGGCTAGGAAAAATTGGCGTGGATGTGTTTGCTATGTCTGAACTTGGATTGAGAACACGGATGCTTGTCAAAGACGTCATGAGCAGCCCAGTAGTTACTACCGACGAAGAGGTTCCGAGCAACACAATCGCTAAACTCATGAACGAAAACAAGTTTGGTTGCGTTATAGTTACAAACAAATATGGAAAGCCGCTTGGGATAATCACTGAGCGGGACTTGGTTGTGCGCGTTTTAGCTAAAAATCTTCAACCTGCAACTGTTATGGCTAAAGATATCATGACATCGCCTTTAGCCATGATTGATCCGGAAGCGACGATTAGCGATGCGGCAAGAAGAATGAGCCGTCTTGACATTAGACGACTTGGTGTTCTCTATAAGGGCGACCTGATTGGTTTACTCTCAAGCAAAGATATTTTGGGTGTTATGCCTGAGCTAATCGAAATCATTTTGGAACGCACTAAAATCGAAGGTCCTGATGAAGCCTCTGAAGAGGAACCTCCATCTGGATATTGTGACCTATGCGGTTCGTACTCGGACGCCCTCAAAGACAAGAACGGCCAGAATCTGTGCGAAGAATGCCGCGTGGAAGCAGAAAACGAAAAGTAACCTCACCTTCTTCAATCGTGTTTTGTGTTTTGAATAAACAAATAAACACCTTCGCTACTCCTTCATACCACACAGAAGGCACCTCGCTTGATTGTTGACTCTGTACTCACAAACGCCAAAGCCTACCTCAAAGGCGAAATCGTCGACTGCAGCATCGCTATAGAAGAAGGCAAAATCCAGAAAATAGGCAAAGAAACCCACATGCCTAAAGCCGACCAAATAATTGACATTAACCACAAGCTAGTTTTGCCCGGCGTTATCGATTCCCACGTTCATTTGCGCGATGAAGACAAGGCGTACAAAGAAACTTTCGTGACGGGAACTGCCGCCGCAGCGGTAGGTGGAGTAACTACTGTGCTGGATATGCCGAACAACTCTCCCGTAACCATGAGCTCGGAAACATTACATAACCGCATGGAAATTGCCGCTCGACGGGTTCTGGTTAACGTGGGCTTTTACTCAGAGTTCCCCACAAGCGCTGAAAAAATAGGGGCAATAGTTGAGGAAGGGGCGGTTGGATTCAAGCTTTTTATGGCGGAACAGGTTGGAGGATTAAATGTAGATGACGACCAAGCTATTTTGGAATCGTTCACTCAAGTTGGCAAGTTAGGTGTTCCCGTTGCAGTTCACGCCGAGGACCATAGTTTGCTGAAATTTGCCGTGGAGAATTTCAAGCTAAGAAATCGCCATGACCTAGCCGCTTACCTTAAGGCGCACGACGAAAACGCGGAACTTGCAGCAGTAGAACGCATAATTGACATCGTGGGTAAAGCGGAGAATTCGCGTGTTCATTTCTGCCACGTATCTACCCAGAAATCCTTAAGCGCCTTGGCTGAGGCTAAGAAATCGGGCAAAGCCGTGACCGTCGAGGTTACTCCTCACCATCTTATGCTGAAAAAAGACGATTATGGGAGCCTCGGAGTATCCGCTCTTACGATGCCGCCGTTGCGGAGCCAGGAAAATGTGGATGCCCTTTGGAAAGGCATCGAGGCGGGCGATGTGGACACGGTCGGTTCAGACCACGCTCCCCACACGGTCCAAGAAAAGGATGCCTCCAGCATATGGGACGTAAAAGCCGGCGTATCCGGAGTCGAAACCATCCTCCCACTCATGCTGACATCTGTCCACAAAAACATGCTGACGCTTGCTCACGCTCTGGAGCTTCTTTGCGAGAAACCAGCCGAAATCTTCGGTTTGGCTGAAAAGGGTCGCTTGGAACAGGGAAAATCTGCCGATTTAGTTGTGGTAGATTTTAATCAGAAATTCAAAATTGACGCTTCAAAATTCAAGTCGAAAGCCAAGTTCTCGCCATTTGATAAATGGGATGTCCAGGGTAAACCAGTAATGACCTTTGTCGGAGGTAAATTGGTAATGGATGAGGGAGAAATTGTTGCAAAGGCAGGAAGTGGCACCGTGATCCGGAGAACTCTCCCTTGAACTTCGTCGTGGACGGCATGTTGGGGAAATTAGCTCGCTGGCTGCGCATGATGGGGCATAGCGCCCAATACTCGACATCGCTGACCGACGCAATGTTGCTGGATGTTGCCAAAAAAGAAAATCGGATTCTCCTCACGCAGGATTTGGCGCTTTATCAGCAAGCTGCCGCTAAGGGAATTGAAGCATATTACGTGGAGGGCGAAACGGAACCCGAACGTCTTGCAGAGATGTCAACACGTTTCAGCATCCCCTTAACGATTGATTTGGCCCAATCGCGATGCCCAAAGTGCAACACCAAACTCACGTCGGCCAACAAAGACGAAATCGCCGCCAAAGTCGAAAAAAACACTTTGCTATATTACAATGAGTTCTGGAGTTGCCCAAACTGTGGTGCAGTCTACTGGCAGGGAGCACACTGGATTAAAATTCGCTCCACTTTAGAAGAAGCAAAAACAAAATTGGAAAAGAAAGAAGAAATTTAGCTAACCATTAGCCACCGCAACGGAATGTCCTGGAAGGTTCCGTCTGGCAGTGTTCTTCTGATGGTTATGGGCAAAATGCCTTCGCCAAGTTCTCTGAGGGCGATGTCGATGGGGCTTGTGAGTGTGTTGTCAACCTCTATGAGTATGGGTGCGCCCATGGAAATTTGTAGGGATCTTGCGCCGACAATTCGGGCTTTCTCGAACCGCGTAATTTTTGGTGGTCCAACTTCCACTTTATCTTGAGTAACAGCCATTTTACATACCTTCCATGCCTGGCATACCGCCCATGCCTCCCATTCCGCCGCCTCCACCTGGGGGCGCTTTCATCTTCTGCGAGGCGATGACATCGTCTATTTTCAGAATCATCATGGCTGCTTCAGTGGCAGACTTGATTATCTGCTTCTTAACCGCCAACGGCTCAAACACGCCCGCTTTAGACATATCTTGCACTTTGCCCGAAAGCACTTCTATGCCTGCCCAGGTTTCGCCTTTTTCATGTCTTGACCGCAAGTCAGAAAGTATTTCGATGGGGTCTAAACCTGCGTTCTCAGAAAGGGTAGTTGTCAGAACTTCTAATGCCTCAGCGTACGCTTTCACTGCTAATTGCTCTCTTCCAGACACGGATTCTGCGTACCGTCTGAGAACTTTAGATATTTCAAGTTCTGGAGCGCTGCCGCCTGCAACAATTTTAGGCTCACGAATTAGGTCCCGAACTACGCACAACGCGTCGTGAATTGATCTTTCGGTTTCGGAATTCATTCGTGGTGAAGATCCCCTGATGAGGATGGTGACTGCTTTGGGGTGTTTGCAGCCTTCGATGAATGTCATCTTGTCTTCAGCGATTTTGCGTTCCTCGACAAGTGCTGCTTCGCCAAGATCCTTAGAAGTTAAGGCGTCAATGTTGCTGACTATGCTTGCGCCGGTGGCTTTGGCCAGGCGTTCCATATCGGATTTTTTAGCTCTGCGAATGGCGGCAACTCCTTTCTTGGACAGGAAATGCTGAACCAAGTCATCGATGCCTTTTTGGCAGATAACTAAGTTGGCGCCTACTGCGACGATTTTGTCCGCCATGGCTTTGAGCATGCTTTCTTCCTGATTGAGGAAAGCTTCAATTTGGCTGGGGCTTTCAATGCTGAGTTTAGAATCGTATTCGGTTTTCTCAATCTCTAGCGCGGCATCAAGCAGAGCAATCTTGGCTTTCTCGATCCGTTTTGGCATGCCTGAATGCACGATTTCTTTGTCAATTACTATGCCGTTTATGAGGCTTGTGTCTTTGAGGGATTCGCCGGTTTTCTTCTCCACTAATACGTCGTCTACATCGGCCTTGTAGCCGCCGTTTTCCTTCTCTGCCACTGCAAGCATCGCTTTTACAACTATGTCAGCTAGGTACTCTTTGTATTCGTTGACAAGTTTGCTTGCCATGGAGGTTATGGCTGCTTTTTTGAGGTAATCATGTTTTGTGAGGTCTACTGATATGGCTATCTTTTCGAGTGTCTCTAAGGCTTTTTCTTGGGCTTGTTTGTATCCGTCGATTATGACGGTAGGGTGAATATTCTTTTCTAAGAGCTCCTCGCCTTTGGTGAGGAGTTCGCCTGCGATTATGACGGCGGATGTGGTTCCGTCGCCTGCCTCGTTATCTTGAGCTTTCGCGACTTCTACCATCATCTTGGCGGCTGGATTTTGGACATCCATTTCATCGAGGATGGTGCGTCCGTCACTGGTTATAGTTACGTCGCCGAAGCTGTCAACAAGCATTTTATCCATGCCTTTTGGGCCTAGGGCACTTCTGACGCTTTCCCCTACGATTTTGGCTGCGGTTATGTTGTTGTGCTGGGCTTCTCTTCCCCGAGAACGACCGGTGCCTTCTTTTAATACGAGAATGGGCACTCCGCCTTGAGTATTTGATGACAAATTCAATAAACCCCTTAATGCGAACAACAACAAAACAGCCTAGCAATATAAGTTTTTCTAGAACACCCTTGTGAAAATGGTGCGGTTAAGTGGTTTTGTGGGGTTTAGATGTTTCTTTTTGGATGCTTGTTTGTGTGGCGGTGGGTCGGGTTTTTCTGCATTCCCTCTTTGTGTGGGTGTACGGGTTTATAGGCTGCACGAGACTGCAAAAGAAACAAGCCCCATTTTGCGGTAGCAAAATCTTTCGCCGTTTGTCTTGGATGGGGCAACCGCGTTTTCATCCACGCAACATACATGCGTTCATGTTGAAGCCGCCAAGATGTGGGTGTGAAAGCATGTATCGACTGTTTTTTTCTGCACAAGAACATTGAGTAGCAACGACAGCAACTCCTAAAAAAGGTGAATATACTGCTTAAGTAGTACTTCTAAGTAAGTTTAACTTGGGTCGAAGTATGACTGCGGAAGAACTAGTAGTCACAACAAAAGGGCAAGTAACCATACCCATAAAGCTGCGCCGAAAATTCGGCATAGAGGCAAAATCAACAGTTGAAATTGTTGAAGAAGACGGCAAAATCGTCATAAAAAAAACAGCCAAGCATATTTGATTTAGCTGGAAGCGGAGTTGGCAAAGCCACCGTTGAAGAAGTAAAGAAAATGCTCGACGAAATGAGGGCAGAAGATGACGACTAGCCGCGTCTATGACACCCGCTTCTTTGTAGAATACTTCTATTCACCCAACCAGACGCTTGTAAGAAAACTCAAAGAAGAACTCCGGTTAACAAATGAACGTCTAGTTTCATCATTAACGGTTCATGAAATACATCGTATTGTCTTAAGAAAAGAAGGCAAAGATGTCGCCGCATTAAAAAGTGGGACAATTCACCGCGATTTTCAGGTAATTGAGGTTAATTACACAATTGCAGTAAAAAGCGCCGAATTACGAGCCAAGCATCCAATGCCCATGGCAGACAGCGTAATTGCCGCAACCGCCCAAATCAACGAATGCCCGCTTTTCTCCGATGACGCCCACTTCAAGAACATTGAAAACCTAAAATTAGTCTGGTGCAAATAGCTGACATAGAAATCGGGCGAGCCTCCAAAAACGCCATCCAACCCCTCAGCCAAACCCAGCCCAAGAAGCAAAAACAACCTACAACTCAACCACGCATAAAAAAATAGTAAAAATCGCCACACCCAATAATACACGAACACTACAAATGGCTTACGTCTCAATTTTATGCAACAGTAGCGAGGATACGATAACCCCTCAATAAATAATAAATGGCAAGGCTTTGTTGTTTAGGGCGCTTTAGTTTCGCAAGGACCGCAAATGTATGTGATGTTTAATCCTTTCCTTTGTTGTTTGGTGCCTATCTTATCTATTGGTATCTGTTTACCACACTTGGAGCAGGCTATAGATGCGTGCTTTTTTTGTTTATCAAACTCAATAGTACCCTGCTTTTCCAATATTTCTTGGAAATGAAAATCTCATAAGACTCAGCCAAGAACTCGAGAGAGCTGGGGCAATAATCAAGGTTACTGAATCCGAGCCAAAACTGAATAATCCCAAGTACGCATATATGGTTCCAGCAAACGTTTTTCATGATATTGACAGAAAAATTGCATACTCATACTCTAGTGTGCCCACAAAAGAATTTGGAGACATTAGTTTAACTGATAGAATTTTCAAGACTTTAGGAAGGGTCAGACTATATGCAGAAAAAATATTGCCTGAAGCTCGTTTATCCAAGAGGGATTACAAGTCTCAAATTGAAGGTATCGTCGATTCATTTGAAAAAGGGACGGAAGCTGATCTTAGCGGGGTTGAAGGTATCTTTAAACCACTGACAACATTGAACATTATTCAAATAAAGGAAGGAAAAGCTCAAATCAACAATCATTATGATTTCGTAATTAGACTGTTGGCTGAAGCATATTATAATTTGGTAAAGTATCCTGAGTTATCTGAGCTAACATATCCTTCAAAAAAGACCGTTGCCCAAGCCGAGTTATCACAAGTTGAGTCCCAAATTGAAACAGGGCTTTCCAAAATGTTTAGTTAACGGTACCTTGTCAGCTGAAGAACACAAAAGCAACTCAAGCGTTTCAAGTCATATACTGAATAAGCCTGACACAACTAAAAGAGCTTGCTTTGCCAACAAAGCTAATACGTCTGGGCTGCGAGTGCAAAATTGTTTGCCAAGCGTCTGGGAGACTATGTTTTTTGCCTTATAAGTAATGAAATATAAGATTAAGCGTTTTTCCTTATCGGGAAGCTGGCGTTGCTTTGACCGTTTTTGGCCAAAGCGGTCGCTGTTTGGGTTCCTAAGAAATAGCTCAAAAAGAGGGATGGAGACCTTTTGTTCATGTACTTTTGAAGCCGAAAATTACCACAGACCTTCCTTCACAGGGGCAGGTGGTGGCTTAGTATATGGATACTTTGGCTACTCCTATTATTTTTAGTAGTTCTGGTATGAGTTCTCCAGGGATTTTGCGTTCTACGATGAAGGTTAGTTTGGGTTCGGGTGAGAGTTCGGGGTCGTCTACGATGGCTTGGCGGATGCTTAGATCTGCGTTGGTGAGGACGGTAGCGGAGTTGGCTAGGATGCCATGGGCTTTGGCGTCTGTGGGGGTGATTTCGACGACGCCTAGGTTTAGGTGTTTGGCGATTTCTTTTAGGGAGTGTCCTGCTGGGAGGATGTCTTGGAAGATTTGGCGGAGTTCGCGGTTGGCTTTGATGGCGCAGACGGTTTCGTTGACGGTGCGGCGGTCGACGCCTGCAACTCTGGCGATGCGGACGGGTGGGATTTCGATTTGGTTGAGATAGATTTTTTCTTCTTTGACTGCGAGGCCGTTTTCGACGAGGACTCGGACGACTTTGAGGCGTTCGGGGTAGTCTTGGAAGTGTTTTTTGATGTTGTTCCACAATGCTCTTCACAGCAATATGTACAGTTATGTACAATAACGTATAAATATGTTCCCATCTGTTTTGATGCCAACAAAACAAGCATTGTCAAGGTGTAAACAAAATGGCAAAACCGCTAAACAAAGACTACTACGTCACATTACCCATAGACGAAACCCCAACTTCATGGTACAACATCCAAGCCGATCTCCCCGAACGACTCCCGCCCCCACTTGATCCAGTTGACAAGAAACCCATAAACCCGGAGAAACTGATGCGCATCTTTGGCAAAGAGCTAGTCATGCAAGAAGTCACCCAGGAACGGTACGTCAAAATTCCCGACGAAGTTTACGACGCATACATCCGCCTCCCCCGACCCAGTCCACTATTCCGGGCTAAAAGGCTCGAGGAATTCCTTGGGACCCCGGCAGAAATCTACTTTAAATGCGAGCAGTTCAGCCCTGCAGGAAGCCACAAAACAAACTCCGCCATCCCTCAAGCATACTACAACATGAAACAAGGAACCACCCGGCTGGTGACAGAAACTGGGGCAGGCCAATGGGGCACCGCACTAGCCTACTCAGCTAAAATATTTGGCTTGAAGTGCCGCATCTACATGGTGCGCGCAAGTTACAACCAGAAACCCGGCAGAAGAATCATCTCACAGCTCTACGGCGCCGAAATGTTCGCCTCGCCCAGCAACAACACAGAGTTCGGCCGCAAACTGCTCAAGCAAGACCCCAACCACAACGGTTCCCTAGGCGTTGCCATAAGCGAGGCAGTAGAAGACTGCTTAACAGACGAGCACGCCAGATACACGTTGGGTTCAGTGTTGAACCACGTTTGCATGCACCAAACAATCATCGGACAAGAAGCCATGAAGCAGTTTGACCTCATCGACACCAAACCCGATATCGTCATTGGCTGTATTGGCGGTGGCTCCAACTTTGCTGGCTTTAGCTTTCCTTTCATGGCAGACAAACTGAAAGGTAAATCAGACACCGAGTTCATTGCGTGCGAATCCAAAGCCGTACCTCACACTACAAGAGGAGTCTACACGTATGACTACGGTGACACCGCAGCAACAGCCCCTATTGTCAAAATGCTCACACTCGGACACAACTACAGTTGCCCACCCATCCACGCAGGCGGACTAAGATACCACGGAATGTCCCCCCTCATCTCATACTTAATCTGCAAAGGCTACATGAAATCCGTCGCATATCACCAAAAAGAAATCTTCCAAGCAGCCCAAACACTGGCACAAACGGAAGGCTTCGTTATCGCACCCGAAACTGCACACGCCCTCAAATGCACCATCGACAAAGCGCTGGAATGCAAGAAGACCGGACAAAAGAAAATAATAGCTATGAACTACAGCGGACACGGCCTACTAGACCTCTCGGCGTATGAGCAGTTCTTCAGCGGCAAACTCGTCGACTACGAACCAGAAAAAATAGACGTACCCCTATTCGAGCAATAAGGCAACAAACGCCTTTTTTTTATTTTAAGGCCTTTTCATCAGTTAAGTATACTTGTCCAAATCTCTTGTCATAACGAAGCGCGAATTTGTTGATAATGTCTCTTCCCATTAGACTTGGCATCTTAAGCATTCTTTCATTTGTAAACGAATGTTTGAGGAAGCATAGGCTCTCAAAACATTCGGAATGCAACCTTTTGTTTTCAGTTTTGAAAACTAGTTTAGCATTTTTTAGAATGTGCGCATCAACCGAACCACCTACACCAAGCACTCCTCCTTGCAGTTTTTCTAACTCTTGATAATCGACGCCTAGTTCGCGAGCGTCTTTGTCGTTTACAATTGTTCTGAATGCACCTGTGTCGATTAAGAATTCAATGGTCGCGTAAATGTGTAAAGTTTCGGATTCAAATCTTGCTTTAATGTAGGCGGCTTCAAAACGTCCTTCCTTAAAGAAACAAGGAATTCTCAAAGGGAAATCCCTTCAGAGAATAAAATTCATTTCTTCAGTGGTAACGTAATCCAGTGAAATCTCATCAAATTGTGTCCCAAATTTTTGCTTGACACGTTTCAGGATTCGGTCGAAGTTGCTATCGTGGTCTACAACCTTAGTTTCTAAGACCGCCACCCATTGGTTGTTGTATTCTTTCTTCATTTTTTCATAGTTTTTGCTAAGCCATACAGCGTTTTCTTCAGCCCTAGAAAGAACGTCAACAACAGAATTCATGAGGGTTCATCTCAGCATAAGATATATGCAAAGGCTTAAAACATTTTCTGAGTTCCCATGGAAAGTCGCTTTGCCTAATATTTGATAGGATAAATTGAAATAGGTTTTCCGAGATTTAGTTCCCATCCTGAGGTCCTAACATGATACCCATTAATCTTCCCCAAATTGGCGAAGAAGAAATCCAAGCAGTTGTCAAAGTCATGCGAAGCTGCTACCTCACCAGCGGCTTAGGTGCTGGACCAGTTGTTACCGAATTTGAAAAGCAATTTGCCAAATTTGCAGATGCTAAACATGCTATAGCAGTAAACACTGGAACGGCAGCGTTGCATGCCGCGATTGTAGCCGTCGGAGTTAATGCAGGCGACGAGGTCATTTTGCCAAGTTTCACATTTGTTGCTACCGCCGAAGCAGTTGTATTGGCTGGAGGGAAACCCGTGTTTGCCGACATAGATCCCGAAACCTACAATCTGGACCCAGCATCGGTTGCGAGAGCCGTAACGAAGAAGACCAAAGCCATTATGCCGGTTGATTTGTACGGGTTGTCTGCCGATATGGAACAGATTCGGGAGGTTGCCCTCAAACACAGCTGTTTGGTGGTTGAGGATGCAGCCCAAGCGCATGGTTTATCGTATCTTGACAAACAACCTGGCGCGTATGCCGATGCAGCCTGCTGGAGCTTATATGCAAGCAAAAACATGACCACCGGCGAAGGAGGCGTGGTAACCACCAACGATGACAAAGTTGCCGAAGTCACTCGAATGGTTCGCACGCATGGTGAAAAAGCCAAGTACGCTTCTGAAATTCTTGGAAACAACTACCGTATGTCTGAGATGCAAGCGGCGATTGGGGTGGAGCAGCTTAAGAAACTTCCAATGTTCATTGCCAAGCGTAGAGAGAACGCAACACACTTGACCGAGATTCTCTCTAAGTCCGGTAAGCTTTGTTTGCCTCATGAATTTGAAGGCGACATTCATAGTTGGTATCTCTACACTGTAAGGCTGTATCATGGCGAAGAAGCCGTCCGAAACAAACTTCTTGATGATTTGCACAAACGTGGTATAGGTACGGAGGCTTACTACGTGAATCCTATCCATCAGATGCCTTTTTACCGCAGTTTCGGCGAATTCCAGCTTCCTGAAACGGAGAAGGCTGCGAAGCAAGTTTTCTCGTTACCTATCCACCCAGGCGTAACTGCAGATCAGATTGACTTTATTGGAAAAACTGTGCTTGAGTTAGTTGGGTAAAAGCTTCCATTGATGGATGGACTGTAAGAGTTAAATCGAACTTCAAGTAATAGTTAAACCCGTTTGTCGAGATTTAACCAGTTTTCTCGAAAAGAAGGATAGATAACCTTGACCACCCCTGAAGATGTTTCCCACATAAAAGTAAAGTTCCTCATCGAAGGTTTAGGTGAAGCCCAAGGAGAACTTGTCCGCTTCATGGCACCTCGTACTATCGATACTATAGTTAGGAAACTCCCCGTCGAGGGTCGTGCGGCGCTTTGGAAGGAAGAAATCTACTTTGAAATCCCTATCAAAATGGGCGAGGAAAAAGCAAAACCAACCGTAGAGACAGGCACAATTGCTTTTTGGCCCATGGGTGGCGCATTATGCATCTTCTATGGAACATCACAGCCGTACAGCCCAGTCAGCATACTTGGCAAAATCACACAAAATCTGGAAATTTTCAAGCAGATTAAAAGTGGCACTCGCGTTCGAGTTGAAGCCCTAGTAAGTTAGAGCGCTTTCCCGCCACATGACGAGAAGCCGCTCGCATTCCTCTTTCACTTTTATGTCGGCTGTTTTGTTTTTTAGGTTTTCGAGGAATTCGATGCGTTTTTGGACGGTGCGTTTTTCTGAGGCTCCTCCGTAATAGAGTTCGCCCTCAAGGTACTCTTTCATATGGTGGGTTTTCTGGATGAGGAGGCTGGCGAAGTCTACGGGGTTTTCTACGGCGAATTTGTTTGCCCAAATGGCTACTTCGGTTTCTCGCAGTTGGGTGATGCCGTCGATTTCGGTTATTTCTCTAAGGTAGGATCGGAGGAAATCATAGCAACCAACGGTTTTGATAAGGTTAAGAGATGTGTTTACTTTCTCTACAAACTTGGTGCCTCCGCTGACTTTTAGTTCGTGTTTGTAGCCCGCATCGACTAACTTTTTGGCTTTTTCGTGTTCAGCTTCTGTGTATACTCTTTGTGGGAAATCCAAAGTAAACTAGCTCCTTTAGAAATGTAAAGAAAATAAAACTTAAGTTGCGCTTAGAACTTAAGCGCAGGGCTTGTATACTTTTATGTTGTGGCTGCCGGAGACTAACTGTACAGCACCGTTTTGCTCCAGCTGCAAGAGGAATTCTTTGGCTGCGCTTATGCGGACGTTGTATTTTGTGGAGACTGAATAGGGCGTGAGAACAGGCATCTTTTTGATTTCGGCGACAATTTTGTCGTTTTTCGCGTCTGGCGGAATCACGTTGATGGTTGTTCGCTTCTTTTCTGGCGGACCAGCTTTCTTACCTTCTTTCTTCTCTTTTGCTTCTTTAGCTTCGTTTTCTTTGCCTTGCTGGCGTTCCATCTGTTTCAAGCCGAGCTTCTTTTTTCCACCCATGACTATCACTTGCGTTTCTGTTCTAGATTACCTGACTTATTTCAACCTTATGCTTGCTCTGCCACTCTTTGATCGGGATGCCAAGTTTCTTTTCTACCAGCGGTCGGTGAATTGAGTTGTATGTGCAGAATGGTATGATTCGTCCGTCGGGTACTGCGTAGTGGATTAGGCATCGTTGGACGCGTTCTAAGTCAAAGTTGTAGGGGTCCATGAAATGCATTGAGGTGAGTAGGAGTGATTTTCTTTGTAGGTCGCCTAAGCTTTCGTAGCTGCCCTCCGTCAGCACTCGCAGAACGTATTTGCGTAGGAAATTGAACTTCATGTGTCTGGCGGCGCCGACCAAGCGGAGCTTGGCGCGGTTCTTGTTGCCTTTCGCCGCTTCCTCGTAGACTTTTTTCATGGCTGCATTGAATTTCTCTACGTTGGCAATGCGTGTGATAGGAACAGTTTTCCCGTTTTCCGTGAACAGGTATGTTGCCATGCCGCAGTGAGGGTGTGCCGTGAATTCAAGAAAGTGTTTGTCTTTGAGGGCCCCAACTGCTTTCGCTATGGGCGCAACTGTTGGGACAGGATAGAAGTCTGAGGCTTTAACCATACCTTTCGTTTGTTCTTCAACTAGGCGCATGAAGTCGGGGATGGTTATGCGCATCTTCTCGCGTTCCTGTTGGGGTAAACGTCCACATAGCGAGACGGGTTGCACGTTGACGCATCGGATGACGTCGAAGTTGGTTAACGCGAAGTTTACTATGTCGCCTAGTTGGGTGTCGTTCACGCCTTTGACCAATGTGACGACGAGAACAATGCTGTCAAGGCCTGCTTCACGTAGATTAGCTATGGCCTTCATCTTGGTTTCGAGAAGGTCTACACCGCGGATGAATTTGTAAACGTCGGAGGTCAATCCATCGAACTGCAGATAAATTGTGCTTACGCCGGCGGCTTTGAGCTGTTTGGCGTATTCGACGTCTTTTGAGATTCGAACTCCGTTTGTGTTGATTTCAACGTGTTTGAAGCCGAGTTCTTTGGCTTTTCGAATAAAATCGAACAGTTCTTTGCGGATGGTTGGTTCTCCGCCGCTGAACTGAAGTGCCGTGGCGGGAACAGGTTTGGTTGCACGCAGGTTTTCCAGCATACCCGTGATTTGTTCCGCGGAGGGTTCGTAGACGTATCCCGCGGCGGAAGCGTTAGCGAAGCAGACGGGGCATTTGAGGTTGCAACGGTTCGTTACATCTATGATGGCTAGCCCAGTGTGGGATTTGTGTTCGGGGCAGATGCCGCAGTCATTTGGGCACCCTTTTTCCTTCTTAGTGCGGGGGTTTTCTATGCCTACACCGTCGAAGCGGAACTTCTCCGCACGCATGTATTGGTCGTAGTCAGACCAGTAAAGCTCTTGGAACGCGCCGTGTTCTGGGCAAGTCTTTTGGATGAAGACTTTGCCGTTGTCCTCGTAGATTTCGGCGTCTAGTGCTTGTAGGCATTCGGGGCAGATGGATCTTGTGCTTTTGATGGTTTTCATGTTAATCACTGAATGATTTGGATTTCGAAGGGCTTAAGAGCCGTGGAGGACATAATAATGTTTCCAAACCTTTCCGACGGTGAATAAGGGGTATACACATGTCTATTGACGAGAACACTAAGGAAACGTTGCGAGCAATGGGCTTGAATGCCTACGAAGTTGATGCTTACTTGGCCTTGCTGGAGAGCGGGCAGCTTACCGCCATGGAGATTAGCCGGGAAGCCAAGGTGCCTTACAGCAAGATTTACGAGGTTTTGAATTCGCTTAAGGAGAAGGGGTGGATAAAAAGCAGCGAAACCCGTCCCTTCAAGTACTATCCCAAATCACCTCTGGAGGCAACCGCGTTCACTAAGCAACGGTTGGAAGACAAGTACTTGGGGTGGGAGCAAACCGTCGCGGAAGCCTTGCAACCTCTTTACGAGAAACGCGAACTCGTCGAACGACCAGACATACTCATCCTTCATGGGCAACAAGCCATCATAGTCAAGCTGGAAGAGGTCATCAAGAAAGCCAACAAAGAAATCATGATAGCCGCCCCCGTATTCGCCAAACCCATCATGGCGTCGGCAGACCAGCTTTTCGTCGGCTTAAAGAAAAACGTGACGGTAAAACTGATGGCGGCGGGCAAAGGCGAAGACTGGAAAACTCTAAAAAAAATCCCCGCCGTAAACGAATTGCGCGTTCGGGACCACATGTTTGGCGGCGGCGTCATAGCAGATGGCAAAGAAGCCATGCTGTTCCTTGGCGAAGATAAACCGAATCTGGTCATATGGAGCAACCACGTTGGCTTGGTTGGGTTTGCGCGGGAGTATTTCCAATTCCTTTGGGACTCCTCAGCAACTGCTTAAGCGCTCCTCAAAAACAGCAAACCTCAAAGAAGTCTAGGTGCAGTAGAAGTTCTCAAGCATCAATAAATGACAAACAAAAAAGGAAAGAGGGGGATCTAAACTTTTATTTTCCCATGATTTTTCTGGCTGCGATTTCGATGTCTTCGGATTTGATGGTTTTGCGTCCAGCGTGCATTGCAAAGTCTAAGGCTTCCTTGGCGATTTTAACGCCGATTTCCTCTAAGGCTTTTGCGAGTTCTTTTGCTGCTGCTTCGCTTACTCTGTCTGCGCCTGCTTTTTTGCACAGCCTGTGCATGGGGGCAACTGCTAATTCTAATTCGGTCATAAAGACCCTCAATAGCTTCTTTCTCTTTTTTAAGCCATATTTAACCTTTTTTGTTCAGTAGTGCCTTAAAGCATTGAGCAACATCATTTCTGTCCTGCAAAAAGGAAAATATTAAAATGGATTATTCTGTAATAGTGCCGCTAAGGTTCACAAAAATGAAGTATATCGACGCTCACGTTCACCTTTCAGACCAACAGTACGAAGGATACACCGACATGCTGGTTGAAGATGCCAAAACCTCCGATGTAGTTGCTTTGGTTTCGAACGCCATGGACTACGACTCAAGTATCGAGGCGCTAAAACTTAGGCAGAAAAACCCCGAACTAATCCATGTGGCGTTGGGGATTCACCCATGGAACGTGAACGTCCTCAAAGAAGGCGAAATTGAGCAAACTGTCAAACTCATCGAAGATCAACATCAAAAACAAAACGTAGTTGCCATCGGAGAAATAGGTTTAGACTGCAAATACGAATCCGTCTGGGCCCAGCAGCTTCTCGTATTCGACAAGATGCTGCGTGTAGCCGAAAAACTCGAATTACCAGTAATCATTCACTCGCGCGGAACCACTGAATTAATCGTGGACATGCTTCCGTCATACAGCCTCAAACGGGTGTTGCTACACTGGTTCAGCCACCCAATGCCAGCCTTAGCCAAAGCCATAGAAAAGGGGTACTTTATCACAGAAGGCCCCCCAACCGTTTATTCTGCAGGCATCCGAGAAGTAGTCGCCAACACCCCTTTGACGAACCTGATGACAGAAACTGATGGGCCAGTTCTATTCAGGAAAGCTCCCTTCAACGGGCAAACTACGAAGCCATCATTCATTCGGGAAGTCGTAAACGCAATTGCCGACATCAAACAGGTAAAAGTCCAAGCTGTTTCGGATCAGGTAATCAAGAACTTTGAGGTCTTCTTCAACATAAAACTCACGTAGGCTCACATTTCTCGCGTTCTATTTCTCATTTGAAAAACGTTTTTGCATGGGTAACCTTAAATTTAGCCACGCCTCTAATGAGACTGCTTTCGCGCTTTTATGCGCAAAAGAACTCACATTAAACGGAGAACTAAATATGGGAAAAGTAAAGACTGAGCAGATAAAGCACCTAGCGAAGGAACTGATTGCAAAGTTTCCAGACAAATTCAACACAAACTTTGACGACAATAAACACATGGTTAAGGAACTTACCATAGGTGCCACATCCAGAGTACGCAACCAAACTGCAGGTTACATAACTCGCACATACACCTTAAACGAGAAAGGCGTCCCGCTACAGGAAGACGAAATCCCGCTAGAAGAAGCATAAACGAGTAACTTGGAACCCTCATGATGGATGAGTACAGGCGAGGCTGGGCACACCGCTACCTTCGCGAAGCCAAAGCAGAGTTGCAAGCCGCCCAGAAAATTCCTTACATGGCACCCAGCTTGATGATTGAAGCAATCCGGAAAGCCCGAAACGCCATCTACTACAGTCTTGGCGAACCCGCCTTTATCGAGGTTCTTGTCCGCGACGAACTAAGCAAACAAAATCACTCGAACGATGTTATCTTGCGTTTTCTAGTCGAAATGGAAAAGACCGTGCAGCAACTTGCAGAGATAGAAGAAATCAACGATGATGCTGTGATGAAGCAGGCTGGAACCATCGTTCAGGTTGCCTCCGATTTTGTTGAAACCCTGACGGAAGAAAAAGTCGACAACTAATCTAGCTTTCTCAAAAAGCTCCATTCATGACCTGTAACTTTTTTGAAAACTGAAAGTGAAACTATTTATTTGCTTACTAAACACTTACGCGACAGGGGACCTCTTGATTCAAATAAAAAATCGCGAACAAATAATCCAAAATGGAATCACACATACAACTAGAAAAGCGCGATCTTTAGCCCTCAAAAGCCTTGAATGTGCCCTAAACGCCGCTGACCCAAAACAACTAGTTCAAGCCAAAGTTAAGCTAGAAAACTCCAGTCTCCTCGTGGAAAACTGCAGTTTTGATTTAACAAAATTCAAGCATATTTACGTTGTCGGCGGTGGAAAAGCAGGCGCTGCTATGGCTTTGGCAATAGAAGACGTACTAAGTTCGCACCTAACTGCAGGAGTTGTTAACGTTCCCTACGGCGCCAAAAAAGAAACCTGCATCATAGAACTTAACGAAGCAAGCCACCCTATTCCGGACCAAGCGGGAGTAGAAGGCACCCGCCGAATGATAGCAATAACAGAAAAGGCAGATGAACATGACTTGGTGATTTGCCTGATTTCAGGTGGCGGTTCTAGCCTTATGCCTTTACCAAGAGAAGGTGTGTCCCTTGAAGACAAGCAAACCGTGACCCAAGGCCTTCTCAAAAGCGGTGCCGACATAATGGAAATAAACACAGTCCGAAAGCACCTCTCCGCCTTCAAAGGAGGATGGCTTGCCAAAACAGCATGCCCGGCAACCGTTGTTAGTCTGATTCTTTCGGATGTTGTCGGCGACAAATTGGATTCTATCGCTTCGGGTCCGACAATCCCCGACTCATCCACCTTTAGCGAGGCAGAAAGAATTCTGGAGCGTCGATTGTGGGAGTCTTCGCCGTTTACTGTTCGCAAAGCTTTGTCAGATGGTGCAAGAGGCTTCTTGGAAGAAACTCCTAAACTGGGAGACCCAGTGTTCGCAAATGTTCACAACTTTATCATTGGGAATAACCGAACTGCAAGCCAAGCGGCTGCGGAGTGCCTCAAATCTGAGGGGCTCAAAACGGTGCTTTTCGATGAACCGATAGAGGGCGAGGCGAGGCAGATGGGAAAAGCTCTTGCTAGCTTCGCTGGCAAAGTTTCGGGTTCCGATTTTTCGCTTCCGCGACCCATCGGGGTAGTTGCGGGTGGAGAAACTACCGTGACAGTCGTCGGACAGGGATTGGGTGGTAGGAATCAGGAGCTATCATTAGCCGCTGCATTGTATCTCGGGAGCGCCGAAACCTGCGTTATCGCATCTATTAGCACCGACGGGGTGGATGGACCCACCGACGCGGCAGGCGCAGTCGTGGACGCGTTTTCGCTAAAGCGGGCGACACAACTTGGGCTGGACCCTGAAAAGCTTCTAACAGAAAACGACTCTAACCATTTCTTCTCGAAACTGGCAGACTTAATCTTTACAGGACCCACAGGCACCAATGTTAATGATATATCGGTGATAATAATTCTGTAGTTATCGAGTGCTCAACATGGTGGTTACTCTAAAATTTCTTGGGGCTCTGCGTCATGCATCTGGAAAGGATACTGTGACTTTGGACTGCATAGAAAACACCTCCGTACTGGACTTAGTGAATCTTGCCACCGCGAACGCTCCTGCCTTGCGTCGGAATCTGCTTGACGAACAGTTAGAACCTCCTAAACCCAACGCGTTGATTCTGGTAAACGGTAGGGAAATCAGCGTCCTAAACGGTTTAGACACCAAAGTGAGGGACGGAGACGAAGTAGTTTTTGTTCCAGTTGTCCACGGAGGATAGATCATGCAGAAGATGATTTCTTTGACTTCGGATTTCGGTCTAAAAGACCCCTATGTTGCTGAGATGAAAGCCGCTATCTTCAGTATCTGCCCCAGTGCTACGATAATTGACGTGACGCACGGAGTGGAAAAGTTTGACTTTCGAACAGGTGCTTTCATGCTTGCTTCCGCCGCACCCTACTTCCCAAAAGGAACAGTTCACATGGCGGTCGTAGACCCAGGCGTGGGAACTCCCAGGCGATCAATAATTGTGGCGACTGATCAGGCGTTGTTTGTGGGTCCAGACAACGGCTTGCTTATTTTAGCTGCAGAATCTCAAGGAATAAATCAGATGCGGCAAATTGAGAGCAGGCGACTTATGCTGCCCCATGTTTCCAGCACCTTTCACGGTAGAGACATCTTTGCTCCCGCAGCCGCTCACTTAGCTAATGGCGTCTCCTTGGAAGAGTTTGGTCCACAAATCACAGAAGTCGTAAAGCCTCAGTTCACGAAGGTTACGCACACCAAGGATGCACTAACTGGCGAGGTTTTGCATGTGGATGACTTTGGGAACATAATCACCAACATGCACGTCCGAGACGTGGAAGCTTTCAGGGATGACATTATTCAAGTTGAAGTAGCAATCGCTGCACCGCTGCAGATGAAGCTATCCACAACTTACGGAGACGTTAAGCCTAGTCAGCCCCTAGCCTTGATTGGAAGCCAAGGTTACTTGGAAATTGCTTTGAACCAGGGGGATGCAGCTACGAGATTTGGAGCGAAATTAGGGGACAAAATCACGATATCGCGATCTTAGAAAAGCCTCTTTTTTTTGCGACAATTCTTGGAGGTCCTTAACTTTTAATAAGATAACCTTGAGAGGTGCTCTAGGAAAGCCGTGAACCGATGGCACGATATCACGCGTTAGCGTTAGTTACAAAATTCTGGAAACCCGGAACAGACTATGCGGACGAGGTAGTTAGGGTTGTGAAGGGAAAAGTAGCCGACGGAGACTTCGTGGTTGTGTCGGAGAAGGCGATTTCAACGGCTAAAAACAACATAGTGGACGAAAGTTCCTTCAAACCTGGAGTCAATGCCCGGCTTCTTGCCACAATATGGATGCCGTTTGCATGGGGATACATACTCGGAATAATTTGTCATTTTGGGCAAAGACTTCTTCGCAGAATCAGAACTTACCCCCATGAATCTGGAAGCCAACACAAAGAAGTTGCGCTTCAATTCGCGGGTTTTTCGCAAGGGCTAATGTTTGGCTCAGAAGGGGGGATTGATGGTTCCAACCTACCTTATTCTCTTGTCAGCCTGCGACTAAACAACTCGTTTGAGGTTGCGGAAGCGGTTCGAAGGCAAGTTTGGATGCGCTTAGGAAAAAAAGTCGTTGTCATAATTGTAGACACGGATAAGACCTACACTTTCAGGAATTTTCATTTCACCCCTAGACCCAACCCCCTAAAAGGAATTATCAGCCGGGGCGGAGTAGTTGCATATGTCGCTGGAAGAGCCCTAAAGCTTCGCAGGCGTCCCACCCCGCTAGCCGTAGCTGGGCTCGAATTGTCGGTAGAGGAGGCTTTGACCATTGCAAACGTAGCGGACAGAGCCAGGGGTCCAGGTTCAGGTGCTACGGTCTGGGATATGGCGGCAAGGTTCAAAGTGGCAGAAACGAGTGTCACTTGGGATATGCTTGCTCATGTGAAACACAAACCCATTGTCATTGTGAGGAGAACAACGCGCAATCCGCATGAAGCGCAAAAAGAAAACAGCTAGAATTAATATTATCCTTGGCGTACTTGTTTTTTTGAAGAGTAAAACATAAGAAACAGAGCCATAATTCTAACGGGTCTACTCTGGGATTGCCATGGAAGAATCAGTAAAGAAGATGGACGCGTTCTTTAATCCTCGTTCAGTCGCCATAATTGGTGCCACTAAAAAAGTTGACAAAGCAGGATACGTCATTTTCAAAAATTTCGCAACCAACAAACTTCGTGGCGTCTTCAAAGGAGAACTTTATCCTGTTAACCCGGGTGAAGATTCCATTTTGGGATTCAAATGTTATTCTTCGATCAAGGATGTCCCGGGTGAGGTTGAATTAATCGTTGTTATTGTTCCAGCTAAAATTGTTCCTTCAGTTATGGAGGAGGCAGTTTCTAAGAAAGTGAAAGCTGCCGTCATTATAACCGCCGGCTTCAAAGAAGTAGGCAACGTGGACCTTGAATTGCAAGTTGTTGCTGCAGCTAAAAGGGGCGATATACGCGTTCTAGGTCCTAACTGCTTGGGCATTTTCTACTCGAAGACTGGCGTTGACTCTCTTTTCCTCCCAGAAACCAAAGTTCTCACCACAGGAGAAGATGTCGTAGCTACGCCTAGGCCCATGCCTGGAAGCATCGCCATGATTACGCAAAGCGGCGCCTTTGGCGTGGCTGCCTTAGACTATTTGACTGGGCGCCAGATGGGTGTGAGCAAATTCGTCAGTTTCGGCAACAAATGCGACGTAACCGAAGTTGACATCCTTGGATATCTGCTTCATGATAAAGAAACAAGAGTTATCCTCGCTTACGTCGAAGACATAAAAGCGGGTAGAGAATTCCTTAAGGTCGCCCGAAAAGTCACAACCAAAAAACCAGTTGTCGTTATAAAAGCTGGAAAAAGTGAGGCAGGAGCCAGAGCCGCCAGTTCTCACACGGGCGCCATCGCGGGTTCAGACAAAGTCTACGCAGCTGCTTTTGAGCAGGCTGGGATTATCCGAGCTAGAGATATGGATGAGTTCTTCGATGCAGGCAAAGCGCTTGCTATGCAGCCGCCTGCGCTGGGCAAGAACATTGGCATTCTCACTGACGCAGGAGGACCCGGAGTCATGACCGTGGATGAGTTGGAACTTGAGGGACTCACAGTGGAGCCATTCTCCGATGAAACCAGCCAGAAGTTCGAGAAACTGAAGGCTGACGGTTTCATACTCAAAATCGCTGCTACCCACAACCCCGTTGATCTCACAGGTTCGGTTGTTGATGAACAATTCGAAATTTCCGCTGATTTGATGTTTCAAGACACTGAAATTGACGGCATAATCTTCCTGGGCTTACATCATATGCCCGGGCTCCGCGAGAAATACATCGACAGCGTGGCCAAAGTGGCAAGCAAATACAGCAAACCCATCGTTATGTGTGACATCGGCGAAACAGAAATGGCGCTCTACACCCGAAGCAGATTTGACCGCTTAGGCATTCCCTCTTATTCTTCGCCTGAAGACGCCGCTCGCGCTATGGGTGCCCTTGTCAAGTACGGGGCATACCTTCAACGAAATAATTGTGCAGAAGAATACATCAAAGACTTCGTTGAAAAGAGAACAAAGCCATAATCTGGAACATGCTAAACTTGAATTGAGACATTCACCACGTCTCCATCCATCAGTTTTAAGGTATCACGCAAGTTAACTGGTGCAATAACTTCCAAAACATCCTCAGGATAATCTTTCACCTGAGGAACAACCACGGCGCATTCCAAGTCCCTTATAGACGCTTTGAAGAGCAGTCCAACACAGTAGCCTTCAGGCGGACAAATCAAGGTTGGCTTCACTTTCAGAAGTGTTTTTCTTCGTTGGGTGCTTTCTTTTGATAACTTTAAGTTTAAGGTGCCAAGATACGGTGTGTAACCGAGTTTTTCTTCCAATTGCTGCTTGACCCAAAGGAGCGCGAGGTATTTCTTGCCGTTCCCTTCCCCCGTAAACAAAATCCCGTCAAGTATTGTATTTTTCAACAGCGAAGCCTATTTCTGTTCTTTAAGCCACCGGGCAACTCTGCTGAGCAACGGGTTGGCGGATATGTCGATGACAGGAACAATCATCTTCTCTTTCGTCTCTATGGTTGGTAAATATCTGGGCATGAGAGAGTAGCCCACAAAGGTCCAGTAAACTTTGCCGCTTTCGATAAGCATCCTTGCAACCGCCGCGTTTGAAGGTGGTAGCGGGAAATAGAGAAAAACCACGCCTTCCGCCCAGTATAAGCCCGCCAGTTTGCCCCCCGCAATTACGGAAGTGAATCTTGCCATGTCATCTGGAGTCGGGAAGTGAGTTTGCTCCATTATCACAATTTCCTTAAAAGGTTCATACTTTATTGTTACTTTGCTTTCGCCGCTGCTCATAATGCCAGTCAACCTGCAAGAACTAGTTTAAGTCGAACTCCTTTTTAAGCTTGCCATAATTTCATTCATTTAATGGGATCGCCGAAAATCGGTTTCTGTTTGTAGAATATAGATTCCAGTTTCATACATCTTATATTCAATTTTTGAACTTTAAGTCAGATGCTGACACAAGAATTGCTCCAGAAAAGGTCAGCAGAAAAATAATTCCGCTACAGAATGGGGTTTAATGGACGCATTCGGTTGGATTTCGCTATCGGCAAGCATAACCTGCCTTTCATTAGGCATTGCTGTTTATTTCCTTAACCGACGTTCAAGTCTGAACAAGCTTTTCTTCTTAGCCGCAAGTGCTGCGTTTGTCTACTCACTCACAACCGTCCTGATGTGGCAAGCAAGCAGTGCTTTAACAGCGAGTTTCTGGAACAAAATGGGTTCCATCTGGCCTTTTTTTGTGGTACTCGTTGTCCACTTCGCACTGGTTTTCACGAAAAGCAATTGGCTAAAAAACAAAACAACTTATTTGTTTCTTTACCTACCGGCTATCGCTTTTTGGTTCATTGAACTATCGACTAACCTGATTAATACATCCCCAATTTTGGAGTACTGGGGATACAACGATGTTCCATCCTACTCTGCTATCTACTGGATAAGCACAATATGGACTGCAGCTTTGCCCATTTTGGCGTTTATTCTCTGTTTTAGGTTTTACCGCCAAACAGGAGATCACCAAAGGCAACAACGGAAGCTTGTTGCTGTTGGTTTTGCCATTCCAATCGCCGCTTTCATAGTTACCAACATTCTGGGCCGTGCAATTGATGTCGACATTCCAAACTTGGGCATAGTGGCAACATCCTTCTTCAGCTGTTTCGTTGGTTACGCGATTGTTAAGCACAACCTGTTCACTTTCGACCCAGCCATCGCCGCCGAAAACATTTTCTCAACAATGCCTGACTCGCTTGTCCTCGCAGATATGCAGGGAAAAATATTCAAAGTGAACCGGCGCTTAGTTAGTCTTCTTGGATACAGCGAATCTGAATTGATAGGCAAAATAATAACCGTTTTATGCGCAGATTCTAAAACTTGCGAAAACGCGTTAAATGAACTAACTGAAAAAAAAGTTGCCCGCAATCTGGAATTAGCGTTTAAAACCAAAGTTGGTGAAGAAAGGATTATCTTATTCTCAGGATCCGTAGTTAAAAACAGTATGGGTAGGGATGTCGGAATAACCTGCGTCTTTCGCGATATCACCGAACGCAAAGAGATGGAGGAACGGCTGGTTAAGGCAGAAAGATTTGCTTCAATCGGCGAGTTAGCAGGGCAGATTGGACATGACCTGCGAAATCCTTTAACTGGAATTAAAAGCGGTGCTTACTTTTTGCGAAAGAAGGGCGATCTGCTTTCATCTGGGGAACGAAATATGATTTTGGATACGATAGACAACGCGGTTGAAGACTCCAACCGAATCGTTAACAGTCTAGTTGACTACTCAAGCGAACTACATCTGCAGATGGAGCCATGCACCCCCAAGTCGCTTCTTAAGCACATATTACCTGGGATTGAGGTTCCACAACGAATGACGATTATCGACAGCACAGACGACGGTATATCACTGTCACTTGACGCTCAGAAAATTGAGCGCGTCTTCGCGAACTTAATCCAAAACGCAATAGAAGCCACCCCCGAAAAAGGCACAATAGAAATCCGAAGCGCTCGGAAAGGCTCAACCGTGGAAATAGCTTTCATCGACACCGGAATAGGCATACCCGGTGACGTTTTGCCAAAACTTTTCTCTCCCCTCATGACCACCAAGGCAAAAGGCATGGGCATGAGCTTAGCGATCTGCAAACGTATTATGGAGGCGCACAGCGGCAAAATTAGTGTCGAAAGCACAATTGGGAAAGGCACAACGTTCACTCTAATATTGCCGATTAAGCCGAAGGTCGAGTTTCTGGTTGCGGGAAACGACTTGGAAAAAATCGAAGCGCAAAGATAACGCGGTACAATTGAGAATTTGTCTATTATAACCGGAAAGTTTAGCAGTAATTGGTCTTAGATTTGTGTAAGAATTATTTTCATATACATGCATGTCTACATGTATAACTGGTGGTCAATAATGGTGCGCGTAATATCAATCTCCGATGAAGTCTACGCTGACCTTTCCCGAATGAAGGCTGGAAAATCCTTCACAGAACTCCTTAAAACCCTCATTTCAGAATGCGCCAACAAAGGCGACCCCAAAAGCATACTTGAGTTTTTGAACACGCATGGTCCCATAAGCGAAGAGGACACGAAAAGTCTAGCGAAAACGTCAGAAGAAGCTAGAAAGAACGCAACTCAAAGTCCGCTTCGTTTGAGTGACACAATGGTCGTTTTCGATAAGTCTCTGTCAATTGATGCTATAAATTATTAAACTTTACCAAATCTTACGATTGATTATGAGGCGCTTTTGAGCTGATTTTTCGGTTAGTTGCCAGAATATGCCTTGTGTCCTGCTTGTGGCCAGTTTCACATTAAAAAAGCAAACCAGACCTAAATCCGCTCTAACAAAACAATCAACAACGCCTTTTGGCTGTTGTTGTGGTATAGGGGGTTTTACTACTACATACAAAAGAAATCAGGTTCTGCATGTTTGGGGTTTTTTAGAAAAAGTTATAGAGCAGACAAGCGTTAAGCCTTCCAACAGAAGGTACCTATCTTGCCCGAAATCCGCGTAGCACTCATTGGCGTTGGCAACAGCGCTTGCGCTCTCACTCAAGGAACCGTTTACTACAAGAACGCGAAAGAAAACGAAACTGTCCCTGGCTTGATGCACGTTAACTACGGCGGCTACCACATCAGCGACATAAAATTCGTCGCCGCGTTTGAAGTTAACAAAGCCAAAATCGGCAAAGACCTCTCCGAAGCCATCTGGATAAAACCCAACGTATGCGAAAAATTCTCTGACGTGCCCAACTTGGGCGTGAAAGTCTCGCCCGCCCCCATCATAGACGGCGTCGCACCCCACATGCGCGAAACCTTCAACGTCTACGACGACAGCAAAACCACCAAAGAAAGCATCGTCAAAGTCCTCAAAGACGCCAAAGTCCAAGTCCTCGTAAACTACCTGCCCGTTGGCAGCCATGATGCAGTCCGCTTCTACGCCCAATGCGCCATAGACGCCGGATGCGCGTTTGTGAACTGCATGCCCGAATTCATCGGCTCAGACAAATCTGGAGAATGGCCAAAGAAGTTTGAAGCCGCAGGTTTGCCTGTTTTGGGTGACGATATTAAGAGCCAAGTTGGCGCCACAATCTTGCATCGTACCCTAGTGCGGTTGTGCCTTGATCGAGGCACGATTGTTGATGAGACTTATCAGCTTAACCTTGGGGGCGACACCGACTTCCAAAACATGACTGTGGAAAACCGCTTAACCAGCAAACGCATCAGCAAAACCGAAGCCGTCACCAGTCTTGTTCCCTACGCGTTGCCAACTCGCATCGGGCCATCCGACTATGTGCCGTTTCTGAAAAACAAGAAAATCTGTTATATCTCACTAAAAACCCGCGCATTCGGTAACCGCCCAATCACCATCAGCGCAAAGCTGGAAGTGGAAGACAGTCCCAACAGCGCAGGTGTCGTAATTGACCTTATCCGCGCTGCTAAAATCGCGTTAGATCGCAAGATCTCCGGGGCGCTTTTGAGCATGCCTGCATACGCGTTTAAGCATCCGCCAGTGCAGGTGGCTGACCCGGTCGCGCGGCAATGGACTGAAGACTGGATAGCCGGCAAACGGGAACGCTAAATCCCGTTTATTTTTCGGATTTTTTGTTGCGTGAATACTTTTAAGCTTCGGTAGTGAACATTTTACTCACACGTTAGAAGGTGCAAGACATGGTTAAAGTTGGAGCATACGAAGTACCAGAAGGTCTTTACTACTCAAAAGATTTTGAATGGATCAAAGTTGAAGGCGACAAAGTCCGTATGGGCATAACTGACTACGCCCAGAAATCTCTGCGGGAAATCGTCTACGCGGAATTGCCAAGTGCAGGGGGAGACGTCAAACAGGGCGAACCCTACGGAACCGTGGAATCCGTGAAAGCAGTCTCTGACCTAGTTGCAGCCGTCACCGGAACAATCGAGCAGGTCAACGAAGAAGTTCAGTCTAAACCTGAACTGCTCAACGAAGACCCCTACTTGAAAGGCTGGCTGGTTATCGTTAAACCCGCGAACTTGCAGGCGGAACTTGCCAACTTAATGGACTTCAACGCCGCAGTCGAGTGGCACAAGAACCAAGCAAAATAGAAGGTCGCTCACGTGGTTAGACGCGTTATCGTTATTGGAGCAAACGCTGCCGGCGTCGAAGCCGCTTCCGCAGCGCGCAAAAAAGACCGAACAGCCGAAATCACACTAATTACACAAGAGAAATACGCTGGGTACTCCCGTTGCGGGTTGCCTTTCGTAATCGGCGGACAAATCCCAAAGTTTACCGACTTAATTGTCTACCCCCCAGCATACTTTCAGATGCTCAAGTTAACCCTCAAGAACGAAACCAAAGTCACTGCTATAAACACCAAAGAAAAGACCGTCACCTTCGTTACCAAGGAAGGCGTCACAGAAACCGCACCCTACGATAGCCTCGTCTTGGCTACGGGCGCGGACTCATTTATGCCTCCCATTAAAGGACGCGAAAAACAGGGCATACTGAGCCTACGGGGACTGGAAGACGGCGAAAAAATCCAAGCCGCAGTAAAAGCAGGAGCAAAATCCGCCGTTATCATGGGCGCAGGCTTAATCGGCTTAGAGGTTGGCGTCGGCTTAATGGAACAAGGCTTGAAAGTTACCATCGTGGAAATGCTGCCCCAAATTCTGCCCCAGCTGCTGGACGCGGACATGGCAAAAATGGTCCAAGAACACCTAGAAGAGAAGGGCATGCGAATCCTCACCAGCAAAGGCGTCGAAGAATTCCTAGGCGAAGACACCGTCAAAGCAGTCATGGCCGGCGGAGAAAAAATAGAAGCCGACCTCTTCATAAGCGCATTCGGTGTACGCGCAAACACGAAACTCGCCGTTGACGCAGGCATTCCACTTGGCGAAACCCGAGCCATAAAAACTAACCTACGCATGGAAACCGACGTGAAAGACATCTACGCTGTAGGGGACTGTGCTGAAGCCCCAAACATAGTCACACACCGACCCATGTGCGCGCAGCTAGGAACAATCGCGGTCCGCCAAGGCAAAGTTGCAGGAACAAACGCCGGAGGCGACTACTCCCAGTTCACAGGCATCTTAGCATCCGCCGTCACACGACTATTTGAGATTGAAGCGGGCAACACAGGCCTAACCGAAACCGCAGCCGCACGCAACCGCATCGAAGTTGTCACCGGAGCCATAACCAGCAAAACCAAAGCAGACTACTTCCCAGGCGCCAAACCCATAAAAATCAAACTCGTCGTAGAAAAAGAAAGCCAACGCATCATCGGCGGACAAGTCATCGGCGGAGAAGAAGTCACCCAACGCATAAACTGCCTCAGCTTCGCCATCCAAAAAGGCATGACCGTACGCGAACTCGCCAAAGCAGACACCGCATACGCGCCGCCACTGTGCGAAACCTGGGAACCAATGGTTCTCGCTGCAGAAATGGTCCTAATGAAGCTGCGGTAAAGCAGTCTTTTTCTTTCCTTTCTTTGTAAAGCACTTCTTATTCTATTGTCGAGATGCCCGGTTGCGTGAAGGGCTCAGTCATGCCGACGAGAAGTTTGCCAAACGTGTTGATGTGGTTTTCTTCTTCAGCCAAAATCTCCTCCAGCAGCCGCCGCGTGGTGTAGTCGCCTTCTTTAGCTGCCTCCTGAATCGCCTGCTTGTAGAGAGTTATCGCTTCTTCCTCGTTTTCTTCATCCTGTTTAAGCATCTCGATGAGGCTGCCACCAACATTAATCGGATCAGCCTTAATGGTTGGAACGCCATCCAAGTAATCCAGCCGTTCAGCCAGTTTTTCAGCGTGTTTCATTTCCGCCATGGCAGTTTTCTTGAAGATATCCTTCATCTGCTCACCCTCCAATCCGGTGACTTGGATGCTTTGCCACATGTACTGGATGCTTACTTGAAGTTCGCGGGCTATACTCCTGTTCAAAAAGTCTAATAGGTTCTGAGAAACCATGTCAATCACCTAAAACGTATACAAAAACATAAGCGAGAACCATATTTAAACCGTTTTGGGTTACTTGGCGCCGAGTTATAACTATTGGGCTCTAAAATGAGCTTGAGGATTCATAGATGAAGGCGCTAATTGTTTTTGGCACCCGCTACGGAGCAACAGCGGGCACCTCAGAGGAAATCGGGAAAGTTCTGCGTGAAGAAGGCTACGACATCAAAGTCGCAAACGCGAAACAAGAAAAAATCAAAGACATCTCCGATTTTGACCTTATCGTCGTGGGCACTGGTATGCAGATGTTTCGGTGGACAAGTGAGGCGGAAGGCTTCCTGAGGAAATTCCAAAACGAATTGCCTAAAAAGAAACTTGCCATATTCGTTTCTTCCGTTGTCAAGTCAACTTATGTGCGGGAAGGTAAGAAAGACGAGTTGGCAAAGATTTGGAAAACATATTTGGAAGATAAAAGCCACAAAGTACGCGTTACATCCGATTTCCATGGCGATATTTGGCGGCATCATAGACTACAATCAGATGAACTTCATCACTCGTAGAGCATTTAACAACCAAAGAAAGGTGTACGATGCAGACGGCTTCAAAGAAAACCCGCCAGGCGTTTATGACATGCGGGATTGGGAAGAAATCCGTAAATGGGCAAAGGAGATAGCTGAGAAAGCTCGCCAGTAATCTGCGGAGACGGCAACAAAACTAAACAAGCCTCCTCGAGAATTAAGATTAGGAGTGTATATAAGCTATACGTGGAAAACGTATATACAAACGTGACCCCCCTCCCCCCGTTGCGCACTGCACAACAATAGGTTGTTGAATGCACCCACGCTTCCACTTCTACCAAAACCCCAAAAAACCAACCTAAACCAAAAGCGCAACCCAGAACCCAACCCGCAAGAAGTAGTAATTTGCAAAAACACCCACTACTACTAACAACAAGAAAAACCAAAACCTACGCAATCAAAAACAGCCTGACATTGTCAATTTGCTTTTCCAAATAGTCACACAGTCAAATATCAATGAGGAAATGTTGGCGTAGGAAAATTAATTAAGGCTGTCCAGTTGAATACCTCCGAAAACAACGGTGATTTAGTATGGCAATAAAAGTTGGAATTAACGGATTCGGAAGAATCGGAAGGCTCCTGTACCGAGCCGCAATGGAACGCAAAACCAACATAGAATTCGTCGCAATCAACGACCTCACAGACGCCAAAACAAACGCTCACCTCCTAAAATACGACTCCGTTCACGGACGGTTCCCCGGCACAGTCACGGTCTCTGGAAACGACCTAGTCGTAAACGGCAAAACCCTCAAAGTCATCAGCCAAAAAGACCCAGCAGCACTCCCATGGAAAGATCTGGGCGTTTACCTAGCCGTAGAATCCACAGGGTTCTTCACAAAAAAAGAAGACGCATCAAAACATATCACAGCAGGAGCCAAAAAAGTCCTCATATCTGCACCAGCAGAAGGACCAGACGCAACCATCGTGATGGGCGTAAACGACAAAACCTACGACCCAGTCAAACACAACATCCTAAGCAATGCTTCCTGCACCACAAACTGCCTTGCACCAGTTAGCAAAGTCCTCGCAGACGAATTCGGCTTAGAAAAAGCCTTCATGACCACCACACACAGCTACACAAACGACCAAAAAGTCCAAGATCTCGTCCACAAAGACCTCCGCAGAGCCAGAGCAGCAGCCATCAACATCATCCCAACCAGCACAGGCGCAGCAAAAGCCATCGGCTTAGTTCTGCCAAGTTGCGCCGGCAAGATGAACGGATACTCTTTACGCGTACCCACGCCAGACGTATCTATCGTAGACTTAACCGCAGTTCTCAGTAAAGACGTTACCAAAGAAGATATCAACACAGCAATGAAAAAAGCCGCCGAAGGCTCACTTAAAGGAATCATGGAATACACAGAAGACGAAATCGTTTCCACAGACGTTTTGCACAGCACCTACAGCGCAGTTTTCGACTCCAAGTTAACCATGGTTATGGGCGAAAAAAGCAACTTCGTTAAAGTCTTCGCATGGTACGACAACGAATGGGGCTTTAGCAACCGCATGGTCGACTTCATCGAAATGGTCGGCAAAAAAGCAGGCCTCTAAAGCAGCAAACAAAAACCTAAAGAATCCAATCTCTTTTCTTTTTTCAAATTTGCAAACAGAAGCGTGAGAGTTATGGCAAAATACAAGACACTTGACGATTTCAACGTGAAAGACAAAGTCGTTCTAGTCAGAGTTGACTTCAACAGCGAAATCGACCCCGCAACCAAAAAAGTCTCAAGCGACGTGCGCATAAAAGCACACGCACAAACCACAATTAAAGAACTCGCCGAAAAAGGCGCAAAAACCGTCATCCTAGCCCATCAAGGCAGAAAAGGCGACCCCGACTACACCACGCTTAAACAGCACTCGGAGATTTTAGGAAAACTCCTCAAATGCCCAGTCAAATACGTGGACGACGTTTTCGGCGAAAAAGCCAAAGCAGCAATTAAAGCTCTTCAAGGAGGCGAAATCCTCGTCTTGGAGAACGTGCGCAGTTGGGACGGAGAAACCAAAACCAAGACAGTTGATGAAGCAGCCAAATCTGAACTTGTAAAAAACCTCGCGCCTCTTGCTGACTTGTTCGTGAACGATGCGTTTGCTGCAGCTCACCGCGGACACGCCTCGATGGTAGGCTTTACAGCTGTGCTTCCTTCCGCCGCTGGCAGAATCATGGAGCGCGAACTAAAATCGCTTGCCAAAGCCTTAGAGAAGCCTGAACACCCATGCGTGTACGTTATGGGCGGCGCCAAAGCAGACGACAGCCTCGAAATAAGCAAATACGTTCTAATCAACGGCATTGCAGACTACGTGCTTACTGGCGGCGTTACAGGCCAATTGTTCCTCGCATCCAAGGGCGTTGATTTGGGCAAGGGAAACTTGGGTTACCTCGCCAAAAAAGAACTAACCGGCTTGATTCCGGGCATAAAAGCGTTAGAGGATCAATTTGGCGATAAGGTTGACGTTCCACTTGATTTTGCCCTCGACGTTAAAGGCGAACGCAAAGAAATCCCCGTCAACAAACTACCGACTGAATACTCAATAATGGACATAGGAGCCAAAACGGTCGAAAAATACGCCAATATCATCGCAAAAGCCAAATCCATAGTTGTCAGCGGACCGATGGGCGTTTACGAGAATAAGGAATTCAATTATGGCACCAAAGCGATCCTTGAAGCCATCGCAAACAGCAAAGCGTTCAGTTTGGCAGGCGGCGGAAACACCATCTCAGCTATCGAGGAATACGGGTTGCAAAAGAAGATGGGCTACATAAGCACTGCAGGCGGAGCTTTAATCGAGTTTTTGATGGGCAAAAAGCTTCCAGGCGTTGTTGCTCTCGAAAACGCTGTCACAAAAAGGAAAATCTAAAGCAATTCTTATTCTCTTTTATTTTTTGTATGTTTTGGTTGATGCCTTCGTATACGCAAAACCAAGTTAGTGGCTTTCGTTCTGGTTGACTAATTTCACGGTGTTAAGTTAAGGAGTTTCTAAGGCGATTCTTATTTCACTTAGGCTGGGCAGTTAGCAGGTCTATTTTTTCTATATGGGCTCAATTCATCCTTAATTACCCCTACAAAACTCTGAGAAAGACGTATTTAGGTTTGTTATGCCCGAATCTAGCTGAAACCGACGAAGAAGTATGGCGTATCTTTCGGAAACATCTAATCCTTTTGCTTGCTGCTATTTTCCCGACGGCAAATTAGAAATAATCCCTTCTCTAACATACAGTATGTTGAGGCTAACTGCCGTGACCGACATCGTGTTTGTGTTCGAGGTTCATCAGCCACATAGACTCAGGCGGAATCTGCACTGGGAAAACAAACTGTTCAAACGCACAAAAAAAGAAGATCTGTTCGACTACTACTTCGACAACGAAGTAGACAAAGAAATCTTTTTGCGTGTCGCGAAGAAATGCTATTTTCCATCCAACCAGATCATACTCGACCAAATTGATGCACACCGCAAAGAAAAACGCCCCGCAAAGTTTTCCTTCAGTGTTTCAGGAGTTTTTCTGGAGCAGTGCGAGATGTTTAGTCCTGATTTGCTGGAGAGTTTTAAGCAGTTGGCAGCAACGGGACGCGTGGAGTTCCTTAACCAAACGTACTATCATTCTATTTCGGGTTTGTATCCTGAAAAAGACGAGTTCATTAAACAAGTCAAGATGCATCACGAAATCGTGAAGAGTTTGCTGGGCTACGATGCCAAAGTGTTCGAAAACACGGAACTTCTCTATAATAATGCAATAGCAAAAACAATAGACGACTTAGGGTACAAAGGCATCTACACGGAAGGCGTCGAAAAGATCCTGGGCGACAAATCTCCTAATTATCTTTACACGCCTAAAGACAGCAAGAACATCCGCGTTCTTCTTCGTAACTACAAACTCACTGACGATGTAGGTTTCCGCTTCAGTGCGCGTTGGTGGACTGAATGGCCCTTAACAGCGGACAAATATGCTAAGTGGCTTGCTCAAACGACGGGTCAATGCGTTAACATATTCCCAGACTACGAAACATTTGGCGAACACCAATGGCCCGAAACCGGTATCCACGACTTCCTGCGGCATCTACCCGAAGAAATCTTGAAATGGGGCAACCTAAAAATGTCCACGCCAACCGAGGTGATAAGCAATCACCAGCCACAAGGTGAGGTAGATGTTCCCGAGTCACACGGCACAGTTTCTTGGGCAGATATAGAGCGGGACAGCAGCGGTTGGTTAGGTAACACTATGCAGTGGGCGTACTACACAAGCCTACAGCGACTGGAACCACTCGTTCACGAAGCTGATGATGCGGAGTGGCTTAGGCTGTGGCGTAATTTCCAGACCAGCGACCACCTCTACTACATGTTCACCAAAGGAGGCGGACCCGGCGAAGTCCACAGTTACTTCAGCCCCTTCGAATCCCCGCTTAACGCATACGTCGCCGCGCAGACCAGCATCATAGATTTTGAGGCACGACTCCGGATGGCAACTTTAACTGCGAACGAGCCGTTCCTGTTCTGCACAGGCGCCGGAGACGAAAACTTCACAGGCACCATGACCTGGAGCCTCAAAGGCTTCTTGCAAGGGCTCAAAACCGTGAATGTTGACGTGCTTGAGTTTCATAATCGGCGAGGGGATTTTGCAAGCTGGGCAGAACATTCGCTTCAAGATGCAGACCTGCAAAATCAGCTTGAAGAAATCTCAAAATTAAAGGCGAAGGGTGACGTGCTCCGAAAAAGACTAGTTGCATCGGTGGAGAAACGGTTCGCCGAAGCCCACGCACAAATCCAAGATGACACCAAATTGTTCTAGCACACGTTTTGTGCATGCGTTTATTAGGAAAACAAACGGAGTATTGGTAGGCGAAAAACATGAGAGACGAACTTCCGTTCCCCGACAAAGTCCTGCAAACACTTCACAACCTCTGCGCAACCGCCGCGGATCTGGCAAAAAGAGGCGACGAAGTAGCGCGGATTCTGCAACATGACCCCGCCGAGATCGAACGCATATTGGATGACTACAAGAACCGCGGGTTCGCGGAGAGTTTCTACGATAACGAAGGAAAAAAACGCTACTACCTCACCGGGAAAGGTATAATCAAGGTTTGTTCACTTTTCACTTAAGGAGGTTGCCCCTTAATGCGCGCCGTGATTTTCTCTTGGGAGTACCCGCCCAGAATAGTGGGGAAACTCGCCGAGTACGTTAGCACTCTTGCAACTGATTTAGTCAAGAACAAAGTGGAAACCTATGTTGTCACCTACCACGATTCTATTACAGGCGCTGTCGAGGAGCCTAACGGTGCAAAAGTCATACGCGTAACTAACCCCGTTCATTCGCATGTTAGCCTCTTAACTTGGGATTTGACGCTTAATCAGGAAGTGGAGCGGGCAGCCGCAAACATCTACTACAAAGCCCAACGGCAAATCGACGTCATTGATGTTTACGACTGGCACTTCATCCCCGCCGCCGTCACCATCAAAAACGCTTTGGGCATACCGTTTGTTTACTCTGTCGACAGCTTAGAAGATCACCGTTCGCCAGCAGCCAACGCGCCATTCAACATGGCTATCCGCGGAATAGAATGGCTTGGACTCTTCGAGGCTGCAGCCGTGACCGCAAAGACCGACTGGATGAAAAACGAAATCATCAGAATCTACAAGGTTCCCAAAGAGAAAATCACCGTGATCCCGCCAAGCGCGGATTCCTGGGTAAAAGACATAATCAGCGTGTACTCTTCAGTTAAAGGAGGCTCTGATAAGCCATGAATCGACCTCTTAACGTGATGATGTTCAGCTGGGAGTTCCCCCCAAGAGTCATAGGTGGCATCAGCCCACACGTTTACTTCCTATCAAAAAGTCTCGCTAAAAACAACGTAAAAGTTCACGTTGTAACCTGTGACTTCCCAGGGGCACCAGAACACGAAACCATTGAGGGCGTTGAAGTTTACCGCATCGATAGCTACAAGAACCCATCGCCCGACTTCGCCACGTGGGTTTACCTCATGAACTTAAACATGCAAAAAGAAGCCGCTGCAATCGCGGCGAAGTTGCCTGAACCAATCGACGTGTTCCACGCACACGACTGGCTAGTAGCTACCACCGGCATTGGGCTAAAACACGTTTTCCGCACGCCCCTCTTGGTTACTATGCACAGTACAGAGATTGGACGGCGTGATGGATTACATACAATGACGGAGCGTATGATTCATGAAACCGAAGCGTGGCTAACTTACGAGGCTTGGCGGGTTGTCTGCTGCAGCGACTATATGGTTCAGCATGTCAAGTGGGCGTTTGGTTTGCCCGCGGACAAGCTCAGTATGGTCCCAAACGGCGTTAACCCCCACGATTACGAGGGCTTGGAAAAACATGATTTGCGCAGTTTCCGACTCAAATACGCTTTGCCGCACGAGAAAATCGTGCTCTACGTTGGACGCTTGGTCTACGAGAAAGGTATCCACATACTCATTAACGCCATCCCCAAAGTGCTGTCGAAGACCGACGCAAAATTTGTCATAGTCGGCAGCGGCTACATGCAGGAACAACTCAGCAACATAGTCAAGAGCATGGGGCTCGAACACAAGGTTCTATTCACAGGTTTCGTGGATGAGGCGAGCTTGCTGAAGTTGCAGAAAGTTGCTGACGTTTCTGTGGTTCCGTCGTTGTTTGAGCCTTTTGGCATCGTTGCTTTGGAAGCTATGGCGGCGAAAAGTCCCGTGGTCGTGTCAGATACTGGCGGCTTGGGAGAAATAGTTCAGCACGAAGTGACTGGTGTGAAGGTTTACCCTAACAACACGGATTCGCTGGCTTGGGGCATCACCAAAATCCTCACCGATGACGGCTTCGCCAGCCACATTAGGGAAAACGCGTACAAAGTCATCTTGGAAAAGTACGATTGGGACAATATCGCTCAGCAAACGCGTGGCATGTATGAGGCGGTTTTGGGCGAGTACAGCAAAAGCTTTTGGGCATAAAAAATTGGAAAGGAACGGTTTTCGTACAGCGTAGTTATTTTCCGATGACCCTCACGTTCTCAACTAGCAGCCAAGGCGCAACCAGTTGCCCCATTTTCCGTTCGTTGCCACCAACCACGCTGACATTTTTGAGCAGTTCGAAGATGTTGCCTGCGAGCATGACCCCTCGTGTGGCGTTTTCTATTTTGCCTTTGCTGATTCTCCATGCAGGTGTGGCGACAACGCTGAATTCTCCGCTGACGGGGTTGCTGCTGTGTGCGCCCTGCAAGTAAGATACCATTAATCCGTCGTCTACTTCGCTTAGCAGTTGCTCGGCTGATTTCGTTCCTGGAAGGACATGGAAGTTTGTGGCTTCGATGCTCGGCGTGGACAGGTATCCCGCGCGGGACGCGTTGCCGGTGCTTTCCTTGCCCTGCTTCTGGGCGGTGTAGTTGTCATAGAGGAAATTCTTGAGGATGCCCTTTTCGATGACCGGCGTTTTTTTGTGTGGTGCTCCTTCTCCGTCGAATATCCCTGTTCGCAGTCCGCCGGGGAGCAAGCCATCGTCGATTATGGTGATTGTTTCTGAGCCCACTTTTGTTTCCAGCTTGTCTTTGAAGGGCGACTGGTTCCGTTCTACACTGTCGGCTTTCACAGCGTTGATGAGCGTATAATAAAACAGTTCTTGCAATGCGAATTGGGTGAATAAGAGTTTGTAGTTTTTTGTTTCCACGGGCTTAGTCTTTAGCGATGAAAGCGCGAGGCGGGTGGCTTCTTTCCCTACCCACTCGGGATCAACGTTGAGAGTTCTTTCTGCGGCGAACTCAAAGCACACTGGCGTCACCGTGTTTCCCTCTCTAGCCAACGCAGCCAAACTGCACTCCACCATCGTGCCAACGTCAAAGGCGGAAACGCCGTTCGAGTTAGCTATCGCGTTGGAGCCGTATCCTGCTCCTGCGCCGCCTTCAATTGGGAAAACCCGTTTGTCCGATTCTGATGCGGCGTCAAGCATCCTTGTGGAAAGGTTAACTAGGTCTTCGGCATGGAGCTCCAAAATCTTGCTATCAAACGTATTCTCGGGTGAGGGTGCATAAGGTTTCTTTTCTGGCAGGGTTTTCCAGTCTTTGTCAGGTTTGCTCGCATGAGCCGCTGCCAACGCTTTCACAATTGCGCCTTCAACCGTAGCGGGGTTGTCTATGATGTTTGTGTAGGCGAACCCTATGGCTTTGTTAATTTGAACGCGAATACCCAGCCCGCGGTCTATAATTAAGGCGGTTTTCATGATTTGCCCCCGCTCAATGCCTACGTTTGTGGCTTTTCCATCGTAGGCATAAGCTTCCACTTCCGCAGCCCCTTTCTGCAAGGCTACTTTTACTGCGTTCTCCGCCAAGCTAAGGATAGTTTCTTTGTTAAGAGCTGCCACCGACAGTCACCTCGCTAACTCTGATGTGTGGACCACCGTCGCCTATAAACGCGGTCTGTCCTTTCCCGCATCGACCCGAGTCCAACTCGAAGTCTTTGCCAACTGCATCCACCTTGAGAAGGGTTTCAAGGGTGTTGCCGCTGATGGACGCGTCGTGGATTGGCGCTCCCAATTCGCTGTTGACTATTTCGTAAGCTTCTTGGATGCCCACTTGGAATGTGCCGTCGAGGTTGGCTTGTCCGCCTCTGAAGCTCTTAAAGAAGTATCCATCCTTCACTCCCTCGAACAGTTCTTCAAACGTGTGGTTTTGTGGCGCCATGTAGGTGTTGCGCATGCGGATAATGGGTTCAACGTGGAAGTCTTCGGCGCGAGCGTTTCCAGTAGGTTGGGCGTTGAATTTTTGGGCAGTTTCGCGATTATGCATCAACCCTTTGACCACGCCGTCCTTTATGAGAAGCGTCTTTTGGGCAGGGGTGCCTTCGTCATCGTATTTGAAGCTACCAAAAGCGCCGTCGATGGTTCCGTCGTCGTAAAACGTGACCAATTCCGACGCGATTTTCTTGTTCATGTTGTTGGCTAATACGCCGCCTGCCAACGCCAAATCTGCTTCTGCCAAATGTCCAAATGCTTCATGGACGAAAACGCCCACAACATTGGGCCCTAATACCACGGGGAACTTGCCGCCCCTAGGCGCTTTTGCGCCCAGTTGGATAACTGCTCGTTTTGCAAGTCTTTCGCCAACAGCTTCGGGGGTTTCTGTGTCGAAGAGTTCGTAGCCCACTGTGGAGCCGATTTCTTCCCGGCTAAACGTGTACACTCCGTTTTGCAGAGCGGAAGCTGTCATTTTTGACCAGACGTAGAGTTTGTCTTGTTCAATGTGGGTTCCTTCGCTGGTTGTCAGGTAACTTGTGCCTGCTAAATCCATGTAGTCGACGGTGCAGCTTTTGATTCGTTTATCCCATTTCATGGCAACCTGAGTTGTGGAGGTGGCGGTTTTGATTTTGTCTTCAACGCTGATTTCTGCAGGGTTTTTCTTCGGTTTAGCTGTAACGTGGTCTTCGACTGGTTTGGTTGGAGCAAGTTTAATCGGGATCTTCAGTCGCGCACTTGCCGCTTTGGCCATGGCGCACGCTTCAGAAATTGCTTCGGTCAAAATCTTTTGGTCAAGTGATCCAACAGAAGCGAATCCCCACGCGCCGTTTACAAGGACGCGCAGTGCAGCGCCGCTTTCTATTCCTTGTTTTGCCGCTTCGACGCGTCCCTCCTTCATGGTGAACATAGTTTTGGAGAGGTTTTGCGCCCGGGCTTCGGCGTATTGGGCAGTGAATTTTTCTGTGGCTATGTTGGTTATTTTTGTGAGAAGGTCTTTCAAGTTGTTGCCTCCGACGGCAATGTGTATCAAGGTTAATGGATCAAGGGAATAAAATCGTTGTGTTCCACTTGCAGATGCTTAGAGGAAGTCGCCCATGCTGCTTTGCTGGATTCTGCCACGAAGCGACTTAAGTCGAGTGGTCGGGCTGGTTTGCTCTTCCGGAGTTTGTGCTTCTTTCTCGACTGGGGGCAAAACGAGTTTGCCGTATACGCCATCGTACCCTGGCACAATCGTGACTGCGCCTTCTCTGACTTTTATGATGGCGTCAGCGATTCGCTGGTCCACTACTGCTGCGGTTAAGGCTTCTTTGGGGGCGTCTATTAGGACCTTGTATTCGTCGCCGAATTTGTTGACTAGTGGAGTATAGATCTTCCAAACTGCTTGCGTTGAAGGGGAACCGGCATCTATGACTGCAGCGATTATTTCTGAAAGGGGCATTAACCGCATAAAACCAGGCGAGTTGGCGGATTTGTATGTGTCCGGGCGGTCGGCAAGTTCCTCCACGCGTTGTTCTACGCCTTCGGTGAGTTTTCTCCCACAAACGGGACAAATGTTGTTGAGTTTGCGGGCTTCCGCCGCGGAGAGCGAGACGTTGCAGTTGCGGTGTCCTGTCCAGTGGTATTTGCCATATGCGGGGTCGGTTTCGATAGTGAATTTGAAGCGGCCTGTGTCTTTGGTTTGGATGGCTTCGGTTATTTCTCTGTAGGTGGCGCCTTCGAGTTCGAAGACGTTGGCTTCTCTGCCGATACGCCATGGCCAGAAGCTGTGGCTGTCACTATTCGAAACCAGAGTGAACTTGTCCAAGTTGCTTAGGCGCCAGTTCATCGGCGGATCGCTTGAGAGACCAGTTTCGAGGGCGTGGATGTGTTTGGTCATGTCCTGGTAGCAGTCTTCGATTCTGTCAAAGCCGCTGAAAGAGCCGAATACGGCGAACCAAGGGGTCCATGCGTGCGCTGGGAAAATTACGTTTTGGGGGGAGACTGCCATGACTTCTTCGACTAGTTGTGGTGCTGTTGTGTTGAGGATGGGTCTGCCGTCTGAACTCAAATTCCCATATTTGCCCAGAGCGGTGTTGATTTGGGTTACGGCTTCTAGGTTGGGGGATAAGATGACGTGGTGAACTTTCCTATTTTGGTTCTCGAAGTCGAAGATGGTGCAAACTTCAGTTGTTAACATGAAACGAATGGTGGGTTCTGAGCCAGAAGTTAATTTGTATAGTCCCGAGTCGCCGTCGGGCGTTAGGGTTTCTTGTATTTCTTTAAGCCACATCGGGTGCGTAAAATCGCCCGTGCCCACAACTTGCAATCCTTTGATTTTGGCGTATCGGGCGATCTCCTTAATGGTCATTTGCTCGCTTGTGGCTCGGCTGAAGCGGCTGTGAATGTGCAGATCAGCGATTACTCGGATTCCGAACATCCCCTGTAAGTGTTATGTTGCTGGTAGTGTGGGTTTTGGCTTAAAAGCTTATCAGAAAATGGCAAATTCGCCATTCAGGTGAAAAGGTGAGGACTTGGTATTAGTATTCACGTCATTGGTTCGTCGTAAGAAACCAAGCCGCTGTCTGTCCTCTTAGTTTTGGTGAACTTCAAGTCTAAAGCAATTTCAAACTAATTGCGCTAAAACTAACTGTACTTTCTGGCATGTCTCGCTCGTTTCCAACAATTGCTTGGTTTATGTCGGCGCTTAGTTTTTGGGGCGTTGTTTTCGTTATTTGTTGAGGCTTAATTTGGTGTTGATGCGCGGTTTGAGCGCTCACGAGAGCCCAACTTACAGAGCCTACGATTGCAAAAATCGTGATGCAAACCGCTACCGATTTTAGTTTTTCGTGCGCCACACCAATCACCACATTTATTGTGGCTTGGAATCTTATAGCGCCATGCTTTAGAACAAATGTACTAAACTCTGAACAGCTCTTATGGCTTCAAAGCGACTTTGTTTCAAGTTTTTTAGGAGTTGTTTTGTCCATTTGACAAGTTCTTCCAATAGCTGCCTGATGAGTTTGCGGGTTTCCTCATTCGTTAACTTTCCGTTTTCGTCAATGTACTGTTGCGCCTGAGGTAATATGACCTCTGGTTTGTTGATGGGGTGCATGTTGAGGAAAACGCAGGATTGTCGCAAGTGATATTGTGCGCGGGCACCGCCCAATCTGCCAGAGGATGCGCTCATAAGTGCGACTGGTTTGCCGTCGAAAACCTTGTCAGAGTTGGGTCGAGAAGCTGAGTCGATGGCGTTTTTGAGAAGACCTGGAATGGAGTAGTTGTACTCGGGGGTCGCGATGAACAGGGCATCGGCTGCCTTGATTTTAGCCTTAAACTCTTTTACAATCGGGGCTGGATCTTTCTCGAGGTCCTGGTTGAAGGTCGGGATGGATGAGATGTCAAAAATTTCTATTTCAGCGTTTTCTGGAGTTAGCTCCACGGCGGCATGCATGAGCGCTTTATTGAATGAGCCTTTGCGTAGACTGCCTACGATGCCCAGAATCTTAGTCTTATTTTCCAAAACAAAAACCTCGGTTCAGAAAGTCAAAAGCAATTACAGAGAAGATGGCATCTGTTTAAAAGGATTGCTTTGAAGTCACTTTCCCGAAGAAAGCTCGTCCGGAAACGCTAATTTTCTTTTGATAGGTAGGCTACGTTTCTGACCTACCCCTATCCCTCTATGTTTTTTCCAACATGCTAATGAGCTGAAAAACTGCCAATAGCGACCCTACCCCCTATAGGTTTCTGCATAGAGTCACTATTAGGAGCCAAACATGACCGCATTTGTTGTTTGAATGCGTTTTGCTCTGTGGCAACCTGCCCCAAGTTCTGTTAACTTTGTAAGCGATAACTCTCCTGTTAGAAATCGGGTGACAAAAGAGCACAATAATTCCCCATGGTACAGCCGGATGAAGAATCGTTCTCTTTAACATAATTTCTTTGCGAAGTCGGCTTCGCAATCGGGTAAGGTTGTGTTTGCAGGAACTATTAAATTTGGTGGAGTCTGTTGTGGGATTGTTAAAACTGGATTGAGGGATTGATGGAGAATGGTTAGACGTTCAATAT
>JADGNF010000035.1 GCA_017883615.1 Candidatus Bathyarchaeota archaeon
AGAATACGCCAGATGTCCATGCGAGTTCCGTCCAGAGGATGTGTTTTCTGATTTTACTCGCTCACTATTAAACATTGGCAACTGGAAAATGTGCGTGTCTGCTTCAGCTATTGAATAAGTGTTAATCATAGACGCAACGGTATTTTTGAATAGGAGCTTGCTGGTTTAATTGGCGTATGCAATTTTTATATAAGTGCCCGTGAAAGTAACTCTAGTTAACTTCCGACTTATTGGACTGTGCAACTGATGAGGAAGACTATATTCAAGAAGCTTGAGGCTCAAGGCTTAATTGCCAACTACAATCGCCTCCGCAAAAACCTGCCGCCTAAGCTGCCTGACCGTGTGTACATGGTAGATGAAACCTTCCGAGAAGGCATCAAGGCACCAATGGTCTTTCTAACTTACGTTGAAAAACTTAAGCTCGCTAAGATGATGGATGAAACTGGCATATCTGTCATAAACGTAGGTTTCCCGGGCTTAAACGAGGAAGAAAAGCGCAGCGTCAAGCGGATTGTGAACGAATCTTTCGAGAGAGCTACGTTAACTGCCTCGTCAGCTGCTGCCCGAGCTCACGTTGATGCGTGTTTGGAAGTGGGCATGAAGGAAATTAACATTGAAGCCCCAATTAACGGGTTGAACCTGCAGTATAGGCTAAAGATAAGCAAAGAAGAAGCTGTCAAACGAATTGTGGACAGCGTTGAATATGCAAAGAAACATGGGTTAAAAGTGGATTTCGTGTTGTCTGACGGTAGCAGAACCGCTCTTGAGGATATTTTGATGGTTTTTGAAGCCGCCGCGGGGGCGGGAGCATCAAAACTTGCTATAGCTGACACTGTGGGTTTCCTTAGACCGCTTGCTATGCGTTACTTGATAAGTCATGTTCGTGATGGTCTTTCAGAAGCGATTCGCAAGAAAACTCCTCTTTCTGTACATTGCCACAATGACTTCGGGTTAGCCACCGCGAATACGTTGGCGTCAGTGGAGGAGGGCGCCACTTACTTGCATACGAGCCTCATCGGATACGGGGAACGTGCTGGTTTAGCTCCATTTGAGGAAGTTGTTGCTGCCTTGGAGTTGCTGTACAACATAGATACCGGTATCGATATGGAGCGGATTTACCGGTTAGCTCAACTTACGGAGAAATCGTTTGCTTTGCCCATCCAATTCCACAAACCGATCGTCGGCGACACAACTTTCACTCACGAAGTTGACGAACACGTGCAGGGCATGTTGGCTCACCCCTTGATGTTTGAGCCTTTTCCCCCTGAAATCGTCGGACGCGAAACCTCACTTTTCGTTGGCAGAAACACAGGTCAAACCCTTCTTCAGGGACTGCTAGAGAAAGCGGGTATCCGAGCGTCGCCACGGCAAGTTGATGAAATCCTTCGGCACGTGAAGGGACCTGCGGAAAGCCTCGACAAAGGCGAAGCCCAAATGACTTTTTATCAGGTGAAGAAGCTACTTAGGGAACTGCAAAAGGGGTTGGTTATGCCTGAGTTTTGGCGATTGGTAGAGCAGGTGACTCGGCAGAAACCCAAGTTACCTCAACCGGGCGAAGGCGGCGGAAAAGCGCTTACGTCCGTAACAACCTAAAATCACATTTTTCGGTTTTTCCTATTCTAAATATGGTTCCAATTGGTGTTTTGTTTCCACTATTTCCTGATTAGTTAGGTTTCGGGGGTAGTTGTAGATCGGTCCACTTGGTTTCTCGTTGTAGAAGGGACGATTGCAGTCTGAACAACCGGAGGTCAAGAAGGGTTTTCCTGCGTCTACAGCATGCGCCAAAACATCTTTTCCAACCCCGAAATCGACGATTTGCCCAGCCGGGCTGAAAGTCATATCCTCAAGCCTTCCTTGGGCGTTGACGATGAGGTACCTTGCAAGTTGCACTCGTCTATAAACCTCAAGTTGAGGCTGTTTTTTCCTTTCAAGCGTTGTTCCCCGTACAGGTGTGAAAGTGAAGAGACCAGGTAAGACTCCCATGTCAATACATTTTTGTAGGATCTGAACGGCGTCTTTTTCGGTTTCGCCTAGTCCAACTATGAGGTGTGTACTTACGTTGCCTTCGCCGAAAACTCCGATGGCGGTTCGCAAAAGGACAAACTCGTTTTGCCAATTGTAAGGTCCCCCCGCGGCTTCGCCTTTGATTTGGTTGAAGAGTTTCTCTGTTGCAGTATCCAGGGCAATGCCGATTCTGTCGACACCTGAGTTGGCGAGGTTCCACATGTTCTGGCTGTTGAGCGGCTGGCAAGAAACGGAAACGGGCACATGAACTTGCTTTTTCAGGGTGTTAACGAATGTGCAAAGGTCACTAAAAACCTGAGGATAGTTCAGGGCTTGTAAGCAGACTCGCCTAATTTTTCCGGCCTGACAGGCGTTTGCGATTTGTCCAATGACGCTGTTAACTGAAAACGGCGGCCACGAAACCCGCGAGAGTAATTCAGCTTTACTGTGGCTGTCTCTGGCCTGAGGGCAAAATCCACAGTTCGCTACGCATTTGCCTGCCTTGTAGGTCATGAGGTAAGCGGTTGTGGGGTCCGCGTCCAGTTTGCCCTCTAGCAGCCCCAATACGATGGCTGTGCCCACGGAGACTCGGATTTGCTGCATCCCACTTTGTTGGGTTGTGGGTGATTTAGCCAAAATTTTTCACCACGTACTTATTGATTGAAGGCAAATATTAGCTTAGCCAATATCCACAAGGAAAATCTGGTTACGCTTTCTTTCTGCTTCTGACGATTAGGACAACTGTGGCAATTATTGCGGCGGCCACGACAACTGCGCCCAAGTAAGCGGTATAAACGATGCTGGAGACGGCGCTTTGGTTCACAGCGATGCCGACAAACGCCCAAATCACAACCAAACCGTAAGCAAAGTCTTTTCTTGCTGTAACAATCATAATCGCTACTGCTAAAATTATTGCAGCCGCGAATATGCCCCAAACTGCATCTGCAGATGTCCACTTGACCCATCCAGCCGCGGACAAAGCGGCGGCAACGTCTGCTGCGGTGGCAACGGTAATCCATGCAAAGTAAATGCTAAGTGGCAAGTGTAGGCAAACCTTCTCTCTTCTTGTAATGTTTGATTTACCGATTTTCAATCGAATATAAATTGCAGCCAAACATGCCAACAAAACGACAATGGGGATCACGGAGGCAGCAACGTAGTTGTAACCCCAGAGGAAAATCCATATCACGTTGAATACGCTGCTGAGAATGAAAAGCGTGGAGATTTGTTTTTGGAATTCTTTGGACCTGTTGCGAGGTAAAGCTTGGTAAAAGACGAAAACGGCTAGGAACGCGTAAATTATGCCCCAGATCGCGAAGACGTATCCTGCGGGCGTAATCAATGTAGGATATTGGTTGCTAATTTGAGCTGTCGTTTTTCCGCCCAAAACCGAAGTGTTGGCTAATCCATTAATTGTCAAAGTAGTGATGAAGGCAATTATGTTTCCAACTTGCAATGCAACTGCTCTTGAAGTCGACATGATGATATTTTCTTTCAGCAGTCTGGGCTTATAAGATTTAAGAATTCAGACTCTCCACCCAAAGCGGAAATTAAGATTAATAAAAAGAAAAATGAATAGATGAGTTCTGGTAGAACATAAGCTCTAATTAATTGCCTTTATCACGGATACCTGAAGCCGGTTCCCGCGGAAAGAGCAGTTGAGTTTACTTTGTTTTGCCAGTTTTTGCTTCGTGTTTTGCTTTCTTTGCCTTGTTCTTTTTTTCCAGAGATGGCATGTAAATTTCACCATGACTATGTTGACGTATGACGCTTAAAAGACTTTTCACAAAATCCCATATGAATGTGGACAAACGGTTAGTTTCCGGGGGTAAAATGGCGCCACTTATTAAAGTTTCGAGTAAAATGATCATATGATATTCGTGTTATAGATTTTTGCTCTCATTCTCAGCGGATACACAATTTCAGTCGAAATTTAACGCGAAATAATCCATTTAATCGGGCCGTGGGATAATTCTTAATTATGGGCTGTTAATCACATAATCAACCTTGAGGAATCACTATGGTTAAGATAGATTTCGGTGGCGTAAAAGAAGATGTCATCACCAGAAAAGAATTCACAATCCAAATGGCACAGAAAATCCTGAAAAACGAGGTTGTTGTCTCTCTTGGATACGGCATTCAAGGTCAAGCTCAATCACTCAACATGCGTGACCAAGGAATAAAAGTAATCATTGGACAGGAAAAAGAAGGCGTGTTCAAAAAGGAATGGGACAAGGCAGTCGCAGACGGATGGAAACCAGGCGAAAATCTGTTCCCTATGGAAGAAGCAGCTAAAAAAGGAACAATTAAACTGTTCCTGCTCACCGATGCAGCTCAAAAAGCTGTATGGCCAAAAGTCAAAGCAACTCTCAAAAAAGGAGACGCGCTCTACTTTAGCCACGGCTTTAGCATCGTCTACAAAGAACAAACAGGCGTTATCCCACCCAAAGACATTGACGTAATTCTTGTCGCACCTAAAGGCTCAGGCACATCTGTGCGTAGAAACTTTGTTGACGGAAGCGGCATTAACTGTAGCTTTGCAGTCTTCCAAGACGCCACAGGTAAAGCCGAAGAACGCGCTAAAGCGCTTGGTATCGCCATTGGCGGAGGATACCTCTTTCCAACCACATTCGAGAAAGAAACCTACAGTGACCTAACAGGCGAACGAGGCACATTAATGGGCGCACTCGCAGGCATCCTAGAAGCCCAATACAAAACCTTGCGTGAACATGGACACAGCCCGAGCGAGGCATTTAACGAAAGTGTCGAGGAACTCACGCAAAGTTTAATCCGCCTTGTTGATGAAAACGGGATGGACTGGATGTACTGCAACTGCAGCGAAACCGCACGTATTGGCGCGCTACGCTGGAGAAGCCGTTTCCGTGAAGCAACTCAACCAGTGTTTGATTCTCTCTACGAGCTTGTTGCTGCTGGTGAAGAAACCCGCATCGTTCTCGAAAAGAGCAAAGCACCAGACTACCGCCAGAAACTCGCTGACGAACTCAAAGAAATGGGTAACAGCGAAATGTGGCGCGCTGGCGCAACGGTTCGTTCCCTGCGTCCAGGCAAGCAAAATAAACCTGAATAAACTATCTTTCTTTTTCTTTTTGTTTCTATTTTCTGCCAAGCTAATCTTTTATATGCGAATAGAATGCATGCTCAGTAACACATTTGGGACTTGACGCATTGAACTGGACTGCAGCCGCCGCAATAGCAATCTTCGCTTTTACGCTGTTTTTAATGATTAAGCGCCCACGGGGAATCCGCATAGGCTACGCAGCCGCGGTTGGCGCCGCCGCATCGCTGCTCTTGGGCACAGTTTCACTTGGTCAGGCTGCTCAGTCGTTTCTGAACATCTGGGATGCCGCTTTGGCTTTCATCGGAATCGTCGCTTTGTCAGTGACTTTGGATGCAATGGGTTTCTTCAAGTGGGCAGCGCTACGCGTCGTGCGGCTTGCTGGCGGAAACGGTTTGAAACTCTACTTCTACGTCGCTTTACTAACTGCCGCGGTAAGCATCCTATTTGCCAATGATAGCGCCGTTTTGATTCTAACACCAATCGTGCTCGAAATCGTGACTTGCATAGGCATAAGTTCAGACGGGCGTTTAGCTTACTTGTTCAGCGCAGGTCTAATTGCAGATACTTCAGCTATGCCGCTGATAACGAGTAACCCAATTAACATATTGAGCGCCGACTTCTTCCACTATAGTTTCATTCAGCACCTGATTTTTATGGGTCCAATTGCAGTTGCAACAATCACAAGCAGCCTTTTCCTGGTTTACTTTTTCTTCCGCAGAAAAATCCCCAAAACCTACAATGTTGCCGCTGTCGCGGAATTGAATTTGGGGAAGCAACAGATTTCTCCTGGTTTGCTCAAAGTAAGCGTTGCCACATTGGTCGCGATTGACGTAGGTTACGTTTTGACTTCTCTTTGGCGGGTTCCGGTTTCATTGGTGATTTGTTCCGGAGCCATCTTCATGATTTTCGTCTATTGGGCAAGTATCAGGAAAACGGTTTCTGTAGATGGCGAAAAGAAAGGTCTGAACCGTTTGGCGAGAGAGATTAACTGGGACATTATCCTGTTCATGCTAAGCATCTTTCTGGTTGTGCAGGGGTTGGAAAACGCTGGCGTTGTGGAGTTGCTGGCTTCTGCGCTCATCAAAACGAGCGCGTTGCCTTCCGTTCTGGGCATATTCGTTCCCAGCATGGTGATTACGGTTGGCGCGAGTTTCATGAATAATTGGCCCATGACGATTCTGGGGTTGCTGTCGGTGAATCATGTAGCAGCGGTTGCGGGGTTTGGTGGAACTGCGTTAACTGGGCTGATTTTCAGCAATGTAATTGGGAACAATTTGGGTCCGCACTTTTTCCCACTGGGTTCGTTAGCCATTCTAATGTGGCTGGAGATAATGCGCAAGAAAGGCGTGAATATAAGCCTCAAAGATTATCTCAAAGTTGGAGCAGTGGTGTCCATTGCGGAAGTTGCAATTGCATCGCTGGTTCTGTGGGCTGAACTCAGTTCCGGTTTCACTCTGAGTCTATAATCTATGAAGAGTTATGATTTTGCATATCTCTCGTTTTTATGTGCCGAGCAGAGATGACCTTTTCAAAATCTAAGTTCGAATAGTTTAGAACAAATGTTTGGGGGGTTTTGGCTCATTAACTTGGCGCGGATTGGAAAAGGAACAGGGGGATGAGGGGAATTCCGCGTTACGTTAACTCCTAACCCGCCAAACCTTTTGATGCAACGTTTGATGGCTTCAGGGCACTAAGTATTGGTTCTCTTCAAAGACTAATAGAGATTTGTGACTGTGCCCGGGCAGCAACAGCTCGGTGATTAATTCAACTTGGAAGAGCCAGTAGACTTAGGTGCGGTTCGAAGACCTGCGGTCCCACAGGAAGCACTCATGATCAGCCAACAAAGCAAAAGCTTTTCGCTAACAATACTCAATAAACCAAATTCAACTGTTGTGAAGATTTATTTGTTATCTTCTCTAAAAAACAAATGCATTATGCTTTTGGAAGAATTTTGGTCCTAAAAATTATTGCTTGGCGGATCTGGTGGCTGTCTTGGCGCGGGGTGGAAAAACTACCTTACTGGGGAATGAGGGGAATCTGTTTTCCGCGTGGTCGCCAGCGCCTAACCCGCCAAACCTTTTGATGCAACGTTTGATGGCTTCAGGACACTGAATACCATTTACGGCTGTTTTTACTTATAAAAACTTGTGACTGTATCTACATTACAACAAACTACAGTTTCCACTTCACCCGCATTTTGGCTTGTTTCTTACAAAGCCCCTTTTTCCTTGTGGCTGCTAGCTCACAGTCACATATCCTTAATTTGCGAAGAAAAATTCCTATCAATACGCAGGCTCATTTATGTCGGACATTATCACCGTCAAAGATCTAGTTTTGGTATACGGAGATGGAACCAAAGCAGTCGACAACATCTCTTTCACAGTGCAAGATGGCGAATTCTTCGGGTTTCTCGGACCCAACGGTGCAGGCAAAAGCACCACTATCAAAGTCCTCACGACGCTCCTGAGAAAAACCTCAGGTTCCGCTACCGTAGCAGGCTACGATGTGGAAAAAGAGGCAGGCGCCATCCGCAAAGTCATAGGCGTTCAAAGCCAAGAAACAACCGTCGATGGAGACCTCACTGGCAGAGAAAACCTTGAACTCCAAGGTCACTTCCACCAAATGAAAACCAGCGAAATCAAACAACGTGTCAACGAACTGCTCAAACTCGTGGAGCTCGAAAGCGTCGCTGAAAAACGAGCCCGAAACTATTCCGGCGGCATGAAAAAACGCTTAGACCTTGCCACCGCATTGGTTCACAAACCCAAATTGCTATTTTTAGACGAACCCACAACAGGGTTGGATCCACAGTCACGGTCAACCATTTGGACATACTTGCAGAAACTCAATAAAGAAGATGGAATAACCATTTTCTTGACAACCCAATATTTGGAGGAAGCCGACAAACTCTGTAAACGACTTTCAATTATTGATTTCGGGAAAATCGTGGCAAGCGGCAGCCCTACCGAGCTCAAGCATGAGGTCGGCGCGGATAGCATCCGAGTCGCGCTGGAGAACTGCGACAAAGACAGGGCCAAAGCAAAAGAAATAATCAAAACCATGAGTGGCGTCTCCGAAATCATAGATTCGGAGGACTGCATTAACGTTTACGCTAAAAACGCAGGGCAACTCATTGCGGACATAGTGCGGGCCCTTGACAGCAGCGACATCCGCTTGTCTTCAGTGACGTTTTCGTCGCCTTCACTAGATGACGTATTCATGAAACACACCGGCAGGCGGATACGTGCCGAAGACCTCGTCAAGGCTCCAAGCGCTATGTTCGGAGGGCGGAGGCGGTAAAAATGACTCTTTTTTCAGATACACGTTACTTGTTCGTGCGGTACCTAAAGAAACTCGTCCGAAACCCAATCCTGCTGTTCTTCTCACTCTTTCAACCCATCATTTTCCTAGTGCTTTTCACACAGCTTCTCACAAACTTCAGCAAATTCGTCGTGTTGCCTGGTGGGTCTTACATAGAGTTCGCCACAGCGGGCATCCTGCTTCAAAACGCATTTGGAAGTGCCCTGCAGTCGGGGACATCAATCGTGCTTGATATTGATTCGGGTTACTTGCAGAAAATGCTCGTAACACCTGTTCGGAGAGAAGCCATTTTGTTGGGCAGGTTAACAAGCGACGCCTTCCGAGTCGTGGTTCAATCAGCAATAATTTTAGGTTTAGCTTACGCGTTTGGTGCCTTCGTAACAACAGGCGTCATCGGCATTCTGCTCATATTCTTTACAATTGCCTTTTTTGGATTGGCGTGGTCCGGAATTTCGCTGGCAATTGGAATGAAGACAAGAAGCTCTGAAACCGTATTTGCCATAGGCGGCTTCCTCACATTTCCGCTGTTGTTTCTAAGTCCAGCATTATTCCCCATCGATTTTCTACCTCCATGGGTGGGTACCGTGTCAATGTTTAACCCGATCAGTTACGCCGTTAACGCCATTCGAGTTCTGATGACTACGGGTTATGATTGGGGCACGATTCTTCCATCTTGGGGCGTAATCGCGCTGGTAGCACTTGTGACGATGAGCCTTACACTCTACCAATTCCGGAAGGTTGTTCGCTAAAAGAGCAACATGCATCTGTAAGGTTCCCTTCTTTTTGTTTTCCAAAAGTGTATGGGTCATCGAGAAATTTCAGTTGGTAGTACACGTTATTGGTAGTACTTCAACTTATTGAGAAAGCTTATAAGTACTACAAACATATCGGTAGTACCGAGGATAAGTATGGACGACGAAGTCATAGTCACACGTAAAGGACAAACCACCATCCCGATCAAACTCCGCGAAAAATACAACATCGAAGAAGGCACCCGACTCCAAGTCACCGACACTGACAACGGCATTCTCCTCCGCCCCAAACAATCCACCCTTGACCTGGCGGGTTCAGGAGCCAAATACGCCTCGCCAGATCAAATGAAACGGCTTTTGGAGAAACTCAGGGACTTAGATGCCTAAAACCGCATACGACACTAGATTTTTCTTAGAACACTATTACAGCCGAGAAGCCATCGTATTGCGCAAAACCCAAGCGGCGATACGCAAAGTCAAAGAACGCTTCATTTCTGCAATTGTACTTCACGAAATTTACTGGCTTACTCTTCAAACAGAAGGCCAAGAAACCGCAGAACTTAGAGCCACCCTTTTGGAGAAAGATTTTAAAATTGTTAAAATCGACGCAGAAATCGCCAAAACCAGCGCCCAACTCCGCCACAAATACCGCCTCAATATGGCCGACAGCATAATCGTTGCCACCGCCCAACTGCTCAAAGCAACCTGCCTCTCAGACGACCCACATTTCAAAACGGTGGACGAAATCAAAACCGCTTGGCTCTGACTTCGATACCTTCCTCTGCCAGGTAAGTCCCAATAGCCAAACTTGCTTGAAGAAACTGGTTAATCCCTATATTTTCAGAATAATATAGAACAGTGGTGTTTTTGTGAGCGTTTTTTCTCGGCAACGGGAAACGGATCGTCTTGAAGCATTCAGCGACGGCATATTCGCCTTTGCAATCACACTGCTTGTTCTAGGTCTCTATGACCCAACCACCCGCGGCAGTAGCCTCCTCCAAGGGCTCCTAAACGAATGACCCAGTTTTCTTGCGTCCGCCATCAGTTTCATAACTATTCTCATTATGTGGATGAATCACCATAACATGTTTAACTACGTTAAAAGAGTCAGTCGTGAATTCATGCTCCTCAACGGGCTGCTCCTTTCGTTTGTGACTTTAACCCCGTTCACGACTTTGTTAGTTTCTGAACATCTTCTTCACGCCGACGCCAATGTAGCTGCAGCTTTCTATTCAGGGTCGTTTTTTCTGTTGGGCGTAGTCTGGAATATACTTTGGCACAACGCTTCACACCACCATAACTTGATTAGCGAGAATGTTCCTCCAAGCCAAATCAAGCGTATAGCCCGCCAGTACGTTATCGGTCCCATTTTCTACGGGGTCGCTTTCATGGTTGCATTCGTTAATGCTTTCGCTTGTGTGGTTCTGATTATCTTGATTGCAGTGTACTATGGAATTACGGTTACGGGCGTCGAATAGCATTCAATTAGGACGAACTTAAGGAGTCCGCAGAAACGCAACTGCTTTTTCAACCAGTTCATCTGACAATTTCTCCCTGTTTTCGACGGTTACCGTGAAGACTTCTGCGTTTTGCTTGCCTTTTGCTTCTGTTATCAGTTTGTCTTGGGCTTTCTGGTGAACGACCGCGAGGACGAGTTTGTTGCTGTCGAGGGCTTTTTTTGTGGCCTCTTTGAATTTTTGGGAGAATAGTTCCATTGGTCCGATTTCGTCGATGGCGACTGCATCGCTTTTTTCGACAGCCGTGTTAATTGCTTGGGCGCCAATGCTTTCTAAGTCGTTGAGGTTCACTCGGTACTTGCCCACTTGAGGTCCATCCTTCTGTTTAACGCTTGCCAAGCAACCCACCTTCGCCGCGGCAACATCAACCAGTTCAAAACCCACACGGTTTGTGCCTTCGCGGACTTCACGGCTAAACATCCCGCCCACGTTGACGCCGCGTCCCCTCAAGTCACTAACGGTTTTTGCAAGCACCGTTGTCTTTCCCACGCCGGGGCTGCCTGTCAAAATCAAGATACGCTTTACCAAAGCCTTTCGCTCCACTTAACCAGAAGTCTAATATCTGCATAAAATTCTTTTCATACAACCGGCGCAAATCATGGCAGAACCTTGGCCAGAATTCCCATCTGAAACCATCACGGAAGGAAAAGCCAGAGTGGTGGTTCCGAACCTGAAAGCTTACGGCGTCTGCCCCCAAGATTACGCGCCAAGCAAAGCACCCGTTTTCTTCAACCCCGTCATGGAGTTTAACCGCGACTTGACAGTTTTGGCTTTTCAGGCTTACCAGCGGATGGTCAACAGGGAAATCACCATATGTGAACCTCTCACTGCTACTGGGATTCGAGGCATACGGTTTGCAACCGAAATTCAAGGCGTAAAAAAAGTCATTAGTAGCGACATTAATGAGCACAGCGCTAAACTCGCTGCACACAATGTTGTCCTAAATAACCTACAGAAACGTATGTCCGTCAAGCATAAAGACGCCAACCGCCTGATGAGTGAGCACAGTGCGCCCAAAACCCGCTTCGACATAATCGACATTGATCCCTTCGGAACTCCAGTTATCCACCTTGACGCCGCAATCCAAGCCCTCCGAAACAACGGGCTGCTTGCGACAACAGCCACGGACATGGCGCCCCTCTGCGGAGTCCACGCCAAAGCATGCATACGCAAATACGGCGGCAGACCTCTACGAACTGAATACTGCCAAGAGCTCGCTGTCCGACTCCTCGCCGGACAAGTAGCCTCAACCGTAGCGAAACATGACATCGGAACCCGCGTCCTGTTCAGCCACTGCAGCGACCACTACATCCGTGTCTACACCCAAATCAGCTACGGCTGCCAGAAAGCTGACGAAGCTCTGAAAAACATGGGTTACGTGCTGCATTGCTTCAACTGCCTCCACCGAGAAACCGCAACCAAACCCTTCCCCGAATCTGCCGCTAAATGCCCAGAGTGCGGCACACGAATGGATTATGCGGGTCCGTTGTGGGCGGGAAAAATTTTCGATGCTCCTTTCATTGATTTGATGATTGGGGAAAACGGACATAAGGCGTTTAGGAACAGCGGCAAAATAACCAAACTCCTCACCACCACCAAAGAAGAAGCGGAGATGCCTCCGACTTACCACGTTTTGGACCGGTTAAGCGGCAAATTTGGGTTGCCCGCGCCAGCAATGGCGGCGTTTTTTGGGGCTCTGCGCGAAGGCGGCTTTTCGGCGGTTGCGACACATTTTAGCCCTCGGGGAATCAGAACAAACGCACCTGCATCTGTTATGCAGCAGATAATTCGAAAGATAACCCCGCCCAAGTAGCTTATTTGCGATAAAGGTTTAAGAGCAAAAACAGCACGTAGTAGAAAACACACAAACGGTGATTACGTATGGCTGACAAGATCGCGGTTATCGGCACCGGCATGATGGGCGGCGCCATAGTCAAAAGCCTCCTCAAAGGCAAATACGCCGGAAAAATCACGGCTGCAGACTTTATAACCGAAAAACTCAAGGACCTCGAAGACTTGGGCGCCGCGGTGACTTCGGATAACCAGAAAGCCGCCGCGGAAGCAGACATCGTTTTTGTCGCCGTAAAACCAGGTGACCTCGAAAAGGTCCTCAAGGGCATAAACAAAGAGGTCAAAGGCAAAATTGTGGTCTCAACCGCCGCAACTGTGCCCATCTGGTTCATCAAGAAGAATGTTCCCGATGCGAAGGTTGTGCGGATCATGCCTAATGTCGCCGTTTTGGTTCAGGCTTCTTACACCGCGTACTGCTACGACCAAACCGTAACCGCAAAGGAGAAAGAGAAAATCCAAATGCTTCTGAGTATGATGGGCATCGCAGAAGAGATGGACGAGAAATACATGGACGCAATCACGGGGCTCAGCGGCAGCGGACCAGGCTACCTCTCCATCATAGCCGAAGCCCTCACCTACGCCGGACTCAAAGTTGGATTGCCCCGAAACATAGCCGAGAAAGCCGCCGCGCAAAACATGCTTGGAACCGCCAAACTCATCCTCGAATTGCCCGAGCATCCAGCGAAAATCCGAGACATGGTCACCACGCCAGGCGGAACCACCATCGAAGCCGTCTACGAGTTGGAAGGCAGTCAAGTCAGGCAGGCGTTGATGCGGGCAGTTGAGCAGGCTACGAAGAAGAGTACGTTGATTCGGGAGAAGGTTTGCCCCGAAGACAAACGCTAAACCCCACTCCTCTTAAGAGGAGGCTTTTTCATGTTTGAAGCTGTCATTTTTGATTGGGACGGAACCCTAGCCGATACCCGAGACGTAATCTTAGCAAGTTTCCATGAGGCACTCCGCGAAATCACCCGACTGGATGTCCCTGACGAGTTTGTCGAGCGCCGAATAGGCGTAGGCGCGGCAACCACATTTCGCGAAATCCTGACGGCGAAAGGCGTAAAATTCGATGACGAACTGATCAGGCAGTTGGTTGCGGTGAAGGTCCGCGTGGAAATTGACCGAACAGGCGATGTTAAACTGTTTCCGGGCGCCAGAGAACTTTTGGAATCTCTCCAAGGAAAAGTCAGTATGGCTTTGGCGTCTATGAATAATCGCAGAGTTATCGACCACATGCTCAATGGGCTCCAAGTTCAAGAATTCTTCAGCGAAGTCCTCACAGGAGATGAGGTAACCTGCTCAAAGCCTGATCCCGAAATCTTCCTGAAAAGCGCCCATAAACTGGGGATTAAGCCAGAGAAATGCGTAATTTTGGAGGACTCGATTTTCGGCGTGAAAGCCGCCAAAGCAGGGAAAATGGCATGTGTGGCCGTAGTTCAAGGGGCATATAGCGCAAAAGAGCTTGCAAAAGAAAAACCGGACTTGATTATCAATTCGCTTCGTGAAAAAGATGCGCTTCTCAAGTTTATTTTGAAGTAGAAGCATCTTCGTATGGTCTTGATTTATTTGTTGGTGTAAGGTTACAGTCACATAGATTTAAGAATTTTCGAAGGCAAATAAATGTACCAAGCAATCAGTGGGCGTTTTGAGAAAAACCGAAGAGAAAGTGAGAAGGCTTATGTTAAGTAAAATGTTGGAAATAAAACCGTGTAGGTTCCAAGTGCTATTCTTGCACAACGACGACAGCGAACAAGTCGAAGTTCACGAAGTGAAAGAAGTAGATTTTCTCACGATACAGGAACGTCTAGAAAACGGCGAATCAGTTTTCATAACAAGCAAAAACTCGCAAAGAATCACCTCTCCCAAACAGAAACGCCGCGTTTCCAGAAGCATAAAAACAAAGCTGGTAACCGCGTTCTATTTAGACCGCATTTAGGAAACTTTCCTTCTAATTTTCTCAGAGGAAAGGCGGAAAAAGTTGAAAGCCCTTTTCTGTTTTCGAGCCCAAGCGAAAAATAATAGCTATCTTTCTCTGCTGACGAATTTCGGCTCTTTTCATCATGCTTTTTTGGTGTATGGAAGATTGTTTCATAGCAATTTATCTTTGACAACTTCAGATGATACTTTGAGGTAGAGAAGTGGAAGGAGAAGGCATAAGTTTTCCCTCCGTTTGTCAAGAGACCTGTGACCATTCTACGCATAGGTCCTACAAGCAGAGGCGTTTCGACATACTCAACGGGTTTGAGCTTAATTTGACGCGATGCATAAACTGCCACAAAAACTTAGCATTGGACATAAAGAAACTGAATTAGTCCTTTACACTTTCGGCTTTGTTTATGCGTTCAATAAGAGTCGGCAGGTCCGTTATCGAGGTCGCAATGTAGTTTGCCCCGTGTTTGATTAGCTGTTCCTGTGAAGAAACTCCAGTTGGTATGCCGACGGATTCTGCTTTTATTTCTGCTGCGGCTTGAATGTCGGTTATGCTGTCTCCAACAATTAAAGTTTCAGATGCAGAGACCCCCATGGACTTCAATGCCATGCTGCAATGTTCTGGGTTGGGCTTGTAATTGGCTGTTCCATTACGTGTTATAATCGCATCAAAATACTGAGTAAGTTTAAACCGTTTGAGAATGCGGTCGGTGGAGTTTGCGCTGTTGATAGTGCATAAGGAAATTTTCAATCCCATTTTTTGCAAGTCTTTTAGAGTCTCTATTGCCCCTGGAATGAGACTTGTTTGAGTGGCAGCTTCTAACTCGTATTTCTCCGCTATTCGCAGGGCTTGTTCCCGAGTTTTTTCTATTGCTGCTGACGGTTTTCCTGTGTTGCTCATGAAAAGTTCCGTTTTTTTGAGCATTTCAAATATGTTTTCATTAACGGTTATTACTGAAGCTGGAACTCCGATTTTCATTAGGTAGCCTCGGACCTCAGAGCGGACCGTTTTGTAATCCAAGTTGAAGGTAGCGATTGTTCCGTCTAAGTCAAATATGACTGCTTTTATCGTCATACAAAGCTCACTCTCGGGAGGTTTGCGATTTGGTTGCTTATGCAGATTGCGGAGGAAAGATATACTTTGTGGTGGCGTGGAAAATAAGGTGCCAAAACTTAACCAAGCTGGTCTAAGCTCGACTTGTTGGAAGTTTTTCATCTCTTCACGGTAAAATTGAAAGACAGTAAAAGAATCCTGTAGGTCACGAGTATAAAGAGTTACCCAACGCTGGAATCAGTTAGCGTGCGACGACTGCATTGATATTACTTTCCCAATTCAAACAGATTTGATGAATTTGTTCCACTTTGTATTTTGACAGTTTCACCTAAAATCACTTTTTTTAACCTCTTCTTTAATACGAAACAGTTCTCTAAGCAAATAACTGAAAAGCGGTTCCAAACAATGTGGTGAAAAGTGGTTTTCAGTTGTCAGGTCAGCCAATTGCGCCGCAAAAGGCTATCAAAGCCGACAAAAACTCGCCGTACGACAATAACGTATCCAATCAGACAGTGATTGACAATGCATAAGCTTTTAATCTTTCAATCTCCCGCCCTTACCATCAGAAGGTAAGCACCAGAATGGGTACCTTAAACCTTGACAAGATTTTCAATCCTCAAAGCGTAGCTATAATCGGCGCAAGCGATTCCGAAGGTTCAGTCGGATACGCCATAGTTAAGAACTTCACCCGCCTAGGCTACGCTGGCAAAGTTTATTTTGTTAACAATCGCAAAGCAGAAATCCTTGGAGCCAAAACCTACCCTTCCGTTGACAAGATTCCTGAACCAGTGGACTTGGCTTTAATCGCAACGCCAGCCAAAACCGTCCCAGGAGTAATGGAAGAATGCGGAAAAGCCGGCGTAAAAGGAGTTATTATTGTCTCCGCAGGCTTCAAAGAAACGGGCCCAGCTGGCAAAGCTCTGGAAGAGGAAATGATGCGAATTGCCAAAGAATACGGAATAAGAATAGTGGGTCCAAACTGCATAGGTATAATTCGCCCCGGAATTAACCTGAACGCAACATTCGTGGACAAACTGCCTAAACCGGGAAACTTGGCTTTCCTAAGCCAAAGCGGTGCACTGGGCTCAGCCATCCTTGACTGGGCAATCCACGAAAACATTGGTTTTAGCAACTTTGTCTCAGTTGGTTCCATGATTGATGTGGATTTTGGCGACCTCATCGACTATTTCGGCACTGACCCAAAAACCAAAAGTATCCTCATGTACGTGGAAGGCATAACAGAAGCTCGCAAATTCATGAGTGCAGCCCGTCATTTCGCCAGAACCAAACCTATAATTGTAGTGAAAGCCGGCAAATTTAGCGAAAGTGCAAAAGCAGCAGCCTCTCACACAGGTTCTCTGTCGGGTGAAGATGCAATTTATGATGCCGCATTCAAACGTGCTGGAGTCGTTCGTGTAGACGAAATAGCAGATCTTTTCAATGCAGCAGAAGTGTTGGGCACCCAGCCTTTACCAAAAGGTCCCAACCTTGCAATAATCACTAACGCGGGTGGACCTGGCGTGATGACGACTGACGCACTGATCGCGCGCAACGGAAAATTGGCGAAAATAAGCCAGAAAACTATAGACGCCCTCAACAAGGCTTTGCCGCCTTTCTGGAGTCACGGAAACCCCATCGACGTTCTAGGTGACGCAAAAGCTGACCGCTACCGTGCAGCATTGGATGCATGCTTAAATGATGAAAACATCGACGGTATCCTGATTATCTTCACGCAGCAAGCAGTCTCCGAGGCAGTGGAGATATCCAAGAGCATCGTTGAGCTAGTTAGAAGTAAAACTTACCAAACCAAAACAATCTTGACAAGCTTCATGGGTTATGGTGCTGTTCTGGAAGCAAACAACATTTTGAATGCGAATAACATTCCGACGTACTCGACTCCTGAGCAAGCGGTCAAAACTTACATGACTATGTACCAATATCAACGTAATGTCGAGTTAATTTATGAAACGCCCGAGGAATTCCCCGTTGAGGCCCCGCCTAAACGTCCTGTGAACGTTGTCCTAAGAAACGCAGCATTCGATGACCGCGAAATCTTAACCGAGGACGAAGCAAAACGTGTTCTCAAATATTACAACTTTCCCGTCGTGAAAACAGCAGTAGCTAACAACGTTGACGAAGCAGTGGGATATGCGCAGCAGATGGGTTTCCCAGTTGTGCTAAAGATCCTCTCTCCCCAAATCGTTCACAAAAGCGATGCTGGTGGTGTCATTCTCAACGTGCACGACGCAAACGAAGTGCGAGATGCGTTTGACATTTTGATTCAGCGAGCAACCGCCTACAACCCTAACGCGCAAATAATCGGGGTTACCGTACAACCGATGGTTCAGAAAAAAGGTTATGAAGTTATTCTCGGAGGCAAGACTGACCCCATTTTTGGTCCCGTGGTACTTTTTGGAATGGGTGGAGTCGGTGTTGAACTCTTCAAGGACTACTCTATGGGACTTCCTCCGTTAAACACCACATTGATAAGGCGGATGATGGAGGAAACAAAAATCTACAAGCTCCTGAAAGGCTACCGAGGCTCACCACCCGCAGACATAAAGAAGCTGGAAGAGACTCTGCTGCTTTTCTCGCAATTACTCATTGATTTCCCACAGATAAAAGAAATCGACATAAACCCTCTTCTGATAAATGAGAAAGAAGCCGTTGTCCTGGACGCACGAATAGTAATAGACAAAGCAAGTGTCTGCAAAACTTTCGAGCCACACGAGCACCTAGTCATCAGTCCTTACCCGAAAAAGTATGAGATGATTTGGGGTCTCAAGAGCGGGCAAGATGTACTCTTACGACCAATAAAACCTGAGGACGAACCTATGTGGCTGGATATGTTCCAGAGTCTGAGTGAAGAATCTATCCGTTACCGTTTCTTCCAAATGCTTAAGGATACTCCTCATGAGGTCCGAGTGCGTTATTGCAACATCGATTACGACCGCGAAATAGCCATGGTGGCAGAACTCCTCGAAGATGGACGCAGAAAAATCCTAGGCGTAAGCCGCGTAAGCATCGAACCAGACGGGAAAACAGGCGAAATGGCATTCATCGTTGGCGACAAATGGCAGAATCTTGGCTTAGGCACCAAGATGGTGGATTACACTTTGGACATAGCCACAATGATGGGCGTAGAAAGTGTTTATGCTATCATGCTGCCGGACAATTACCGCGCGTTAAGCTTAACGAAGAAGATGGGTTTCGACATAGAATACCTCGGCGACGGCACTGTCAAAGGTAGCCTTAGCCTCAAAGAAGACCTTCCCGACCAAAGATGTCTATTACTCAATAATCCTCAAGAGGTCCCTGCTGAGCAAGAAAAACCTGCCACTCCCGTTCTCACTGCAGCGTCAGCCAAAAAGGAAAGCCCAGAAACTGAACAACCGAAAGCACAAGTAACCTCAAGTTAGCTGCTCCAAACACGATTTTCTTCTTCATACGCTCCTTTCTTAAACCTCAAGAACTACGTTTTTAGTTTTGAAATTATTTTTGGCATGGATTGAACAGCTGCAAGTTTGGCTCAACCTTTATGTACTGGGAATTGGCTTTTTGGGTCTTTATGCGCGTATGGTGCATCAAAATGTTGCCCCTGGCTTCAAAGAATAGGGCGCGTTTAATCCAAAGTCACCTGCGAACGGTAAATTCTTTAAATTTATTCATCGAAGAGAATTGCGTAAAAAGCTGTTTGCAACCCAGATATCTGGGGGTTAAAGCTTAATGGTGGAGAATGTTACACCAACAATTAAAGACAATATGCGCGAGCCGATTAAAGCTTCCGAAATCGACCCAAAATTCAAATATCAACTTACAAAGATGCACGGCGCCGAAAAACTGCTTAAATGCTTCCAATGTGGAACCTGCACCAGTGACTGCCCAGTTGCAAGGTATAGCGACTCCTACAGGCCACGCACAATTCTTCATATGGCAAGGCTGGGACTTAAAGAACGAGTTCTCAAAAGCGACACCCTCTGGCTATGCGCAGCATGTTTCACTTGCACTGACAGGTGTCCACAAGATGTGGAAGTAGCAAGCGTGATCCGCGTGCTTAGGAACTTGGCTGCCGAAGAAGGCTTTTTCCCTGCAGTTTTCAAGGACCAATGTGCCAGTGTGTTAGAGTCCGGTTATGCTTTCAAGATTCCTGAATTGAGAATAAAGAAAAGGGAAACTCTTGGATTGCCATCGTTGCCCAAAGGCAACCCTGAAAGCATAAAGAAGAGTCTCAAAGGCGTCAACTTCATGAAACACATGAAAAACAAAGGTGAATCCCCTGCCAAACAGTAAATACCTAATCTTCTTAGGCTGCGCAATTCCTTACAGAGTTTCCGCCTACGAAATTTCTTCACGTAAAGTTCTTGTTAAACTCGGCGTTGAATTGATCGAGATGCCTGAATTCAACTGCTGCGGCTTACCACTTGATCCCGTCAGCCACGAAACCATGATGATTCTTGCCGCAAGAAACTTAGCCTTAGCAGAACAACAAAGCTTGAACATTCTCACTTTGTGTCCAGGGTGCGCCGGTAGTCTAAAGAAAGTTAATAAGATTTTAAAGGAAGACAAGACATTAAGAGAGCAAATTAATGGTCACCTGAAGGAATCAGGCCTAGAATTCAAAGGGACAATTGAGGCGAAGCATCTGCTACAGGTCTTGAAAGAAGACGTAGGCATAGACAACATAAAAAAGGCAGTTGTAAAACCGCTAACTATGCTTAAAGTGGCTGAACATAACGGCTGCCATATCTTGCGCCCCAAAGAATACATTGGCTTCGACGACCCTGAAGATCCCCAGACCCTCAAAGCTCTTGTCGAGGCCACGGGCGCTACTTGTTTAGACTATATTGATGAAACCGAATGTTGCGGTGCTCCCAGCGTTGGAGTAAGCGACAAGGTGGCGTTGCAGCTTGCCAAAGACAAGTTGAGCCATGTTAAGCAAGTGGACGCGCAAGCTTTAATAACAATTTGTCCGTTCTGCCACATCATGTACGACACGAATGAACTGCGCATAGAAAAAATGTTCAACGAAGTCTATGGCATTCCTGTTCTGCATTATCCACAACTTTTAGGGTTAGCCTTAGGCATGACGCCTGAAGAACTTGCTTTTTCCGAACTCAGAGTTAGCGCTAAAAAATTATTAGAACAAGTCAATGAAGGTGCAAAATAGAAAATGAGCAACAAACTGAAAATAGCCTTTTACTGGGCAGCAAGTTGCGGCGGCTGCGAAATAGCCGTGCTAGATATCAACGAAAAAATCCTAGACGTAGTAAAAATCGCGGACATCGTGTTCTGGCCAGTAGCCATGGACATCAAGTACAAGGATGTAGAAGCGATGAAGGACGAATACATCGACATCACATTCTTCAACGGGTCCATCCGCAACTCAGAGCAAGAACACATGGCAAAGTTGCTGCGTGCAAAATCTAAGACGCTTGTTGCATTCGGCTCCTGTGCTCACGAAGGCTGCGTACCTGGTTTAGCAAACTTGAATGACCACGACGAAATCTTTGATCACGTTTACATCAAAGACAAATCAAACGTGAACCCGAACAAGGTTATGCCCAAAATCTCCACTGTCGTGAAGGAAGGCACTCTCAAGATTCCAGAATTTTACGATACAGTGAAGACTTTAGCACAAACGGTAGACGTAGACTACTTTTTACCCGGTTGCCCACCACCAGTGAAGTTAATCAGCAACGCTATAGACGCAATCGCCGCGGGAAAGTTGCCGCCCAAAGGCTCTGTTCTTGCCCCGCTGCCGGCAGTCTGTGACGAATGTCCAAGGAAACGTGAAAATAAGAAAATAAACAAAATTTACCGTGTATACGAGAAGACTCCTGAACCTGAACGGTGTCTAATGGAACAGGGCATAATCTGCATGGGTATGGCGACTCGAAGCGGATGCGGTGCTCAATGTCTCACAGTGGATATGCCTTGCACAGGATGTGGAGGAGCCGCTCCAAACCAGCCGGAAGTCGGCGCAGGAATGATAACCGCATTAGCTTCAATCCTGGGATTAGACAAGGAATCTGGACAATACACAAACGAAGATGTAGTGAAATTGATGGCTCAAGTTAAAGATCCAGTCGGTACATTTTACATGTATAGTTTGCCTGCTTCCATTCTTAAACGCAAGGTGATGAAAAAGTGAAAGAAATAACTATAGACCCAATTACAAGACTTGAAGGGCACGGAAACGTATCCATATTTCTCAACGACAAAGGCGATGTAGAAAGCGCTTACCTCAAAGTTCCCGAACTGCGAGGTTTTGAAAAATTCTGCATCGGACGACGCGCTGAGCTCATGCCAATCCTCACAACGAGGATCTGTGGAGTTTGCCCCGTTGCTCACCACTACGCCGCAGTCAAAGCCCTAGATGCAGCCTTCAACGTTGAGCCGCCATCTGCAGCCAAGAAGCTCCGCGAACTCCAATATGTAGGATACTACATCTACGACCACATTTTGCACTTTTACTACTTGGGCGGTCCAGACTTTATCGTTGGCCCCGACGCACCAGCAGAGAAACGCAACATCTTAGGCGTCATTGAGAAAGCAGGCATGGAAGTTGCAAAAGAAGTCATAAAGCACCGAGCTTACGGGCAGAAAATCACGCAAATAATCGGCGGCAAAGCCACCCACCCCGTTTCCGGATTGCCCGGAGGAATGAGCAAGGCACTTAACGAGGAAGACCGCAAAGAAATCCAAGCAATGGCAGAATCGTCAGTCAAATTCGCCCAGTTAACACTCAAAATCTTCCACGACCTCGTATTAGGCAACCCAAAATACCTGGAGATGATTAAGAGCGACGCCTACACCATGAACACCTACTACATGGGCACCGTGGACGCCAAGAACAAAGTTAACTTCTACGACGGCAAAGTCCGCGTAGTTGACCCGTCAGGCAAAGAGTTCCTCAAGTTCGAAGGCAAAGACTACCTCAAACACATAAGCGAACACGTGGAACAATGGACTTACAGTAAATTCCCCTACCTGACGAAAGTCGGCTGGAAAGGCTTCAGCTATGGTCCAGACAATGGCGTTTACCGCGTTGGTCCACTGGGTAGGCTTAATGCATCAGATGGAATGACGACTCCGCTGGCACAAGCCGAATACGAAGCTATGTTCAAGACGTTGGGCAAACCAGTCCACGGCACACTCGCTTTCCACTGGGCACGTCTAATTGAATTGCAGTACGCTGCTGAACGCGCAGTTGAGCTGGCTAAAGACAAAGAAATCACGAGCACTAACATCCGCAACAAACCAGGCGCTCCAGGCGAAGGCGTCGGCGTTGTCGAAGCAGCCAGAGGCACTCTCATCCACCATTACACTTTAGACAAAGATGCAATGGTCAAAGACGTCAACATGATTGTTGCCACAACCAACAACTACCCCGCTATCTGCATGAGCATACGCGACGCAGCCAAAGGCTTAATCAAAGGCGGCAAATGCGACCAAGGCATACTCAACAAAATCGAAATGGCGTTCAGAGCTTACGATCCCTGCTTCGGATGCGCAACCCACTTTGCAGTAGGACAAATGCCCTTAGAAGTCAAAGTCTACAAAAACAACAAAATGCTTGTCCAGACTCTGAAGCGGTAAAAACTTCTTTTCTCTTTCCCTTTTAAATCTTGTTTTCAGTAAAATTTTGAGTTCAACTTCTATTTCTGATTGCTTAGGATGCTCCAACATTGCTTTTCTCTCTTCTGACCCAAACCATCTTTGTCAGTTCCAGCAATCCAATTGGAGCTAATCCCAACGCAAGAACTACCAGCCAGTCAAACGCAGTCAATTGAATTATCGCAAAGTTGATGCCGATCGCTCCTAACCCGTACTGCAATTGCGGCACATACATCAGAATAGCGTGAAATACGGGGATGGAAAGAACAAGTGGCATTATCCTCCAATTCCAGTCTTCCTTTAATGATTTGTAAATAGGCTTGTTTAATCGTCTGAGCGAAAGGATAAGTGCGCTTTGGGCGATGATGGCGACAGTGAGCAGCATTGTTCGGGCTTTTGCCTGCTCCCACACTATCATACTGGGAGTTTCAAGTGAGTCTGAGCCTAAAACGTGGCTAGCCGTGTTTAAGCCCGAAATTGGTAGAATATCATATAGGGCTAAGAGGTAAGCGACGGTTAACATTAATGCTAAAGACAAAGAAAAAACTACAAGTGCTGTTCTTCGTTTGCCGCCAATAAGTCCTTCTTTGCTTCGCGGTTTCTCTTTCATTACATCTTGACTAAGTTTGTCTGTAACCAGTGCAATTGAGGGAGCAAATTGGGTTATGGCTATGTAGATTAGTTGCCACGTTTGCAAGATGAAGAATTCTTTTACAAACGATGAACCGAATAAAACCAGAGCCTCTGCAATGCTTATTGCAATGTAGAAGAACACGATGTTTTGAATTTTCTCAAAGACTCCTCTGCCTTCTCGGATTCCTGTCACAATAGAATTGAATGAATCGTCGGCGAGCACGATTCCTGCTGACTGCCTAGCAACATCCGTACCAGTCGCGCCCATAGCTATACCTACATCCGCGGCAACGATTGCTTGAGCGTCGTTTACTCCGTCGCCCGTCATAGCGACAACGCAATTCAGTTTTTGATACCGGACAACTATAGTCCTCTTGTCATCTGGTGAAGTTCTGGCAAAAACAGCCGTATTTAGGAAGTCTTGGTCTGAAAGACTTTTGATTTGGGATCCTTCCACTACCAGCTGGTCCCCGTCTATCAGCCCAATTTCTCTCCCGATACTTTTGGCAGTAGCTAGGCTATCGCCCGTTATCATGACTGGCTTAATGCCTGCTCCTCTCAATTCGGATACTGCAAACCGAACTCCTTCCCTGGGCGGGTCGGTGATTGCTACGAGTCCTATGAAAGTTAGGCAGCTTTCGCAGTTTTCACGCATATCCGTCTGGTCAAAATTCTCTACTTCTCGAAGAGCGAAAGAAACAATTCTCTGCCCTAACTCGGAAAAGAGTTCAACCCTTTCGCACACGTGATTCTTGTATTCTTTGCTGAAAGCTTCAGTTTCGTTTTCTTTGGATAGAACGTGGTCGCATTGTGTTAGAAGCGTTTCTGTTGAGCCCTTCACGAAGAAGACGAATCGCTTGGTTTTGTTGTCTTGGAACACTTTTGTTATGAGCTTTGACTTTGGGTCAAGCGGCCAACTTTGAAGAAGCGTGAATCTTTCAGTATATGCCTCAGGTTCCAAAATTGCTCGTTCAAATAAACACAGCATGGCTATGTCTGTTGCGTCGCTTGTGACTTTGCGGCTTGTATCAATCTGGCAAGCTTTGTTTTCCCCATTATCGTCACCAAAGATAGGCCTGTCGTTGTTAAGCAAAGATGCGGCAAGAAGATATTCGAGTGCATTTTCTTCATCGATTTTGACAGGCGCCGATTCCTGGTATTCTTGGGGGTTTTCAAAGGCTTTCTTGAAGCCTTGGCTAATGTTGATTTTGACGATTCTGCCATGATCAATGGAGTCTGGACTTGTGATGAAGTAAAGTCTTTCTTGTCCCTCTTTGATTGGGGTATAAACCCATTTTACTGTCATTTTATTTTGCGTGATTGTTCCGGTTTTGTCCGTGCAGAGAACGGATACTCTACCCGCACTTTCGATAGCGTTTAGGTTGCGGATGATCACATTGCTTTTGACCATATAGAGAGCGCCTGCCAGCATGACGATTGTGACAAGCAGAGGTATGCTTACGGGCATGATGTTCAACGCGGTGATGAGGCTGTTTGCGATATCCTGTGCGATCAAAGCAACAGTTGGTGAATTGCCACTCAGATACAAATTTGCAACATTGTAAGTTATCGAAATTCCTAGGTAGATTAGGACTATGTAAGTAAGGTTTTTTGCGAGTATGTTTATTCTTTTGCGTAGAGATATTTCTGGAGCGACAATTTTCAGTTTGCCTGCCATCTTGCCTATCTGTGTATTCTTTCCTGTTTCCAGAACCACTGCAGTTGCGTTTCCCGTAACGATGGAAGTCCCCAGGAAAAGGCCGTCTCGCTTTTGAAAAATTGACCCTTCTTCCTTATCCCCTGATGCATTCTGGGATTTTTCAGCGTCGGCTGATTCGCCGGTCAAAATCGCTTCGTTTACTCTAAGATTTACAGAGGAGATAATTCTTGAGTCTGCGGGAATTATATCTCCCTGTTTGAGAAGAATAATGTCTCCCGGAACTAAATTCTCAGAACAAGTCACAGCGATTTTGCCGTCCCGCTTTACCTTGCTTTTTGGGCTTGAAAGCTTCTGAAGCGCTGTAAGTCCTCTCTCGGCCCTTATAGATTGAACAATTATTACAACAACGTTTCCTGTTATGATTGGTAGCCATACTCCCACTTGAAACCACAGGTGCGGCAAAACAACAAGGGCAAGTATTGCAAGTATCGTACTTACTATGAGGTAAACGGCGATTAGCCAGTTTGATAGTGGAGCGAGGTACATTTTTATGCGGTTGACCGCTATTTTTGGGACGCTGTTCGGTCCAACTTGCAGTAACCTTTTTTCTGCCTCTTGCTGGGTTAGACCTGTATCAAGGTTTGTTTCTAGTTTTTTGCTGATTTCGTCAAGCGGCAGAGCGAATGCTTCTTTTTCCGCCAAAATAAATTCTTGTTCTGGTGAAGCTGGTAACGTCTGTTTTTTCAATTCGCCTTGACCTTTCAAAATATTGTGTTATGAACCTTGTTATCTGAGTCCTTTAATCTTTTGTTTGAACAAAATGTAATCATAAGCTGATTGGTGGCGGGGAACTGACCTAAACCCTTTTCTTGTTTGTCTCTTCCTTTGTTTGATGTGTCCAAACTTGCTGGCAAACGACAATATTGAAAGAGAGCTGAGAGAATGGCTCAGAGGCGCAACTAGCATAGTCATCGCGGGAATCGGCAATGAAATCCGAATGGATGACTTTGTCGGCGTCAGAATACTTCAGGATCTAACTGGCAAGGTCTCCAAAAAAGTACACTTAATCGAATGTGAAACGGTGCCGGAAAGCTTCATGGATGAAATCGTGGAGCTTAAGCCTTCACATGTGCTACTCATTGATGCCGCGATGCTAGATTTGGAACCAGGAGCAATCCGCCTGTATGATGCATGTAAGGTTGCGAATATGCCCGCAATTACCACGCATATGTTGCCGCTTAGGGTATTTTGCGACTACATTACCCAGATGGCGCAGACCAAACTTGCCCTTCTACTCATTGAGCCAAAGAACACGGATTTTGGCGAGGGGTTAACTCCTGAAATTGTTACGTCAGCGGGTCGGGTTGCGGGAGTTTTGTTGAAGATTCTTCCTTAGCTTGGCGAAAGAATCTGTTTTGCCACTTCAAACGTCTAAACTGCATCAATCAAAAGACTTGCAGTTGTCATTTGCATGAGAACTGACTATTAAAAACCATGCAGATGTGTGTGCACAAACATATCGCGCCGTCTTTATTTAAAATGCAAGACAACCGTATGTTTTCAGGGGTGGAATCCATTAGGTTTATATCGGATTCGACAGCCTAATAGTAAAACACACGTACGGAGGAAAAGGGAAACTCATGTATTCCTACGCTGGAAAAATACTGCGTGTTAATCTTACTACTGGGGAAATAAAAACTGAGCCACTAACTGAAGAAGTGGCGAAGCAGTACATCGGTGGTATAGGCCTCGGAATAAAACTCCTTATGGATAACTCAGTTCCAGGTGCAGACGCTTACGATCCATCTAATCCACTCATCTACCTGACTGGTCCACTGAGTGGAACCATGGGGCCAACGGGCGGCAACAGCTATGCCGTAGTGTCTAAATCTCCCGCCACAGGCGGTATTGGCAATGCTGAATCCCACGGTTTCTTCGGACCTGACTTCAAACGGGCAGGCTATGATGCTATCATAATTACGGGCAAAGCCCCTAAACTAAGCTACTTATGGGTTGACGACGACAAAGTCCAAATCATGAATGCTGAACACATGAAGAACTTCACAGTTAACCACACTGACCACGCAATCCGAGAAGAACTCGGAGACTTCTACATCCGCGTCTCTGCCATCGGCGAAGCAGGAGAAAAACTCTGCCGATTTGCGGCAATCATAAACGACGAGTTTCGCGCCATTGGACGTAGCGGCATGGGCGGCGTCATGGGCAGCAAAAACCTCAAAGCCGTCGCAGTCCGAGGAACACACGATGTCAACGTGGCAAACAAGCCCGGCTTCATAGAATTCGTCAAACTAATTCATGAACGCATGAAAGGCCCATCAACAAAGAAATACAAGACTTTGGGTACCCCAGAAAACGTTCTTGTTTTGAATTCACTCTCAGCGCTGGCAACCCGCAACTGGACCAACGCTACATTTGAAGGCGCTAACAAAGTTAGCGGCGAATGGTTAAACGAACACTATGTCAAGAAAATTGTCGGCTGCGCAACCTGCGGGATGCGTTGCGACCACATCGCTGTTGTCCCCGAAGGTCCCTACAAAGGCAGCACCAGTAGACTCGAGTTTGAGTGCCTTTGGAGTATGGGTCCACTTTGTGGAGTAGATCGTCTAGACGCAATTATCGAAGCTATGCGTATCACCAATGAGTACGGTATGGACGGCATCAGCATTGGCGTTGTCGTCGCGTTTGCCATGGACCTATATGAACATGGCATAATTACCAAGGAACAAACTGACGGTATCGACCTCAAATTCGGAAACGCCGAAGCTATGATTGCGATGATTCACAAAATCGGGAAACGCGAAGGCTGGCTCGGAAGCGCGCTCGCTGAAGGTGTCGCGAAGGCAGCAGAAATTATCGGCGGCGATGCTTACAAGTACGCTTGCCACATCAAAGGCTTAGAGCTTCCAGGATACGACCTGCGAACATTGAAGACTGCAGCCCTCGGATTTTCCGTAAGCTTCCGTGGCGCTTGCCACCTCAGAAACGGAGCCTACTCACCCGACGTAAAGGGCAAGGTGAACCGCTTCAAAATCGAGGCTGGACGCGGCAAAATGATCACCGACGAAAGCCACATGTACAACATCATCGACTCGCTCATCGTGTGCAAATTCAGCAGAGGCACCTATTATGACGGTTGGAAAGACCTCACCAACTACTATACACTTGCTACCGGAATCCCAATAACCGTTGAAGAAATGACTGCAGACGGAGACCGCATCGAGAATCTCGCAAGGCTGTTTAACATCCGCGAAGGCAAAGGCACCCGCAAATACGATGATGTTCCCTACAAGATAAAGAACTTCCCAGTGCCCGACGAGGGACCCGCCAAAGGTGTGTGCGTGAACGATGCGGAGATGGCTGTGGGCTTAGATGACTATTACGCTTCAAGAGGCTGGACCAAAGAAGGCATCCCAACGATTGAGCGTCTGCAAAAACTAGGCCTGGACAAATATGCTTACATCGCTGAGAAAGCACTCAAGGAAACCCCGCCTGTGCAAGCGTCTGCCCCAGCAACTGTAGGAGGAGCCTAAAATGGTACGCCCTCAAGACCGAAAATTCGTAACTGCTGACCCCGAGAAATGCATCGGCTGCTGCGTTTGCGAATACGCCTGCAGCATGGTGAACGAGGATACGTTTAACCCGACCAAGAGCCGGATTCGCGCCATGCGGTTGGGACCATTGACTAACTTGGCTGTCACTTGTAGGCACTGCGAAGACCCCGCATGCGTCTCTGCATGTCCAAGAGATGCCCTGAGCCAAGAAGAGGATAGCGGCATAATTCGCGTCGACGAAAATCTCTGCAACGGCTGCGGATGGTGCATCGCCGCCTGCCAATTTGGCGCTATGAACATGCACCCCGAAAGGAAAGTCGTGTTCACCTGCAACAGCTGCACCGACAAAGCCAAAGGCGAACCCCAATGCGTCAAATGGTGCCCCGAAGAAGCCTTAACATTCGTGACGGCGGATGCATTGGCACAGAAATCACGCCAGAAAGCAGTGCGCAACCTGTTCCAAACAGCCGACTCAGAAGCAAAAGCAAAATAAACCCATAAGCGCCTTCTTTGCGCTTTCCTTTTTGTTTTCAAAACATCTTTTTGGCACAGAATTGTATTTATCCGCCTGTTACGAGCGGCATAAGAATCACCAAATCGCCGTCCTTCAGTTTCGTGTTGACCCCGTCAAGTTGACCAATAAATATTCCGTTGACTGTAATGCTGAAGTTGATTTTGATGTATTTGGCGTCTGGTTGGTAGATATCTTGGATGAATTGTTTGCCGAATCGTTGGGCGATTTTGTTTAGTAAGTCGGAGAGGGGGACGGCGTCTGGGAGTTCGACGGTGTCTTCTGTTTGGTTGGTGTAAGTTTTGACTAGTCCGAGGTAGTGGATTTTTATTTTCATCGTTTGCGTCTCTTGCCCCTGTTATTGCTGGGATATGGATGTGGATTTGGGTTCTCATATTTCTTTTCTCCCCAAACCAACATTGGGATGGTCAACCCATCAAGAAACGTTATGCTTCAGAGTTCATGACGCCAAAAACACGCATCCAATTTAGCCATGTTTTTTGTGACTCCCAAGCCATTAAATTAATATAGTTTTCAAATGACTATACACCTTCAAACATTGGAGGACACGTGTTTGCTCGGTTACGCAGGTAAAGTTCTCTACGTCGACTTATCCACCGGAAAGACGCGAACTGAAAAACTCAACGAAGAAACCGCCAAGAAATACATCGGCGGCATCGGCTTAGGCATGAAGCTCTGGCTTGCAAACTCAACTGCAGGCGTCGACCCGCTTAGCCCCCAAAACCCTCTTGTTTTAGCTCTGGGTCCAGTCTCAGGAACCATGTTCCCAACAGGAGGCAACGGTCACGCGTTCATAACAAAGTCACCCGCCACAGGAGCCGTTGGTGAAGCAGTTTCACATGGCACTTTTGGCGCTGAACTCAAACGCGCCGGATACGACGCAATTATTTTAACAGGCAAATCGGAACGGCTAATTTACCTTTGGATAGACGACGACTCGGTCCAGCTTCTTGATGCTTCCCAGTTGGCAGGTAAATCGCCCAGCGAGACCGAAGACGCAATAAAAGACGAAATAGGCGACTACTACGTTCGTGTAGCTTCAATCGGTTTAGCAGGAGAGAAACTTAGCAAAATCGCGTCCATAATTAACGAGAAAACCCGAGCAGCCGGGAGAACCGGTTTGGGCGCAGTTTTAGGCTCAAAAAATGTCAAGGCGATCGCCGTACGCGGCACACGCGACATTACAGTCGCGAAACCCGAAGAATTCATGGACATGGTTAGAGACTTTCATGAACGCATGAAAGGCCCATCCACGCAGAAATACCGCACCCTTGGCACCGTTGAGAATATTCTCGTTAACAACACCATGTTCTGCATGCCCACACGCAACTACAGTACTGCCCACTTTGAAGATGCTGAAAAGGTAAGCGGGGAAGCACTAAACGAAAAATACGTTTCAAAAATAATTGCGTGCAGCTCTTGTCCAATGCGTTGCGAACACGAAGCCGTAGTCCGCGAAGGACCCTACAAAGGCGCAATGGCAAGAATCGAGTATGAATCACTTTGGGCTCTGGGACCTTACACAGGCGTAAACAAACTTGACGCCATCATAAAAGCAGCCGAACTCTGCAACTATTACGGTTTAGACGCCCAAAGCACAGGTGTAACCGTCGGGTTCGTGATGGACTGCCACGAAAAAGGTATACTCACCCACGATGACCTTGGCGGAATCGACGCGCACTTTGGAAACGCAGATGCACTTTTACAGTTGATTGAGAAAATTGGCAAGCGCGAAGGCATCGGCAACATCCTCGCTGACGGCGTTAAAGCAGCCGCAGCAAAAATTGGCAAAAACTCCGAGAAGTTGGCTCAGCATATTAAAGGATTAGAAGTCACAGGTTACGACTTGCGATGCCTCAAAACCGCAGCTTTAAGCTACGCAGTTTCCTTCCGAGGCGCCGACCACAACCGAAGCAGCGCCTACGCCGTAGACCTCAAAGGCAAAGTTGACCGCCTCAAAGCAGAAAAAGGAAGAGGTAAACTCGTTAAAGACCTCGAAGATACGTACGCTCTGCTTGATTCTTTCATAGTCTGTAAGAACGCCAGAGGAACATTCTACAAGGACCTGCAAGACATGGCAAAACTCTACAGCTCAGTAACCGGAATCGACATGTCCGTGGAAGAGCTCGCGGCATCGGCAGAACGGATAAACACTATTGCTAGACTAATTAACACCCGCGAAGGTCTAACCCGCAAAGACGACACACTACCGTGGAAAGTTATGAATGAACCCATTCCTGATGATGGACCAGTGAAAGGTGCCTTCGTAACCCAAGATGAGCTTGATTTGATGCTCGACGATTATTACCTGTCCCGTGGATGGACACCAGACGGGGTGCCAACAACTAAAAAGCTAAAGGAACTGGGCATGGAAGAATTCAAAAGCATAGTTGAACCCAAGGAGGCATAATACAATGGTTAAGATTCATGAGCGAAAATTCGTTTCCTGCGACCCCGAAAAATGTGTCGGCTGCCAAACTTGCGAATACGCCTGCTCATTTAACAAAGAAGAAGCCTTTAACCCAATCAAGTCACGCATCCGTGTCGTTCGCGAGAACCAAGTTGTCAACATGGCTGTAACTTGCAGACTATGCGAGGACCCCGCATGCATCGCCGCCTGTCCAAGAGACGCCCTCACACAGTCCACAGAAACAGGCATAATCACTATTGACAAAGACAAATGCAACGGTTGCGGATGGTGCATCGAAGCCTGCGACTACGGTGCCATGATGCTGCACCCAGAAACCAAAACAGTCTACACCTGCGACCTATGCAAAGACAAAGCAGACGGACCCCAATGCGTCAAATGGTGCCCCGAAGAAGCCTTGACACTGGTTACGAGTGATGTGCTGGCGCAAAAGGCAAGAATCAGCGCCATCAAGAAGCTGTTCCAAGAAAAAGGACAGCCATAAATTCGCAGGGAATTTTCTTCCCTTCCAATTGTATTTCATCAAGAAGCTGCTAAAAGCTTTTTCAGTGCTTCTTCAAATAATAAATACAACTTCTTATCATAACGAAACAAACGGGGGGGTTGAAAGATACCTTATTGTGGAAATTGCGGTGCACAAGTAACCGAAGACATGAACTTCTGCATTAAATGCGGTTCTCCACTGAAAACCCCACATCCATTGACTGTCGTCAACCCCCGTGATTCCTATCCCCATGGTGCGCGTCAACTGACTATGGACATACTGCTCACAGTCACGTGGAGCTTCCTTGCATTTTTGACTCTTTCCACAATTGACGCCTCTAAACATTTCACACTCCTTTATGTTGGCACAGCGATAGCCCTATCCTTTATTGTCAGCTTTGCCCTCAGCTACTCCAGCACTTGGTGGCAGCTACGCATTTTAGAACAAAAAGGAGCGATACGCTCCTCCATGAAAACCCTTCTGGTAGCCATAGGTGGCGCAATAATTCTATTGCTTTGCTATTTTATTTCATGTCCATGATTCCTCAGGAATCGCTTGCCTTATTCACTAACTTCTTCTATCCCATTTTCCCGATTTTTCTTTTAGTGAGAGTAATTCTTTTTGCGAATTGGGAGCGTAAGCACGGTAAACGAATTTATGGTGGATCTTTTGTGATTTTCGTTTTCCCGAAGAATTAGCTGGCCGATAAACAAATTTGTTTTCTTAACGGGAAAATTTACAAGCCAGCCCGCTAACCCTTCATACTGGTGCCTCATTTGAAACGTGTAAACGCGCTAAAAGAAGCAGCCTTCGAAGAAGGCGGGTTTGACGGTTACTTAATCTTCAACGGCATAAATCAACTGTATTTTCTGGGGTTTCCCGGAACCTCCGCCCTCCTCGTTCCCCCTGATGGCGAAGCCACGCTCTACGTTTACAGCGTTAACTACGAGCAGGCCAAAGCCATGGGCAAAGGCTTTAACGTCGAATTGGTAAAAGCAAACGAGAATTTTCTGGCAAAAATCGCCAAAAAGGCAGTTGACTGCAAAATCAAAAAGCTCGCGGTTGATGCTTTAGGGGTGCAAACTTGGGTTAACCTCATCGACGAGCTAGGCGGACCCAAAGTAGAAGTCAACAATAGCCACATTGAATCGCTCCGCTTGGTGAAGGATGAGGTAGAAATCGGGTTGATGCGTAGGGCGGGGGAGTTGACTGGTGAGGGGATGAAGGCGGCTTTTGAGGTGGTTAAGCCGGGCGCGAAGGAGTTTGAGGTGGCGGCGCAAATCGAGTATGCCATGCGGAGTCGCGGTGCGGGTCCAACTGCGTTTGAGAGCATCGTTGCGTCAGGTCAATGCTCGGCGTTCCCACATGGCGGTTGCAGCGGGAGAGAAATCCGAGAAGGGGACCTGGTTGTGGTAGACATTGGCGCCACCTACCAATATTACTGCTCCGACATGACCCGCACATTCGTCGTCGGAAAACCTTCATCGAAACAGCAGAAAATATACGATACTGTAAAAGTAGCGCAGCAGAAAGCTTTCGAAGCGGCAAAAGCGGGCGTATCGGCGGCGGATTTGGATGCGGTAGCGCGAAAATTCATAACTGCTGCGGGCTTTGGACAGTACTTTGTTCATAGGTTGGGGCACGGTGTCGGCTTGGAAGTGCATGAACCGCCTTCGATGAGTTCAACCAACAAGAACAAGCTGGTCGCTGGCTGTGTCGTGACGGATGAACCAGGGATTTACGTTCCTGGCTTTGGCGGTGTACGCATCGAAGACACCTTGCTAATGGGGCTGCACGGCGCGGAAAGACTCACAACTGGACCTTACAACCTAAAACCAGCATGACCTCTTTTTCTGTTTGCGAAAATTAATAACCGACAGATTCCCAATCTGATTAAGGGATCGGTATGAACATTCTAGTTGTCTACGACAGTAAAACTGGAAACACGGAAAAAATGGCGAAAGCCGTAGCTAAAGGCGCACAAGAAACTGGCGCCAAAATCGTTCTGAAACGCGCCGAAAACGTGAAAAACCAAGACTTCGAGGATGCAGACGGTATCCTCATGGGTTCACCCACTTACTTTGGGCAAATGTCCGCCAAACTCAAGCACATAATCGACGACTCAATCGGCGTACATACGAGGCTCACGGGAAAAGTCGGAGGAGCTTTCACCAGCAGCGGCGGAACAGCGACGGGACCTGCAGGCATGCGAAGAACTTGGTGAAAAAGTTGCAGTTCTGATTCAGAAATTGAAGGCGTGATAGTGGGCCCGGCCGGATTTGAACCAGCGATCAACAGATTATGAGTCTGGCGCTCTAGCCGGACTGAGCTACGGGCCCGACGATTCTCTTACATATGCTGTTTCAGACGGAATTTAAACGTTTTCCGATATGTCAAATCCAAAAAGTCGAAGCGAGAAAATTTTAGACGCTGCTGCAAATGAAAAGAAACCCTCTGCTGTACTCGGCAGAATTCCGTATTTTCACTCTTTATCAATATGAACGCTTACGAATCCACCATAGATTTGGAAATATGTTGATAGTATTTGTAGAGGGGGTATAGACAAAAAATCGCGATTGACCCCCAACTTTTGTAACCCGAAACATGGTTCGAATGTTGGTAAAACCTTAAAACAGGTTTTGACGATCCAACACGAAAGAGAAGAACCAAAAGAAAGAAAACGCTAACCTTAGAATGGCCAGCGGGACTTCCCGAACCGATACATCAAATCCATTTCTCCTTTAATTGGGGCTATGACGTTTTCGATTCGGTCAACCACGACGCCAAGTTTTTCGTCGCCGTCAAAGTGTACTCGGATTTGAACTGCACAACTTAATCTTCTGTGGGCAAGCTCCACGTAGCCGCATTCGTCATCCCAGAAGTACTCGTCTCCAAACTTCGCCACTTCCTTATCAGTAATAAAGTCGATGGCTTCAAAACGCGATTCAATAGCTTCTATTATTTTGCTATTCTTTTTTGTAAGGCTCCTACGCCAAAAGGACTCAAGCTTCTCTAGTCGCTGGGCATAATCCTTGAGCGCTTTCGAAGCGTCCGCAACGGTCATTTGTTTGAGTTTTGGAGCAACCATGCCCAAATTCACTTCTACATGCCCTTCGCCAATGACATCAGGATGATCCCGAACTATGTTGAAGAGGAAATCGTTAATCTGGTCTTGCAGCTTCTGGGCATCCTGCTTTTTTATCTTCTTAAGTTCTTTCACTCTCTCTTTAGGCACGTACTCAACGTAATACTTGGCTAAAGCTTTCTTGTTGAGGTTTCCATACCAGAAGAAAACGTAGCCAAAGTTTGTCGGAACCGATTTGAGGCAGTTTTTGCCGTTCTCGTCAATTGTGAGGTCCACCAAATCCAGAAACAAGTCGCGCATTGAACGCTTAAACGAAGTAGCAGGGATATTTTGAAGCGCAAATTTCTCCGTCATGAATCTCCATAGCAGCATTTTGAGGCTTTTATCCTAATTGGTCGCCCACCCAAGAAAACCTCGTTAGGAAACCAAAACAAGCCAAACTTAACTGCAGTAGATATACGCCCATGTTACAAACGGTTATAAAGTGCTAAGACAGAAACGAGAAGTTACCAAGTGAGGTGAAAAGCAAAAAATGCTTAGCCGAGACTGTGATGGATGCGAGCTGCTTCAACCGTGCGTGAAACGTTATCAAAGTGTTTCCAAAGGCGGAAAAGTGTACTGCCCAGATGGAACTGCCCACTTAGTCGACCACAAACAATGAATGACACAATTATCCCTGTTTTTGTCCCTTACTTCTAGAATTTTTTATACATAAAACATGTTTGAAGGTTGCCAAGTAGAATTGGAAACGTTTCTTTGAAACGCATCTTCTGAAAGTGGGTAGAACGCCAACCCTGTTTTTCTTTTATGTGTTAACTTTTTATGCTCTTCATACTATAATGCTACGCAAGCAAAATAAATTGGGGACATGCTCATTCAGGTGATGTTTGATGGTTAATTGGAGAGAAGACATCGAATTCGTTTATGCTTTGTTCATGCTTGTTTCATGCATAGTTGTATTCTTCGTTTTGTATGACTCAATGAGTTTAACGTTGGCAGCAGTAGCAACCGGTGTGATTGTTTTGGTGGAAGCCGCAATTGCATTCGCAGCTCTTGAAAGCGACACAGCCATAGCCAACTGGGAAAAACTCGGAAAGAAAGAACATGAAAGTGAGCAAAAATGACGCGCCCCCAATCGAAACGGAAACTTCAAAACCCATTCGAAAAACCATCTGTACAAATCTCTTCGAAGGCCTATCTGAGAAACTTTGGAAAAGGCAAACTCAAATTTGCCGACGACGCCTTAAAGTTTTACCAATATAGTGGGCGATTGACAAAAAAGAAATCGCTGGCTAAACTAATTCCGTTAGCTAAAATTGAGAAGGTAACTTTGGTTTCAGACGAGTTAAACGTCACTTCACAAGGAATAACCGAAAGCTTTGTCATCAATGATAAAGCATTCGCCCAATTCGTCTACCTAAAAACAAACGAGTTTCTCTCGCAGCCTGAAGAATCAAAAGAAACGCAGATACCTTCCACAATCGAAGCTCCCGCGAAACAACAGCTTGGACAAACATTAGACGTTTCCCTCTCAATAATTGATTCATTATTTGACGGCCTCATGTGTTTGCAAGGGCGAGTAGACTGGAATCAAATCACTAACCATGTAAAAAAATGCGAAGAGGACGTCAAAAAAATCGACAAAGGCATCTTTGAAACCGTCAACTTGGATTTTTCGGTGCTTTTCTCAGCCGCTACCGATCGTAATGTAGAATCGTTTACTAAAGAAGCCTATCGCCTCTTGGAAACGCTTCATGGAAACTTCCAAGGAATAGCGCCAGAATTCCTGAAAGCAAAAAATGTTGTCACGTCATACTACATTCTAAATGACACCATGTTAGCCGTGGTCGTAGGCGACGCGAACGTCGAGGATGAACTAACCCAGCTATCTCTCTCGCTTGCTGATTTGTCAAAAGATATCGGCTTGAACGCGATAGAAGTTGTTAATCCTATGAATAATCTGCTTAAGGAGAAACAAAAAGACCCCTATGCCCAAGAAGCTAGGGCAATTTTCAAAAAACAGGTAGCAGCTGCAATGGCAAAGTAATCTTCTTTTTTGCCATCTAAAATTTTTTTGTATTCCCAGAATGTACACAAAAGTTATATGTTAAATAATTCAACATAAACAGGCTGAGGGAGTGCAAAATGAAAAGAGGAATGTTAGCCATATTAGTCGTAAGTCTATTATTACTTGTACCCATTCTTTCAATAACACAAGTGAAAGCACAAACAACCGGAAATTGGATAACCACCTCCGCAATAACCGACCGGAATACTGGTCAAGCCCTAGATCCAAACGGAATTCCTGCTGGGGCAGACCTAGAAATATCCATAACAATCCAAGTAACAACTTCCAGCCCATCTACCACTCTAAAACTTTCCACATCAATGGATCATCCTTCTCAAGGTAACTATTGGGAGATTCACGGAAGCTACGGCGGCATCGACACATCCACATACAACCCCAACACACAATCCGTGAGCTTTAAGCAAACCATTGGGACACTCACAATATCTTGCTTTGGTAAAATAAAACAAGACATAACTCAAACCGTAATTTCGGGAATAACTTTCGACAAGGCAGTCGCTAAAGACCTCGTTACACTCACTGACCAGACAAACAATCAGCTGGACAAAATTAGCGTAAACATCGTGGACGCTGCCATCACCGACTTCTCCAACAAGTTGGCTTCCGCTAGAGCAGAGTACCAGACCTTGAGCGATCAAGCCATAGACCAAGCTTACCTTAACCTTTACCAAACCGTAATTAACCAAGCCACAAGCCAAGCAAACTCCGGACTAGTGGACAGCGCCATCGGCACCCTAGACCAGCTTTCACAAGCCGAAAGCGCAGCCGCGCCTTCCACAACAAGCACTCCTATAGAGGCTACTCTATTTCTGCCAGCCGTAATTGTGTTAGTAATTATCGTCGTTTTGGTCGCCTTCTTGATGGTGAAAGCCCGCGGAAAAGTAAGCTATGACAAATTGGTAATTGAAGATCAAATCAAAGACTTAGAAGGGTTAACTCTCCGAGCCTCAAAAGTCGACAGAAACTTAACTGTAAGCTTGGAGAGCATAAAGGACAGGTTGAAGAACCTGGTTGAGGTGTAAACGCTACGAGACCATATCAAAACACAGTTCAAGTAATCGGTCTTGGATCAGCAGGAACAAACATCGTAGAAGTCTTCATGACTAGCAAGAAAACCATGGAAATGCTAGAGAGCGACATCTCACGCGTTTCACTTCTAGCTATCGACATCGCGGATCCTGAAATCAGAGCACTACTAGAAACCAACGAACAAGTCATGAAGGCCATGGTTAAAGCAGGCATTCCAAAAGAACGGATGCGTTTAGTTGCACAATCAATAAAGTTCCCCACCGCCGAAACAATGTTTGACTTCGTCAATCTAAAATTCAACGAATATCTAGTAAACGAAGGCGCCAAAATGGGTGATTTTACCCCTTGGTTAACTTCCACAATGGCTATACCTCCTATGGCTGGAGGTGCTGGCAGAAGAAGAGCACTGGCTAAAGCCATCTACGCTTTAAACTACTACCAACTTGGCATCGTGAAGAGCGCAATTAACACTTTCAAAGAACAGGCCTTCTCCTCAATCGTCACGCCAACAGTAGTTTTGTTTTTCGGTCTAGGCGGGGGAACTGGAAGTGGCGTATTCTTTGACTTCGCAAAACACCTCCGGAAGGTCCTCGGCTCCAGCGTGCCAATAATTGCATTTGTAATTTCTCCATGCGGTGGCGACGATCCTCCAGCGAAAGGATGCTCATCATTTACTGCCATGAACGAACTTTCATTGTTCTTGAACAAGGATTACAACGAATACATCACAAAGACGTTTGGCGAATGCTACAGAAACCCCCTCAACGCACTGATTTACTTGCCGCTGTTACCTGCTTACTCAAAGATAGGTAACATAGTTTCTGCACGCCGAGAAATGGATGAAATGGTCGTTGACATGCTCTATATGCTAATGGACTTCGATCTTGCAGACTTAATGGGCGGCATCGGAACCGAGGTGGGATTAGGCAACAACTTTGTACATACCCTCGGCTCAGTGAAAGTGATGTACCCCGTTGAGGACTACATTCTTGCACTCAAGTTGTACTTCGAAAGACTAGAAATACTCTATAATCTTCGAAAAGAAAAACTAGCCATAATGGATGCGATTCGAGACATATTCATCCAGACCAATGGTGACCTTGTCGAACTCTATAGAAAATACCTCATAAAAATTGGCGAATACGTTGACGAAGAGTTTGAGAGCAGAGTCAACAATGTAATCCACAGCAATCCAAAACTAGATGAAGACTACATCCTACATGTTCGAGCAATCGAGGATCAAATGGAAGCTTGGCTCAACGAAATAATGAAGTTCCTGACAACCATCAAGTTGATGACAAGGACCGGACCAATTGAAGAAACAATCGTTAACCTGATGCTGCGCAAAGAAGGTTCAAGAAAAATTGACAATCTCGAAGCCTTGCTACGGTCACTTCAGAAGACACACTTAGATTTCCCGGAAAGGAAGAACGAAATATTTGAGCGGCTAAAACACTTGATACCGAGCAGCCAGATTTTCACTTTGAGGCAAAAGAGGCTCATGGAAGACTTCATGGACCTCGCTGACATGACTGAAAAGTCTCTAGCTACGCTAAAGTTTTATGACGAAAGCAGGTACCTCACAGAAGCGGTTATTGGATTCTATGAAGTCATGCCTGAATCCGAGGCGGAACTTGCAGAATTGCGGAATATTCGGTCAGAGCTCTCTACGTTGTATCTAATGATGCAGTTAATGCTCAGGACGCCATCTGACGAAAGAAAGATGATAGATGAACACATGACGTACTTAAACGAAGTAAAATCCATATTCCTCATGAAAAAATCTGATGCTGAAAACGGACTGCTACTTGTTCAGGAAGCTATTCAACGCAAAGATTTCGATAAGAGGAAGGCCGAACGTGATCTTAAGAGAACTTTCGGTTCCAAGCGCTATGCCACAGAACAACATACAAGTGTTGATCGCGACTTAAAGAGGCTAGAAGAAGAACAAGCAATGGCACTTGATGAACTTAACCGGATGGATCAGGTTGTTATGCTTTATGATGTGCTTGCGACTCAGATTGACCCAGTATCGGAATATCGGAAGATGCTCAATAAGATTGCAGACTTAACTGAAGAGTACAACAACAAGATTTCTGACATTATTCAGCCCAAGAAGTACTTTGAGCGTTCAACAGAGCTTACCCAAGCAGAGCAAATGAAGATCATTTTCAAGATTCTAATGGAACAAGAGGACACATTGACTAAGAAAGCGATTCTTAAGCAGGTCCTAGACATGGCACACTTCAAAGACTACATGAAGAGCCTGATACGGATTTTCAAAACACCAAGCGTTTTGGGCTTCAAGCCGACATACAAGACAGATTACCTCTGGGTTACCGTTTCCACGCCAGAAGACCTTTGGAGTGAGGACTTAACGCAGGAAATCTACACTTCTTTGGCTGGCTACGTTACCAGCGAAGTGTCACGGACTATAACAGTTCGCGTGGTCGACAGCCGGGATGAATGGACTACCAGAATCATGGTTGTAGCGGGCAGAGGAAAACCTGAAGACATGGAAGCATTTGACGAAATGCAGTTGCTCTATACCAAATCTAGCTCTTTCGAAAGACATCTCAGCCGCTCCTACTTGCTTGAACATGGCGTCGCAGCAGTGCCGCTAATTAACGACATCAATCACAACAACAACCTTAACGGTAAGAAACTAACCGCTTCCGATGAAAAACCTTAGTGGCTAATCAGTTAAGACCTTTATGAGGTCTTGCCACTCTTTTTCTTTTATGTAACCGTTTTTCTCCGCGTAAACTTTTATTTCCTTTGCTTTCTTATCTGCTGACTCAACCATCTCAGCCAAGTCAAAACCTCCAACAAACAAGATGAGGTCTATTCGGTCGCTCAAATCCTCAACATATATGGGTTCGCTCACGTGGACAGACTTGAGACTTGTTTTTTCATTAAACCATTCTTCAACCCAAAATTCGATTTGGCTTTGTGAAAGTTTCTCTTTCAGATGGCGTGGTGCACGGACAAGGACGTAAAGCATGGTCGCCGTGGACATGTCGAACTGGATAAAGGGTCTGATCAATGTGCTGTCAAGTATGTTTTTGAATGAACCGTAGATTTTTAGGCTGGCTCCGGTGGCTACAAGTGCGGTGAACATTTTAAGATTAAATGATTTGGATAACTCGAGAAACTCTTGATTGAATTCTTCTTTTTCTAACGCCAACTCTATGACGTAGTTAAGAACGCGGTTTCCTTTGAGGACTGAGCCTTTTCTATCTACGCCGACGTAGTTTTCGAGGGCTTCTCTTTCTATCAGGATTTGTGTGAGCCCGTTTGTCATGCATTTTGCCATGGACCAAAGTGTATTGAATTGGGCATCCGCTGGCTGAAGATGAGACGGTACAATTGCGAATGCTACGGAATTTACATTCCCCTCTTGGAAGCGGGCAGTTAAGTCAGGTAATAGAGCACTCCCCACCCCTTCCCATAAAGATGCCACCATAATGGCTCCATATAGTTCGTCGATGGGTTTGCTTTTCAACTTCTCAACGATCGCGTCGTGTTCTGCGATGTATTTTTGGACGTTGAACCAGTAGTGGGTATCAGCTTTTTCGTCTATACCAATGGTTTCGTTGTTTTCTTTGGTTGTTTTTTTCGATTTGGATTTTCCTTGTTTGGTTTTTTGTACGAAAAATTTTAGGAGTTCTTCGTTTTCGTTTATGTCGGCGCTTTTGAGGAGAATTTGAGAAGAATAGTCGCCGATTGAAATTATTGCGCGCTGAGGAAACATTGGTTTTAGCATTGATATGTGTTTTTGTATACTAGCGTTTAAGTCAAGAGTCACTTTTTCAGCGGACATCAGCCAAACTCACGATAAAGCTTTAAGACCAAACGTTGCAAATAAAGCTTTAGACGATGCACGTTGGCCTCAGAGAAGAAACGGTTTAGAGATCATTTCAAGTTAGGAAAATCCAAAGAGCCTAAGGAACCTCAGGAATCCAAAGCTGAACCAGACCAATCGACGCCGCTAAAGAAGCAGCGCAAGTCTTACTTAGACTCCCTTAGGGACGTTACTGTTGGGTCCTACGAGAAACGCATGCAGAAGGAAAACAAAGACTTAGCCAACGAGGGTAGAGGGGCTCGAATCGCAGCGTTTGTTTTGACTTTAATAAGCATGGCGCTTGTTATGTCGTTAATTCCCTTTTTACCGCAGCCTTTACCGATTTTGGTAGCTGTATTGATTGCGTTTGCGGTTTACTTTAGCCCTGCGGTTGGCATGTCTGTGGGTTCTCTTTTCATCGTTTTTAGCATTCTGTATCAATTGTCCCTAGTTGATTTCATCGCAATGCTCGGTTCAACTATGGTTCGTGTGTTGTTCATTTCATTGTTAATTTTCTTCTTTGTGGCGCTTGCCATTCGTTTCCGAACTTACGAAAACGCTATAGGAATAAACCTGGGCATAATCGCAGCTGTACTGTTGTTTTCCAATTTCACCTTCTTTATGGCAATTCCGCTGCTTTTGACCGTGGCGATTCTTTTCAAGAGAACGCAGGCGGGATTGGCTTTCGGTTATTATCTAATGATTTCCGTGCCGATTATGGTGATGCAGTACTTCACTCACATCCTGACGATAACCCGCACGGATTTCTGGAATGACCCAACAGCTGTTACTCCAATCTATACTTCCTTATCCTCAGCTTTTACGAGTGCACAAACCGGGGTTGCCCATTTCAAACTATTTGATTTATCGCAGACGCTAGTATCGATTGGCAACAATGTCATTGAGGTACCGCCTGTTCAATCTCACACTGTTCTACAGGCAGCGAACCAGTACGTTAACTCGTTCCCGGGTGTGGTTTTACTTATTGTGATTGTTGGGGGTTTCGTTTGGGCTATTTCATTTATTTTGCCTTGGCTTACAAGTAACCTTAATTTGAGAAAGGGTGGAGTCGTTTCCCCGATTTTAGCTGCTGCGGGCTTAACTGCGTTGTTTTTCTTGTTAGCGTCTTTTCTTCAGGGTCCGCTGTCCTTTTCGATGAAAGTTAGCTCTACAAACATGGTGCTTGGGGTTTTGTCTTCGTTCGCTTTTACAATTCCACTTGCCATGCTTAACTTTGCGCCTAAAAGGCGCGAGGAAACCGAAGAAAATGTCGGGACAATAACAAGCAAAGTTGAAGGTCTAATGACGAAGGTATCAGCTTTTGAAGATACAATGGGAAAAGTCAAAGGCCATGTGCCGGTAGATGTACGTGATTCGGAAATCAGGTTGAACTTGATCAAAGATCGACTCGCTGCCTTTCTGGGTCAAGTGCAGGATCAAAGGCTCAGTCTACCTGAGACTGTTAGGATGCTTGAAGAGTTGAAAGTTAATTTGGGCCAA
>JADGNF010000036.1 GCA_017883615.1 Candidatus Bathyarchaeota archaeon
CTTTTCACCACCTTTACAAATGATTCACAATTAGTAACTAAAGCTAAGATGTGCTTTCTAGATAACGCTTTGTTGGTGTAGCAATGCAACTACAAAAAGAACATAGTTGTTGATTGTCCTCTGGTTTCTAGTATCTTGTTACTGCTCCCCCTATGAAACCGCCAATCGCTGAAATCACCGAGACTAGAACGCCCAAGATAAGAATTATTATACCAAGAGCTAATCCCGCTAAGCCACCGAACAATACACCAAGGAAGCCATGTGTAAGTCCGCCAGCTACGATGAAACCCAGAAACGCCAGAATTGCCAAGGCTATGGCACTAAATATGCCAGAAAGCAAACCCGCCATTGCGCCACCCACTATTCCTCTTGCAATAAGCCCAGCAACTATCCCCCCGATGAAGCCACCAAGAATGTAACCGATACCAGGGTAAATTATGCTGAGGATTACTGTAATGATGAAGCCAACAAGTGCGCCAAGTCCGATGCTACCCAAAGTTTTCACTCATCCTTGCAAAGAAAAAGAAAAAATAAAAAGATTCGCCTTAACGATCTCTTGAACTACGCACCTTAGGCTCAAGAAGCGTCCATAACCACTCAGTAAATTCTTGCAGATTCTTTGTCTGGATGTAGACGTCTCCTGGACCAGTGATTTGCGTAACTAATCCTTCGCCACCAAGCAGGGTTTCTTTTAAACCGCCGAACCCAGTGACTTTGTAGCTGCAGGTTTCGCTGAATCCGACGAGATGAAAGTTGTCTACAATTAAGGTCTGCCCAGGCTGCAGGGTATGAGTGTCGATTGCACCGAAAGTGTTGATAAACATTTGTCCGCTACCATTTGCTCTAAGCATGAATAAGCCTTGTCCGAAGAGTCCTTTGGTGAAACCTTCCCATTTCACATCTAAATCTATTCCTTGTGTGGAAGCTATGTATGCGGATTTCTGTATGACGTAACCACTACCTGGCGCAATGTCCAATTGCTTGATGTCGCCAACTGGGGCAGCAACAAAACCAGCTTCTCCAGAGCCACTGGTACAAGTATAGTCGTTTACCCAGAAGGATTGCCCACCGATGACGCTTAAACCCAACTTCCAAGAAGACTTTTTTCTCGTTTGCGCGTGTGAACTTCAATGTTTGGCGTCATATAGGTCATAGCGCCTGCTTCAGCCGTGATACTTTCCCCTTGATCAAAAGTAGCAACTAACATAGCGTATGACGGTTTATACTTAACTTCAAACTTCATAGTTTTATCTCCTTACTTGCGTTACTTATAAAAGATGGATACGCGAGTTTCTTTATAAAACTTAAAGTTCAGGGCAGTTATAGGCTTGGTTCAGAAAAAAAATGGCCGGTAAAGTTTGGGTAATATTAAAGAAAATATTCAGTTTAGCGTTAATCTTCAACGCGCTCATAACTATAGCGGTAGTTATTGGAATCCTCTTTGGTTTTTACCGGGCTTATCCTTATTGGAAACCTTTTTCGCCATACTTGATTGAAGGGAACTTGTTTTGGCTTGCAATTGCAGCAGCCATGATCAATATTTTTCCCAGTGCATGCATAGGCCGCGCCTTGCATACAGGACGATTCTTATTTCACCATTACGTTTACGGCTTTTTAGTTCTTTTATTCGCTTCTTTGTTTGTTGTGTTTTTTACCCCTGTTTCTTTAATCGACATTTTTCTAATAACTTCAAGTGACTTAGCCATCAATATCGGGCGCTTTTTCATTTTAGGAGGGTTAACTCTGCTTCTGGATGATTTACCTGATGTTTCTGAACGAATTGAATCCATGTTAAATTGGGTAAAAACTAAAGCCTGCCAAGCGAGAAAAGTTCTTCATGTACTTCAATTGGTAACAGGGTTAGTTTCTTTTTATCTATTGGTTTCCGTCTCAATTACTACAATCCTAAACCCTGAACGGATTGTAAACAATATTTTCTTAATCAGCACCTTACTAGTAACAGTCATTACATCTCTTGCTTTAATAAAAAGGAAAGCGTGGCTAAAAATTATGCCGCCAAATTGCGATTAATGTTTTTGTCTAATCATTTCTTTTCCAATGGCTTCTAATTGTTCACGAGATAGGCTTCGAATACTTCTAAACGATGCGATATAATTTGGCACTTGGGGAAGTTTGAGGATGGGAACTGTTGGATTGTTCGAGTGAAGGGTCGCACGATTGTTGGTTAGAACCACTATGCCTTCAACCCAGATACCTAGCAATCTCAAATTTTGGTTGTTGTCAATTATCTGTTTGATTTTCGCCGCGTTCCGCTTAACCTGTCGACTTGGGCTTCCTGAAAAATTGCGTTTGCCAGTCCGTTGCCACTAATCGCCTTTGCAAGAGATTCTGCCGCTCCAGTTCTTGGTCTCCAAAACGAAAACTCCGTTGGGCCCTAAAACGATGTGGTCGATGTCTCCACCGCCATCCCTTAGGTACAGGTCGTTTAACAGGTAGTAGTCGTCGTTTAGGTTGTTGGTTAGGATTTTGGCAACTTGTTTTTCACCCCTCCATCCGCCGCTGTATATGTAGTAATTACGCAGGTAAAAATAGAAAGCAACCAGTGGCGCAATCAGGAAAACGAGCCCAGCTTCCTCTAAGATGTCAAATTGAAGTGTTAATAGAAGTCTATAAATTAAAAAGGCGAAGACAGCCGCAAATACCAGTGCGGTCAATGTTGCTTTGGCAAGGTTTTTTTGAACTTGATTTTTGAGGTAGCTGCTTGAGCCTTTAATTTTTCGCATTGAGCACAGAATTAGTTTTGAGTCTATATTATATTATGGGACTTTCGCAGAGGTTATGTTTGCTGTTCTTTTGGGGGAACACTCTGTTCCTTGAGGAGAGCTAAAGGTTACCTTGCACTTTTGTGTGGTAGGATTAGATAACATGAGCTTGAAAAAGAAGATGGCAATTGCCCTAATTCTTCTAAGCTTAATAGGCTTAAGTGCGCTTCAAAGTGCAAATTCACAATCCTCAAACAACATATTCATCAAGCCAGATGGCTCCGTTTCAGGAACCACCCAAATCCAGCACAGCGGCAACCGTTACACCTTAACTGGCGACATCATCGACCAGGTTCTCGTAATTGAATGCAACAACATAGTTGTCGACGGCGGCGCTTTCACGCTTCAAGGAGCAGGCGGCTGGGGTGTCGCAGGGGCGGTAGGCAAAGAATCCTCCGCAGCCATCAACCTCACCTGCAGCAACGTAATAATCCAGAACTTCAACATATCAGGTTGGGAAGCTGGAATTTACGGCGCATACAACAATAACACGGTTGCCAACTGTTTCATAAGTGAAACCCAAAGCTGCATAGCAATCTACGCAGACAACTATAACGTCGTTGGAAACTATTTGGCAAACAGCATCAGTGGAGTCCTTAACAAAGGAAACAACGGCATGTTTACGCGAAACTGGGTAATCAACGATTGGCAGGCTTTCTTGATTTTTGACACTACGGGACAAATCATTAAGGGAAACAGGATAGAGAACAATACCGAGGCAATCAATACATCCTACGGTGAAGGCTTAGAAATTTACGATAACAACTTCGTAAACAACCAAAAGAACTTGGCAACAGCAAATGATGGTCTTTCGTTGCCGATTATCGGAAACGGCGGAAGTTTACCATTCTGGGACAACGATCAAGAGGGCAATTACTGGAGTGACTATACAGGAGTGGACGCAAACCATGATGGAGTCGGTGACACTCCGTATGTTGTGAGAACTGTCCCTTACACAACCGACCGATACCCACTCGTCGCACCATACGACATCGCCGAACCGTCAATAAACTCAGCCAGCGAAATTTCACCAGGTAATTCACCGATGCCCATTTCCAACAACAACACAGATCCAACCACAGGGAAACAACCGACAAACAACCCAAACCAACAAACCATTCTACTCATCGTAATAGCTGCCTTAGCCGCTTACCTTGCAGTAGTGATTTCAATCGCAACTTTCAGAAACAAAAAGCAAACAACACCAAAATAAGAATCCTAAAAAATGTGTAGAACAAACTGAAAGTTTTTTTCACTAAAGGGGCAATAGGTCGTATTGACGTCTTCTGCAGCTAATAATACGTTGAAACATCTTGCCCAAAAAGAAGGAAGGTGTTTGAATTTATTTTTTGTTGGTTAGGTATTCGTGCATGGCTCTGGCTGCGCGTTTGCCTGCGCCCATGGCGCTGATAACTGTTGCTGCGCCTGTTGCTACGTCTCCGCCTGCGTAAACTCCGTCTAAGCTGGTTTTACCGACTTCGTTGACGCATATGGTTCCGCGTTTGGGGTCGCTTTGTAAGCCGTCTGTAGTGCTTTGGATGATTGGGTTGGGGGTTTGTCCGATAGCGATTATAATTGTGTCTACATCCATGGTGAATTCGCTGCCTGGAACTTCTCTTACGCCTCTTCTGCCTTTTGCGTCAGGTTCAGTTAGTTCCATTGCGATGACTTTCATGGCTTTAACCCAGCCTTTCTCGTCGCCGTAGAACTCCAGTGGTGCAGCGAGGAATTTGCAGACTAAGCCTTCTTCTTCTGCGTTTTCGATTTCTTCTTGTCGTGCTGGCAACTCGTTTCGTGAGCGTCTGTAGAGCAAGCATACTTCACTGCCCAGTCGCATGCTGCTTCTTGCGCAGTCCATGGCTACGTTTCCGCCGCCGATGACTACGACTTTTTTGCCTAAGCGTATTGGGGTGTCGTATTCTGGGAACAGGTATGCTTTCATGAGGTTAACGCGTATGAGGAATTCATTGGCACTGAAGATGCCGCCAAGGTTTTCGCCGGGGCACCCTGTGAATTGAGGCAAGCCTGCGCCGCTGCCAATGAACACCGCATCGTAACCGTTCTTCATGAGTTCAGGGATAGTATGTATCCTGCCAACTAGATTGCCAAGGCGCAGGTCAACACCGAGTTTCTGGACGTAGTTGACTTCGCCTTGCACGATTGCTTTTGGTAAACGGAACTCTGGGATACCGTAAGAAAGCACTCCGCCACCTACATGCAAAGCTTCGAACATTGTGATTTTGTGACCAAGCTTAACCAAGTCTGCTGCAACAGTTAATCCTGCTGGACCTGCACCGATAACTGCTACTTTTTTGCCTGTGTCTGGAGCTTTTGGGGGAAGTTGGGAGCCGTTGTCTTTTTCCCAGTCTGCGAGGAACCGCTCTAAGCGTCCGATACTGATTGGGTCACCCATCTTGCCAATAACGCATTTGCTTTGGCACTGTACTTCTTGTGGGCAAACACGTCCACAAACTGCTGGCAGGGCGTTTTTGGTTTTTATGGCTGCTATGCCTTCTGCATATTTCTTTTCTTTTATGAATTTGACAAATGTTGGTATAGGAACTTCTACAGGACAACCGGTTCTGCATTGAGGGTTAGGGCAGCATAGGCACCTGCTAGCTTCTTCTTGGGCTTCTGCTTCAGTGTAACCTAAAGCAACTTCACTGAAATTCTTAGCACGAACTTTAGGCTCTTGCTTAGCCATCTCTACAGCTTTCTTATTCAACTTTGGTTTAGGCTTTGTTTCTGCCACACTTGCAACCTCCACTCATTTCCGACAATACTGAACTTAACCTTTCTTCGGGAAGCATCGTTCTTTGACGTATGATTAACTCGTCAAAATCTGTCTTGTGACCGTCAAATTCTGGTCCATCAACACATCCGAACTTCATTTTGCCATCGACTGTAACTCGGCATACTCCACACATCCCCATGCCATCAATCATTATTGGAGTTAAGGTCACAATGGTTGGGATGTTGTAGGGCTTGGTTATTTCGCTTACGTCTTTCATTAGGATTACTGGACCCATGACTACGCATCGGTCGAACTTTTCCGTCTTTAGGAGTTCTTTGAGAAAATCTAAGCCTTTGTACCCTTTTGTGCCGTCGTCTGTTGCGACGTAGACTTTTTCGCTGAGGGCTTTAGCTTCGTTCTCCATCATGATGAACTCTTTTGTGCGTGCACCAAGAACTGTGGTTACTTTGTTGCCTGCTTCTTTCATGGCTTTAGCTTGCAATAGCAGTGGTGCAATCATTATGCTTCCGCCCACACACAGGACCTTGCCGAAGTTTTTCACTTCAGATGGGTTGCCCAGTGGACCAGTAACGTTGTCGATGCAGTCGCCTTGGTTTAACATTCCCAAGTCTTTGGTGGTTTTGCCGACTTCATGGAAAGCAAACGAAACCGTTCCCTTTGCTGCGTTGTACCCGGATATTGTTAAGGGGATGCGTTCGCCGGTTTTGCCGTGTATAACAATTAGGAATTGGCCAGCGTGCGATTGAGCGGCAACATCTGGAGCATCTACTTCAAACAGTTTAATTTTCGGAACAAGCTCTTTTTTACTTACTATTTTGTACGTTTTGCAGTCGCCTCCACAGCTACTTCACGTTTGGGTAAAGCACATATTTTTTTGTAGAATTCATCGAGTTTTTCCTCGAATTCGCCAGCGCATCTGGGTGATTCTTCGTAGAGTTCAAATCGGTCGAGCAAACCCAGTTTCTTAAGTGAAACTTGCAATGCAGCAACGTTGCGCTCTGCTGCATTTCTTCCTTCTTGAAGCTTGCAATCTTTAGCCGAGCAGACAACGCCCATAACGCCGTCGAATCCACAGTTTAATGCGTTAATAATGTGCACAGGGTCGAGTGACTTGAAACAAGGAACTTCAAGAGTTAAGACGTTTTTACCTTCAAAAGCTTTGTTTGGGTTGTCGAGAGCTGAAAACTCTGACCATTGGCATACGAATGCGAGCACCGTTGGTCCTTTGTTTTTAGCTGTTAGCTGTGCAAGCGATTTGCCGTAACGATTAACTACGTCTTCAAACTCGAAGCCTTTCACCTGTATAGCGTGATGTGGACAAACCAGTTGACATGCGCCACAACCAGTGCATTTTTCTTCATTTACCTTGGGGGTTCCGAAAGATTCGAATTCGAGTGCACCGTATGGGCAGATGAAGATGCATTTGTCGCATCCAACGCATGCTTGTACGTCGTAAACTGCTTTGCGAGAAAACTTTACAACCTTAACTGCATTCTCATCAAAACCTAACTGTTTTAGAACGTTTCGTGCTAGAACCAGTCTTCGGGTGTTA
>JADGNF010000037.1 GCA_017883615.1 Candidatus Bathyarchaeota archaeon
CAGTTGCCTACAACGGCTGGGAACCGTCGGGTCTAGCTCATCTGGGCACAGGCGTAATTTGCGCTTACAAAATGAAAGACTTCGCCGAAGCAGGCATCCACTTCAAAGCCTTCCTCGCCACATGGCACGCATACCTTAACAACAAGCTCGGCGGCGACTTAACGCTCATCCGCAAAGCCGCGGACCTGTTCCGCCACTCATGGATCGCATTAGGCGTACCAGCAGACAAAGTTGAATTCGTCTACTCAGACGAACTCTACGACGACTTGTCTTACTGGGCAAAAACAATGGCAATTGCCAAGAACCTCACCATAGCCCGAACAACCCGAACACTGGAGATTGCCGGGCGAAAAGAAGGCGAAGCCCACTACGTCAGCGACTTCCTCTACACCCCCATGCAAGTAGCCGACGTGTTCCACCTAAAAGTCAAGATCTGCCAACTCGGCATGGACCAACGCAAAGCTAACGTCGTTGCCAGGGAAGTCGGCGAGAAAATCGGCTGCTGGAAACCCGTCTGTGTTCATCATCACCTGCTGCAAGGACTCGAAAAACCCACAGTTTGGCCAATCCCAGAAGGCCAAGAAAAAGAAGCCATCGCCAGCGCCAAGATGAGCAAGAGCAAACCTGAAACTTGCATCTTCATTTACGACACACCCGCAGAAATCAAGCAGAAAATGTCCAAAGCGTTCTGCCCAGAAAAAACGGTGCGGTTCAATCCAATCATGGACATCTGTAAATACATCATTTTCCGCGAGAAATCCGCCTTCAACATTGAACGCCCAGAGAAATTCGGCGGCTCCATTCAATTCGGCGGCTTTGAGGAATTATCCACCGCTTACACAGAGGGGAAACTGCATCCGATGGACCTCAAATGCGGCGTCGCAGACGAACTTGGGAAAATCCTAGAGCCCGTCCGTCGATACTTCGACGTCCACAAAGACGCGGCAGAATGCTTGGAAACCATCCGAAAAGCCAAAGTCACAAGGTAAATCCGCATTTGTCGACCCGCCTCAAAGAAAAGCTGGAAAAAATCCAGCAACTCCTCGTTGAGTTGGCGGAGGAATCAGCCAGAGGAATCCCAATAGTTGTAGAGGGCAAGAAAGACGTTGAGGCTCTCCGTGGTTTAGGCGTCAATGGCGCGGTTTTGACGGTTAAGACAGGGGGCAAATCTTTTGCGGCGGCTTTGGCGGAAATTGAAGCGACTAGTGCGGCAGAGGTGGTTCTTCTGCTAGATTTTGACCGGCGCGGCAGGCAAGGCACAGCGCATCTGAAGCAAGAACTTGAACGAGCCCAAATCAAAGTAAATCTTGGATTTTGGAGAGGCCTTTCAGCTTTAGCTGGGCGAGAAATTAAGTGTGTCGAAAGCTTAACTTCATATTTAGCGACCCTCCAGCAGAAAACTGCTTAGTCTGTGACTGTATTGTCACAGTCACAAATCTTAATTTTATCTGAAAGCAGTTTATCGTGTGTATGCAAGCTGTGGAGACGAAACGAAAATGTTAATGTCTACCAGTGGGGCTTTGGCGTTCCGTAAGCAGCGAAAACGTTCTTCCCTACGGCAGTGTGCATGCAAATTTTTGAGTGGTTGGATGACGAGACTTAGAAACAAATCCGTCCTTTTTGTTTCCCAGCTATTACGCAGCTAAGCTCAAGCCTCTGAGTCCAACCTCGATCAGTTCAACGGAGGAATTTTAGATTGCCCACAGCATATGTGCTCTTAAACACAGAAATTGGTTCTGAACGTGAAGTTTTGCAAACAATTAAAGGCGTTGACGGCGTGCAAGAAGCGTTTAACCTCTGGGGCGTATACGACATTATCGCTCGGGTGAAAGCAGATACTATGGATAAGCTTACCCAAATCATTAACCAAAGACTTCAAGTTAGCAAAGTCCATGGTAAACTGACTATGGTAATCACAGAAACCTGAGTCAACAGAATCTGGCAGTGCGCAGGAAAGAAAAATAGCTAAATAAGGCGTCAAAGCTAGCTTGAGTAGTGAGTTTTATGTTAGCGAATCCAATTTTTGAAGCAATTAAGTCTAGGCGCGCAGTGCGCAGTTTTGAAGAAAAATCCGTCCCCGAATCCGCCGTCCAGATGATGCTGGAGGCGGCAACTTGGGCGCCTACAGCAATAAACATGCAACCCTGGAAATTTACGTTAATTACCAGCAAAGCCGAAATGAAGAAACTCTCGGATCTGGCTAAACCTGCGCTTCTCAGATCGCTGCCCGACGTTGGTGACCCCTCAATTATGGGTCTAAAACAGCGATTGACAAACCCGCTGTACAACGTTTTCTACGGTGCACCGTTGCTTGTTGTCGTCTCTGGCGCGAAGACTCCGTATGCGGTGAACGACTGCACGATGGCAGCTCAGAACATGATGCTTGTGGGTTACTCGCTTGGTATAGGTAGTTGCTGGATAGCATCCGCAGTTGTAGTCGCAAACGAGGCGAAAGTGAAGGCGGAGTTGGGCGTGCCTGACGATCATGAGGTTTACTCGGCAGTCATTTTTGGGTACCCCAAAGGCGGCATGCCAAAATCTCCCGAGAAACGGGCTCCAGTGATCCTGAAGCGAATCGACTAGAAGGGCTGAACGTGGATCCGAAAGGTAAAGTCGCCATTGTGACGGGCGCTTCGTCTGGCATCGGGTTAGCAACAGCCAAGTTACTTTCTGCGAAGGGAGCCGAGCTAGTTTTGGTTGCACGCTCTAAAGATAAACTTGACAAATTGGCTGCGGAGCTTCCTAACTCAGTTGCTGTGGCGGCGGACATGACCAAAATCCTTGACGTCGAAAATATGGTTAACGCTGCAAAAGACCATTTTGGGCAGGTTGACATTTTGGTTAATTGTGCGGGGCAAGGTTACGATGTGCCCGTGGCAGACACGGACATCGACGTTTTCCACCATATTTTTGATTTGGATGTAGTAGGGCCAGTTGTTGCGATGAAGCAGGTTATCCCCATTATGCGCAAACAAGGTGCTGGTTCAATTGTCAACGTAAGCTCCGGAACCGCACTGATGTATCTGCCAAACAACGGCATATACGGCGGATTAAAACGGACATTGGCACACATAAGCTTAACCGCCAACGTAGAGCTCAAAAAAGACAAAATCGCCGTCAGCGTCGTCTACCCCTACATCACCGACACACCGTTCGACGACAATACCATCAAAGCACCCACAGTAACCTGGGCAGGCGAAGGTGGCGGTCCACCCTTTCCACCCGACACCGCAGAGTACGCCGCAGGAAAAATTGTAGACGCCATCGAGTCGGGGGAGCCAGAGGTTTTCGCACACGACTGGATGAAGAACCCCCGCAGAAGCGAAACCTAAACCCGCTACTTATTTTGGCGGATATATTCAAGTTTTTGTTTGGTCTGGTTTTCAACCATCGCGGCTCCGATGAAGGGTTCGCCAAGCGCGTTGGTGACTTCTTCTTGTTTGGTTCGCAGGAGCCCTTTGGTTTGGACGGTGACGCCAAACGCGCTGAAAATTCCCGCAAGGTTCACTTCGTCGCCCGCAAAGACATCTACGTCAGCTGGATACTTCACCAGCATCTGGGCGCCCATTGCGTCTTTAACATAGAAATAGGTTGCCGACGCGGTGCTCTGCACCGTTGTGGGCAAGTTCAGGAACCACGTGCTCACAGTCTGCTGGTCCAACTCGTCTAGGCTAACGACCGAAACCACAGTGCCTTCCACGAGAACGCCTTTCTTGTTGTAGTCTGCTTGCTGGGACAAAAGCGTGCCCACGCTAACTTTCTGGGGAGCTAACTGGGCGTTTAGTTGAGCGATTTCTTGCTGGACGAAAAACGGCAACTTCATTCGGGATACCTTCAAGGGTTTATGTTTCACCATGAATAGAACTCTGATATAAGGAAATTGCCAGATTCCATGAAAAATAATCAGGTTTCTTTTTTGCGCCTGAAAGTCGTTGTCAGAGAACCCAGTACCTTCAATGTGGGCAACGATGTTTTCTTAAACAATCTTTTTAGCACTCAAGCCCAGCTTTAGCATCAGGGAACACGTTGACGACCACAGTTGTCAAGAGGCAGATGCATATAGGCTTAGACGACACAGACTCGACTAGGCAAGGATGCACCACATACGTTGCCACCCTACTAATTGAAGAGCTGGAAAAGCTTGGCGCAACTTTTCTGGATTCTCCTAGCTTGGTTAGGTTGAACCCGAATGTGCCGTGGAAAACTCGTGGAAACGGTGCACTTTGCCTCAGAATACAATACGACCCAGCGGTTGAGGAAGCAATCAAGGAATGCACGGTCCGCTTGGTTGAGGCATATTCGGATTTAGATTGGAAGGGCACTGACCCTGGAATCGTATTTTTCAAAGGCAAAGAAATCCCGCGTGAACTCAACGCCTTCGCCAAAAAAGCCGAAACAACAATCGTCACAGTCAAAGAAGCAAAAGACCTCGTCGAAAAATTCTACGCCGAAGCTTTAGGATACAATACCCAACAGGGAATTATCGGCGCCCTCGCGGCAATCGGCGAAACCCTCCAACAAGACCACACATTCGAACTCATCGCCTACCGCACCAAAGAAAACCTTGGCACCAAACGCAAAATCGACCCAGAATCGATCTTCCAAATGGACCAAAAACTGCAGCCATACACATTCAACAACGTCGACTCCGAAACCAAAAGAGTAATCATCACGCCTCGCGGACCCGACCCAATCCTGTTTGGCATCCGAGGAGAAACTCCAGAAATCGTCAAGCAGGCTTTTAGTATGGTTAAGTCGCTGGAACCCGTGGAACGTTGGGTGATCTTCCGCAGTAATCAGGGGACCGACATGCACCTTACCCAAATAGCGTCCCTTAACGAAGCGCAGCCTTATAGCAGCATTATTGCGAAAGGCGCTGTTTCGCGAAACCCACAAATCGTTCCAATCCGGCACGTAATCTTCGCCATAAAAGACCAAACAGGCGAAGTAGATTGCGCCGCTTACGAACCCACAGGCGCACTTCGCAAAATCGCAAGGGAACTTGTTGTCGGCGACGAAATCGAGGTTTACGGCGCAGTCCGCAAACCCCACGGAGACAAGCCAATAACAATTAATCTTGAAAAAATCCGCGTCCTCAAACTCGCGGCGATAACGCAGACGCAAAACCCAACCTGCCCAGACTGCGGCAAACACCTCAAATCTATGGGCAAAAATCAGGGGTTCAGATGCGAAAAATGCAAAGCCAAATTCCCCGACCTGAAGAAAACGGAGTTTGCCCAACAGCGAGAACTGAAAACTGGGTTGTACATAACTTCAACGAGGTCACAGCGCCACCTAACTAAGCCGTTTAGGCGTTATGGATTAGAAAAACGGATCGACCCAGCTGGGAAGCTTATTGATGGTTGGCACTCAGCGTTTTCTGGTTAATTCCACAGTTTTTTGTTGCCTCGACTATTTCTAAGCGAATATATGCCTCTTGAAGAGCTCTAAAGCTACTTTTTGTTGTGTTTTGCTAGTGTGCTATGCCTACAACATATTCTTAAGAGTTTTAGCCATCAAAAGATTATTGTGGCAAGTTGCAGGTTTGGCAACTCGCTGCGCCGTGCGGTTATAAGGGATGCTATGTTTCGCGCCTGAAACGCGTCGAACTTAAGCCCTTGTGGCGACAGCGTCGATGTTAAAGTTTCAGGCAACGAACATCCCATGAAATTTCTTTCGGCGGAACCACGCGTTGTTTTTCTTCGTTTCCTAAGAAAGAGAATTGCAAAGTGGAACCTAGCTAAATTCGCAAATCTGCCAACATTATTCTGGTGCGCAGGATTCTTGAACGCGCTTCAGAAAGAACCTTCCTTTCGGTTAATGGCAAGACCAAATCTCTGGCAGTCATCTCCACGATTTTCTGCACTATAATTTGAGCGGCTTTCCCGATAACCTCTAAAGACAAGATTTCGCCCTCAAAGACTCCTTCGCAACCGCACACAGTTGGAAAATTCAGTTCCAACTCGATCTTGTTCTTTTCATAGTCGTAGTCTGCGATTGTGAACGGTTCTAGCCTGCAGATTGCCGGTCTCAAACTGTAAATGCTGCATCGGTTGTCTTCTCCAAGAAAGAAGCAGCTTCCATCCTTTTTTCTGCGAATCCATCTGGTTCCTGTTTCGTCGGGTCGATCCAGAAAATTCTTGAACCCTTTAGCTTTTATCTGCTTTTGCTCACTTGCATCTACATCTGGCGGCTGCACTTTACAGCAAGAGCCACAGTTTTTGCATCTGAACCCCACTAAGTCGGGGAACACGACATTTTCGAAGTTCAAGGTGACTGCACAAGGGTAAAAACCACTTATTTAGGTTGCGACAAAAACCTTGGATCTTAAAAGGCCAGAGCGGCGAATAATTGCGTAGCATTTAGAATAATCGGAACTCTGTGATTTGCTTCTTATTGCGAAGTTTAATCTTGACCGCAAAAATCAAGGAACAGCCCAAATTACGCTGACCAAAGCCATGACAAACGTGAACCCAACAAGCGCCGCGAACTATTTGACACTTAACTAGGACTACACAGGTCAAGCATTGACTCAAAACAGCGTAGTAAAACTAACGCTAAGCTTAACCGTATCACCAAATGTGCAATCAATTAGTAACTTCAGCTTGACACTGTCATAACCGCAACAGGCTAAAACCAAAATTGAAAGCACAAACTACACTTAAAGACAACGGAAAGCCAAAATACAAATAAAACCTAAAAATGAGCGGTTCTGTTGGGTCCTTGGAGACCTACCAAATGGCAGGATACGATTTAAATCCGACAATTCCATAAACCCAACAGCAACAGGTGCAATGGCATGTCGAAAAGTTTCCCAGCTCAAGCTTACGAACTTCCATTCTTCAAGCAAGAAGGCTTCGTGCGCAAGAAATGCCCAAAATGCGGCGATTACTTCTGGACCCAAAACGCAGAGATGGAAACCTGCGGCGAAGCCGGAAGCGACGAATGCGGCTACTATACATTTATTGGCAACCCCGCCACGAAAAAAGCGTTCTCACTGCCCGAGATGCGGGAAGCGTTCCTTAGCTTCTTTGAGCAGCATGGCCACACACGCATTAAGCCTTACCCAGTTGTCGCCAGATGGAGAAGCGACATCTATCTTACTCACGCAAGCATCATCGATTTTCAGCCTTACGTTACTGAAGGGATTTCGCCACCACCAGCCAATCCCCTGGTTATTTCGCAGCCAAGCATCAGATTAACCGACATCCCGAACACGGGACCAACGTTTGGCAGGCACCTGACCATTTTCGAGATGGGCGGCGCACACGCTTTCAACTACCCCGACAAGGAAATTTACTGGAAAGACCAAACCGTCCGTTACCACCAGCAATTCGCAACAGAAACGTTGGGGATTCCCTCGGACGAAGTAATTTACAAAGAAGGCGTTTGGATTGGCGGAGGAAATGCTGGTCCAGACGTGGAATGCATCGTTCGCGGCTTAGAAGTTGGTACCCTGGTTTTCATGCAATACAAAGTTGTGGGCGACGAATTCGTCGAATTACCCATCCGAACCGTGGACACCGGTTACGGAATTGACCGCTTTGCCTGGATTAGCCAAGGGACACCCAGCTTGTTCCAAGCCATATACGGTGACATGCTTGACAAAGTTTACAGCATGGCCGGCATCACAAATGTAGATAACCAATTTCTGGCTAAAGTAGCCAAATACTCTGGATTGGTGAACGTGGACAAAACCGCTAACCGCATGGTTTTGCGCAAACGCGTCTCGCAACTTACAGGCATTGACATGTCTACGTTAGAAAAGGAGCTTATCCCCATCGAGAACGCGTGGGCACTAACCGACCACACCAAAACCCTCTGCTTCATGCTCTCAGAAGGCGTCGTGCCAAGCAACATCCAAGAAGGCTACCTCGCACGGCTGCTTTACCGCAGAGCATACCGCCTGATGCGCGGCTCAAACATGAACCCCGACAAATTCTACGACATCATAGATTTGCAAGTCGAGAAATGGGGCAAGGACTTTCCGCAAATCAAACAGATGCATAGCGAAATCGTCGAGATGCTCAAGGTGGAGCAGGAGAAGTTCGAGGATACATTGAAACGTGGCGAGGGCATCGTGAAGCGGATTGCTGCGGAATTGAAAAGCAAAAACTCCACGGCGATTTCCAACGAGACCTTGCTGGAGCTTTACGATTCGAATGGGTTGCCGCCTGAAATCGTCAAGCAAGCGGCGGAGGCGGAAGGCGTCAAAGCCGAAATCCCCGAGAACTTCTACTCGATGGTGGCTAATCGTCACATGTCAGCCCACAAAGCAACCGAAGAAGAGACGGCTGCGGAACACAATTTGGAGACTGCCGTTCAGGGGTTTCCACCAACGGAGCTCGCGTTCTATTCGGAACCTTACACAAAGGAGTGGGACGCGAAGGTCCTCAAAGTCATAAACGAACAATACGTCGTTTTGGACCGAACCTGCTTTTACCCTGAGGGCGGTGGACAACCAGCAGATCACGGATACTTCGCTTATGGGGGCGGCGTGCAGGCTGAGGTTGTGGATGTGCAGAAAATCGGCAGAGTGGTCGTGCACAAAGTTAAAACTGAAAATGTACTGCCCAAAGAAGGTTCGACGGTTCAGGGGATTTTGGATTGGGAACGCCGCTATAGCCTCATGAAGGCTCACACGGGAACCCACTTGGTCAACGGCGCTGCAAGGCGTGCTTTGGGCAACCACGTTTGGCAGAGCGGCACGCAAAAGGGCGTTGAAACTACACGCTTAGACATCACGCACTACCGGCGGTTGACCCCGGAAGAAGTGCACAAGATAGAGACATTGGCTAACGAAGCTGTCCTCGCAAACATGGCAATAGAAACCACCTGGTATCCTCGAAACGAAGCCGAAGCACTCTACGGTTTTCGCCTCTACCAAGGGGGAGCGGTTCCGGGCAAAGACATCCGAGTCGTAAAAACCGGAAACTGGGACGTGGAAGCATGTGCAGGAACTCACCTGAAAAACACGGGCGAAATCGGATACGTAAAAATCCTCTACACAGAACGAGTGCAGGACGGAGTGGAACGGCTGGTTTACGCGGTTGGCATGCAGGCAGTGAAGAAGGTGCAGAAGCAAGAAGACTTACTCGTTAAAGTCGCCGAAACATTGAATGCTCCACTGGAGAAATTGGACAAAACCGCTGAACGCATCATGCGCGAACTCAAAGAAACCAACACCGAAAAGAAGAAACTCCTCAAAGAATTGACTGCCAAAGAAAGCGGAGCTTTAAGCGAAACATGTGCGGAGACAGCAGAAGTAAATGGCGTGAAACTGCTCAAACGGGACTTTGGCGCTGAAACAGACGTTAACCGCATGGTGCAAACTGCCAGCGAAATCATAAAACGCAACGAATCCACGGTCACTTTGTTCTATGGTGCGGACGCGAAGTCCGCGAAACTCCTTGTCATGGCGGGAACAGAAGCAGTGGCGAAAGGTGTCAACGCGGGCAACATTGTCAAACTGGCAGCGCCGATTTTTGGCGGTGGAGGAGGCGGAAGACCCAACTTTGCGCAGGGCGGGGGAACTAAACCCGAAAAGCTTGTGGAAGCGGTTAAGGTTGCGGAAGAAGCAATCAAAAAGCAGCTTACCTCATAATTTTCTTCTTCTCTGTTGCGATTTTTTGTCTATACCCCCCTTATTTAAAGGCGCCAAACGAATTTCCCGGTCGTTGTTAAGTAAGCTACGTTTCCGACCTACCGTACCCTCCTCTTGCTCCACGGCAACCTATCCCTCTACAATAGGGTCAAGTGTGGGTTCACTTGGCTTCTTGTAGGACGGGCAGTTTTAAAAGTGCCCCTGCCTTAACGGTTGGAGAACTCCTATGAGCTTAAGTGACTTGGAGCTTCGCGGCGTCAAACTTCCCGAAAAAGAAACCTGCCTAGCAGACTTAAACGCTGAACAAATTGTCGAAAAAATAAACCTCTTCCACGAGCGGCTTAGACGGGAGAGACATTTGCAGGTTGCGCCTTTTGCCGAAGCCTACTTCCTTAACCTGATTGCTCTTTACCCCGTTAGCATGTGCAGCCGCAACATGACCGATACCCTCAAACTCGTCGCCGCTCTTTTCTATTTCGGGAGCAAACCCGCCAAAGAAGAAAACGCTCAACCACCCGAATGCGACCTTGCGGCTAAGGAGCTTTTCCCTCGAAACAAACCCAGCCCCGTTTACCGCGGATACAGCTGCGAAGATTTGGCGTTGATTTTTGATAAAACAAGGCAAGCGGTCTTTGAAGCGGTGAAGCAGAAGGCAGAAGAAGCCAAAGTCATGCTTGAAGAGGGAAAGTTGCGGTGTGAATCCGAAAAAACCGCCTTAGAGCAATTGACTGAAGAAGAAAAGAAGGTGCTGGCGCCTGAGAGAAGTGAGGAAAAGCGGCGCACGAGTCTGCCTTGCTGAAACCTTTGTTTTATTCTCAGATTCATCCTCGGGAGCAAGCATAGAATCACTTCCTAGTAAAGCCTCACTTAGTTTATAATTTGTCAACAAAGTTTAATTCGGTGCAAACGTCTAAGCCTGAAACATATTTGAGAACAGTCCTGTTTGCTCATGGAGGTTTGCTTGACGGTTGCGCTTGACCCAGTTGGCAACGTTTCTTTGATTCTCCAAATCGTAATCCTGTTCTTGCTTATTCTAGGAATCCCACTGGTAAGGAGTGCCACCAACAAACAAAACCTGATGCGCCACGGCTACTTCACCCTCGCCGCGCTAGTTTTGCACACCGTGCTGATTTTTATTGTGATGGTTCCCACATTCGTAAATGGTTTGGGCGAACTTGGTGGGCTGTCCTTTCTGGCGTCTTTGACGGTTTGGTCCCATGAAGTTTTGGGAACCGTCGCGGAAGTCCTCGCCATCATAATCATTGTTCCGTGGATGTACAAGGGTCCATCAAGAATGTGGTGTGCTCGGATGAAGAAGTGGATGATGCCAACATTCATCATCTGGGTGATAGCCATCGTCAACGGCACCATAATCCACGTACTAGGCATGCTTTAAAAAAAGCTGAAGAATGCCAAAACAAAAAATTTGGGTTGAGAGAATTTCTATTGAAATTCTGGTTTATTCTCTTATGTGTCCTCTTCCGAGCACAAAATACTTTGTCGTCGTGAGGTGTTGTGCGCTCATGGGTCCGCGTGCGTGGAGTTTTTGGGTGCTGATGCCGATTTCTGCGCCTAGACCGAATTGGTTGCCGTCCGTAAACCGCGTTGAGGCGTTCCAGTAGACTGCGGCTGAGTCGATTTGCTTTATGAATTTGAGGGCTTTGTCAAAGCTGGCTGTCAGAATGGAGTCGCTGTGATGGCTGCTGTACTTGTTGATGTGAGCAATAGCTGCAGCGACGTCCTTGACGACTTTGACGCCCATGACGAGGTCGAGGTATTCGGTGTACCAGTCTTGTTCAGTAGCGGCTTTGACGTCGGGGACGATTTTTCTGGTTTCCTCGTCGCCCCGGATTTCCACGCCCTCTTCTCTGAGTTTGGCGATGGCTTTGGGCAGGAACGCCTTGGCTATGTTAACGTCGACGAGGAGCTTCTCGGCGGCGTTGCAGACTCCGGGACGCTGGCACTTCGCGTTGATTATTATTGGGATTGCCTGCTTTTGGTCGGCGTCTTCCGATACATAGATGTGGCAGTTGCCTACGCCTGTTTCGATGACGGGGATTTTGGATTTTTCGACGACGGTTTTGATAAGGTCCGCGCCGCCCCGGGGGACAAGCACGTCTATGTATTCACGCATTTGCATAAGCTCTTCTGCAACTGCTCGGTCGGGAGAAGCAACCACCTGAATTGCATCGGCGGGTACACCTGTTCCCGTTAAAGCATCGCGGAGAACCTCGCCAATAGCGACGTTGCTATTAATCGCGTCTGAACCGCCCCTCAAGATAACAGCGTTGCCAGACTTTATGCAAATTCCAGCCGCATCCGAAGTCACGTTAGGCCTAGACTCGTAAATAACACCCACCACACCAATAGGAACCCGCAAAATCCCAATAACCAAGCCGTTAGGCCGCGTCCACGTGCGCTCAATGCTTCCAACAGGATCCGCCAGCGCGGAAACTTCCCGCAGCTCCTTTGCCATGTTACCGATTTTCTTCTTGTCCAAAGCCAACCGATCCAGCAGCGCCGCCTTCATGCCTTTTACCTTCGCTGCTTCAACGTCCATTTGGTTTGCAGCCAAAATCTTCTGGGCATTCGCTTCCAATGCATTTGCCATATGGCACAAACCGACATTTTTTGCTTCGCCAGACAGTTGGGCAAGCGTAAATGAGGCGGCTTTGGCTTTTTTGCAGATTTCCGTTATGTAAGCGCTCATTTTTCTCCCTCGATAAGGTGGATGTTTCGGTGTTCAATAGCTTCCTTGGAGCAATCTGCCCCTAACTTTTTTCTCACATCTGTAACTTGGAAGCCTTTAATTAGGTTTAACTCGCTGCTTCCGTAGTTAGGGTTGCCCTTAGCGAACTCTATACCTTGCTCATCGACAAGGCTCACGACGTCGCAGGCTTTGAAGCTTCCAACAACCTTCGTTACTCCTACCGGCAAAAGGCTGGAGCCCTCCAGAACTGCCTTTTTTGCGCCTTCATTAACGTGAATCTGACCCTTCACGGAAGCGCCAAAAGCAATCCACCGCTTAATTGCAGACATTCGGGTCTGAGGTTTAAAGTAAGTGCCAACTTCCTTGCCAGCTAAAACGTCAACGATGACGTTTTCCCGTCGGCTATTCGCAATCACCACGGGAATGCCGCAGGTCGTCGCGATCTCTGCCGCGTGAACTTTACTTTGAATGCCTCCCCTCCCCATTTTGCTTTTGCCCTCAAGCGAGTTTTTCAACTCAACTGTGATGTTTTCGACTAAGCGGATGATTTTGGCGTCAGGATTCGAAGGATCCATTGTGTAAAGTCCTTCTACGTCTGAAAGGATGATTACTAAGTCGGCGCCTATGGCGTTGCCTACCAGGACTCTTAGGATGTCGTTGTCACTAAAATTTACCTTGTAGCCCTCGTTAACGGGTATAAGTTCGTCTACGCTGGTCACGTCGTTTTCATTGATTATTGGGATTACACCCAGTTTCAGTAGCATCCCAAGTACATCACAGGTATGCAGGTACGCCGCACGGTTCGAAAGGTCTTCAGCTGTAAGCAGAATCTGAGCTACTTTCAAACCTTGATTGCCAAAGATTCTGCGGTACTTCTCCATCAGCACCGCTTGACCCGAAGCAGCCGCCGCCTGCTGAAAAACAATATCTTTGGGTTTACCCGCCGTGCCCAACTCTGCAATCCCAGCGGCGACCGCACCAGACGTTACAAAAACAATTTTGTCCCCGCCCTTAAGAGCAGAAGCAACCTGCAGAGCTAGCCGGGCCATTTCCTCCTCATCTAAATCGCCATCAGCAGTGGTTATGCTGCTGGTTCCAACCTTAACAACAACCAATCTCTGAGGCATAATTGCATCCCTAGCTACAAAATACGCTGCAACTGGAAATATAGCCTTTGCCCACGCACCAACAGTTCAGTAGCCGCTTTTTAGCGTTCTTTGCCTCTTCAGACTTATGTTATGCTTTCATGAATAGAGAAAACATATATACGCCTACCGAGGAAAGGAATACAAAATTCCAAATTGAGCTGTCCGATATGGTATACCCACTAATGGCAACAATAAACATAGGTGTTTTCTGGATAGCACCAATCGCAGGTGTGCTCGCCGTCGTTGTTTCGCTTCTACTCATGCGCCGAATCGGCAAAATGAGCCCAGGCGGACCAAAAGCAGTTGAAGTCGGAAACGCAATCCGCGAAGGTGCATACGCCTTCCTCAAAAGGCAATACCGCACAATAGCCATAATCACAGCCATCGTGTTCGTCCTGCTTGCAGTTGCCCCCGGATTCGGGCTAGGCACTGCAGCAGCGTTCCTAATTGGCGCAGTTGCTTCCTTGGCCGCAGGATACATAGCCATGGACAACGCGACTAAAGCGAACGTGCGAACCGTGGCAGCCGCGAAGACAAGCGCGGAAGCCGCCCTCAAAACCGCTTTTTATGGCGGCGCAACAATGGGCATGGCAGTTGTCGGTTTATCTCTTTTGGGTGTAAGTTTTCTGTTCCTGATTTACGGCGGATACAACGCGATGTTCAACACCATCGGCGTTACTGAAGCCGCAACACTGGGCAGAAACGCGGCAAGCGGCATTGTCGGCATGGGTTTTGGTGCCTCATTAATTGCCTTGTTTGCCCAGCTCGGCGGCGGTATCTACACTAAAGCTGCCGACGTCGGCGCAGACCTTGTAGGCAAAGTTGAAGCAGGCATACCCGAAGATGACCCCCGCAACCCAGCAGTAATCGCTGACAACGTCGGAGACAACGTCGGCGACTCCGCAGGAAGAGGCGCAGACCTATTCGAGTCAGCCACTGGCGAAAACATCGGTGGCATGATTATCGGCGGCTTAATCAGCATAGCCACAGGAAACCTCATCTTCCTAATCTTCCCACTCATTGCACGCGCACTGGGTATATTCGCTACATTAGTTGGCATGCCCTTCGTGAAGCTCAACGAAGCCGAAGCAAAACACCCCATGAAAGCTCTACGAAAAGGCTTGATGGTCACAACAATAGTTTCAGGCATTCTGTTCTTGATTGCTGACGTTGTCCTCTTAGGCAACATGACACTCTCCATGACGTTCCTGTACCTTTACTTCTGCTTACTCGCAGGCTTAGGCGCCAGCGTAGCCATAGACTACATCACTGACTACTATACGGGAAGCGACCGCAGTCCAGTTGGCAGAATAGCTAAAGCCAGCCAAACAGGCGCAGCAACCAACATTATCACAGGCTTCGCGGTAGGACTAGAAACAACAATGCTACCCATCGTCTCACTCGTCATCGCCCTCATAACATCATACTATTTCGGCACACAATTCGCAGTTTCATGGAACACAACTCATGCAGTTGCACAGCAAATTACGCCCTTCATAGGCGGCATCTACGGAACCACCTTAGCAACCATGGGCATGCTTGCAGTCATGGGCATGGTCTTAGCCTTAGACGGCTTTGGACCAATCGCCGACAACGCAGCAGGCATAGCTCAAATGTCCGGCGAAGGCGGTGCAGAAGCAACAATGGAAGCCCTAGACGCAGTCGGCAACACCACAAAAGCATTAACAAAAGGTTTCGCACTCGGTTCAGCTTTGCTCGCGGCGCAACTGCTATTCCAAACCTACTCCTCAGAAGTTACCGCACACACCGGAATCCCATTCGTAGTGGACATTTCCAACCCAGCAGTTCTGATCGCAGGCTTCATCGGCGCCATGATACCGTTCTTCTTCTCATCACAAGCAATCAGCGCAGTCGGAAAAGCAGCGGCTGAAATGGTCGACGAAGTTAGACGCCAATTCAGAGAAATCCCCGGCATCATGGAGGGAACAGGCAAGCCAGAATATGGAAAAGCCGTAGATATCAGCACAAAAGCTGCACTCAAAGGCATGGTACTTCCTGCACTAATCGTCGTAGTCGTGCCCATAATCGTCGGTATCCTCTTAGGACCCGAAGCAGTTGGCGCACTCGTAATCGGTGCAACTCTATCAGCAGTTCCTCTAGCACTGTTCATGAACACAGGCGGAGGCGCATGGGACAACGCAAAGAAGTACATCGAAGCAGGCCACTTCGGCGGCAAAGGCTCACCAGCACACGCAGCAGCAGTCGTAGGCGACACAGTCGGAGACCCACTCAAAGACACCGCAGGACCAAGCCTCCATGTACTCATAAAGCTCCTCAGCACGCTCTCCATCGTCTTCATCCCGCTGTTCATCAACCTGCTCCACCTGATCTAAGCCAGTACCCGGGAAGTTTTTCTTCTTCCCACAACCATATTTTTTTCAACATCCTTTTAGCTGGAAAATTATCCAATAGCGACTCCTACCCCTACCTTTTTTGCTAAAAGCCCCCGCTGACTCACTTCCATCCCCCTTTTCTGCATACATTGGATATTAGGCGCCAAACATGAATCGCAAAACCCAAAAATTCCCGACTTAACGCATCCACAGAGAATATAACAAACCTCCAGCAATACTATACTGAGCAACTCAGTCTGGGTTGTCAAAAAGTTCTATATCGGTGATTTTTGCATGGCACTTTTCAAGAACCGGACCGAAGCCGGAAAACAATTAACAAAAGCACTTACAAGCGTTAACGAAGATGCCCTCATTTTGGCTGTGCCCCGAGGCGGCGTAGTCGTCGGCTATGAGATTGCACATGCCCTAAATCTTCCCTTGGACGTTACTATCGCAAAGAAGATTGGCGCTCCCGGCAACCCCGAATTGGCAGTGGGAGCTGTGGCGGAAGACGGAACCTACTTGCTTGACGATAGTGTTGTGGAGATGCTTGGCGTTCCCCAAGACTACATCTTGGCGGAGGTTGAACGTCAGAAGACCGAAATTAAACGGCGCCTCAAAACCTACCGTGGAGACGCTTTGGACCCAGAAATCAAGGGGCGCGAAATAATCTTGGTAGATGACGGCGTGGCAACGGGTTCCACTCTTAAAGCTGCGTTGCGTTCCCTGCAAAAGAGAGGTGCCAAAACCGTAACTGTAGCCGTACCCGTTGGTCCAGTCGACACAATCCTCGAGCTGAAAAAGCAAGCTAACCGCGTCGTATGCCTCGCTACTCCTGAACCCTTCTACGCTATAGGCGAATTCTACGAAGATTTTAACCAGACAACGGATAACGAAGTCATTGAATTGCTTAAACGTTGCAGGGAGGTAAAAGCATGAAATCGACACGGGAGCAGAAAAATGAGGTCAAAATTCCCTCTGGATCCGCAACAATATACGGTAACTTGGAGGTTCCCGATGGCGCCAAAGGTATCGTGCTGTTTGCTCACGGCAGCGGTAGCAGCAGGTTCAGTTCCAGAAATACCTACGTCGCCGATCTCATGAACAAGCAAGGCATAGCCACGCTGCTCATTGACTTGTTAACGCAAGACGAGGAGGCGGTTGACGACTATACGGGACAATTTCGTTTTGACGTAAACATGCTCGCTGGGCGCCTCGCAGATTCCACCCTATGGCTCAAAAAGAACCCTGCGACCCAGAAGCTGGCAATCGGCTATTTTGGAGCCAGCACGGGAGCTGCCGCAGCCCTTATCGCAGCCGCCAAAATCCCCGACGACGTCAAAGCTGTGGTTTCACGTGGCGGACGCCCCGACTTGGCAACAGAAAACCTGCAAAAGGTCAAAGCGCCGACCCTGCTCATTGTGGGAGGCGACGACACCGAAGTACTTGAGTTAAACCAGCAAGCCCTCAAGCTTATCCGAGCAAAGAAAAAGCTGGAAGTCGTGCCTGGAGCGACGCACCTGTTTGAGGAACCAGGAAAACTGCAAGAAGCAGCGGAACTAGCCATCGACTGGTTCAAAAAACACCTGTAAACGAACAAGAATACTCAGGCAGCAAAGAAGGCAACATACGTTTTCTAATGGAGTTTTGTTCACTTTAACCCACCTCTCCCCCAAACGCTGCATAGTCGCTTCAACGACAACTTAAAAGCGCAAAACCAACCCATGACAATTCAGGTGGAGACACATGTCCCAAAACATCCTAGTAAAACCTGCAGCCAAACAAACACTTCTCTCGCTAAACATGCGAAACGTAAACGACCTTTTCCCAGGATTCGCTCCAGGAGACTTCGCAGTCGTCTATGGGTCGCCCTCAGTGGTTTCCTTAACTTCCATGCTTTGCGTTCGAGCTCAACTTCCATCACAACTTGGCGGTTTAAGCAGCAGTGTCGTTTTTATCGACGGCGGAAACACATTTAGACTTTACCAAGTTTCCCGCCTCGCCCAACTGCATCACCTTGATCCCAAGCAAGCACTTGATCAAATCTACCTCTCCCGAGCCTTCACCGCCTACCAAATGACCTCACTAATCATGGAGCGCCTAAAAGAAGCCGTTGAAAAATACAACGCTAAACTCGTAATCATATCTGACATCGCAGGGTTATTCACCGATAAAGACATACCGGACGAAGAAGCAACACAGGTGTTCAACCAGGTAATAGCGTACCTCCAAAACTTTGCCCGCGAAAAACAAATAATCCTGGTCGCAACATCCCCTCCACACCAAAGCAGCAGCCGCAACGACTACCTTCAAATGGTAACTTGCCAAAAAGCAAATGTGGTCTTAGCGATAAAGCAGACTCTTTACGACCGCGAGTTCACGTTAGAAAAGCATCCGCGTCTTATGCTTGGGTCCGCTGAGTTTCCCTCTGAAAACCTGACTTTAAACCATTTTCTTTAGGGAAGCAATTCTGGACTGAAGTTTTGCATTAACATTCTCAATATAGAGAGGAAAAGAGTTGGGCGCTGGAGTGTTTCCAGCTTGCTAATTTGTTCTGATTGTCTTCTTAGGTTATGCGGGGAACTGGTTTTGTGGTGGAGGTGGAATGCCGTAGTCTTGTGGGTTTGGTGCTGTGTAGTCGATGGTCCAGATGTTTGACCAGCCGGGTGAACTGTTATAGAAGTCGCTTGTACCTGAACTGTCAGCAGTTGAAAGTGATCCGCTTCTTGATTCTTCTACCCAGAATTCTTGTCCCGTTTGTACGTTTTTGAATGCCATGTATTTGACGTTTAGGTGCCATGAGATTGACTGTGTCTGGTCTGCGCCACTGTGGTCTGCGTAGTAGTTGACTCTGATTTGGTAGGTTCCGTAAAGGTTTGTGGAGTCTGGTAGGGTCATGCTTTCTGTCGCATAGTAGTGTTCAGGACCATAGCCGAGAGTGTTATCCATGTCAAGGAACGGGTTGCCGTCTGTGTAGCCTTTGTTGGAATAGTAAATGTGGCGTCCGTCTGTTCCTGGTTCCTGAACGTGGAGGTCAACGTCGCTGCTGTCTTGATCCCAGGTCAACGTTACGGTCATGGCGGCGGGGCTTGCGGTGCTTTTTATTGTGTCTCTTAGGAAGCCTGCCCAGTTGCTGAAGGTGTTTTCGTCAGTTGCCAAAATGACCACATCGTTGTCTCCGGTGAGAAGTGGGACTTCTTTTGAGAATGCGCCACCTACCACTTGAGCTGTGTATTTGTTGTTGTCTACGAAGATTAGCGTTGAATTGATTGTTTCTGCTCCTCCTGTGATAGTGCCAGATATTACGGTTTTACTCTCTGTAGTATCGCGTATGCCGTCGCTGTTTGTGTCTACTGGGGTAGTGCCTTCAGGTGTGGTAGTTGGGTCAGTTAATGTCACAGTTGGGAAAACACTGCTGCCTGTGAAACCGCTTTGAGCTGATTCGTACAGTCCTTGGTAGTCATCTGGGGTGGCTGAAAGTTTGGATCCTGCGTGATAGAAAATGTTGAACACTAAGCTGTCTGCTCTGGTTGTTCCAGAAACGTAGGTTTCGCTAAATCCGGTATTATAATCAAAGGGTATCTCTCGCATTGCAGTGCCGGGTGATGAACCTGGGAAGTTAGGGTCGTAAATCTCAAAGTGCCCATTGTTGTATCCATAGGTCATTATGGCGTGAGCGTAATTTAGCCATGTGCCATTGTTAGTTCGTGCTTTAAGGCCAATCAGTTGAGGTTCGCCTGTTACTATCATTCCTGACAGCCAGCTTAAGCCTTCTTCGCGTGCGTTTGCTTTTGCCCAGTTTGTTTCTTCTTGGGTTAGAGAATTCCATATTCCGGTGGTTGCTAGGTGTGCTCTTGAAGCTAACTGGATTGCGGTGTTGTCGTCGCGCCATTCAGAAGGAACGCCCTCGATGTATTTGGAATGAAGGCCGGTGTCTGCAGTGTGGTATGTGTAGTACCATTTGGCGTAGCTGACCATTCCTAGGCACATTCCTCCAGGTGTCAGAACGGAACCGTAGTTGGGTATGAACCAACCGTTAGTTGCTGGTCGGAATCTTGTATCCACGGAATAGCTTGTTCCACTAAGGTCGGCGAGTGCGATGTCGAGTTCTACCGCTAGGAAGTCTGAGAATGACCCGGTGAGGAAGGTGATGGTGTGGGCGCTGGTGTCTTCGCTTAGGAAGCCTGTTGAGTCAAGTTTTCCTGTTGCGGGGTCGTACCAGTAGAAGCGAACAGGAGAATTGTCGTTGTTAGGGGCAGTTAAGTCGTAGGGTAGTGTGACTCCGACGGGTTTGTCAAACATGTCGTACTTGTTGAATACGGAGGATCCTGTTACTTCGATGTATATCATTTTGCTGGCAACTGAAGCGCCTTGTGGCAGACCGTTAATTGAGGATACATCCGCGTAGCTAACATCGAAACTGACTGGGTCGGATGTGGCTGCTTCTGGAACAACTACTTTGAGTCCGTATAGCGGACTTGAGGAATCAGTAACTTGAACTGTTCCGCCTGCTGAACCTACAGTTTGCGAGGTTGCCGTTGTTCTTTGACCCGTTGTTAAGGTAACGTGATTTGATGTGGTTGGCGGCGAAGAAGCGATTGGGGTCACGGATGGGTTTGAAGTAGGATGTGATGTTCCATACGGTGTGTTTGTGGCAAATGGGGTTGTTGTGGTGTATGGACCTGGCGTTGGGCTGCTTTGGGGGGAGGGCTTAATAACGCTGTTAAATGCACCCGAATAAAAGAGTACTGCGGGGACCAATAGGATAACAATGAGTGCTAAGACTATGGCTGCTATGAGGGCGGGTGATTTTTTGGGTTTTGGTGTTGAAGCCGAAAGCTGTCTGATAATTCTGAGTTTGCTTGCCTGATTTCTTTTAATCATTTCGTTTGTCCTCTGTCTCCTTAAACAATTTACACGATATCGCTTGTTGGCTTTTTTAAGCTTTACTTACTCTGAATCAGTATTATGCTCAGAAATAATTGCAAAGTCTTCTTAGAATCAAGATTTACCAAGGATTTAATTTGCAGATGAATACTCATGGTTTAACTTAAGGTGATCGAGTGCCGACTTAACCGGAAAAACCCTGATTACCAACTAAGAATTGAAAATAAGTGGCGCCGAGGAAGGGCTTCGAACCCTTGAGGACCTCCCGCTCGAGGTCGAAGTTCCTGAAAACGTGGCTGGCTTCATTGAAGGACCCGTTCCAAGAGCCATCGGCGCAAAGCACTACATGGTATTACGAAAACAGGCGGACGAATTTTACCAAATACGCGGATTACCTCGCGAAGCTCAGAAACTTCTTGCGAGTTGCATGAGGCAAGTACCTAATTAACGGCAGGTACTTAGGCAATTCAGGTCGAGGATTTCTGTTTTCTCCTGAGCCGATAAGCCATAAAAACGGCAGGCAGAGAAACAACGATGACCACGGCTGCAACTATCCAAAGTGCGCTAAGCTGCAAGTTGAAGTTGCCACCTATTGGCGAAGATGAGCTTGTTGGCGAGGGTGATTGTGTTGGGGAAACAGTTTGTGAAGGCGAGAGTGTTTGTGTCTGCGCGGGCGATGGGGTCAGTGAAGGCGTTAGATTGGTGTCTGTTGTTGGTTGTAAACTATGGATAGTAGAAGGGGTGTAAGTGATGGAAGGTGACGGCAACGTTTGGGGTGTACCTGTGGGAGATATTTGCGGCGTGGGGGTTTGGGTTGGCTTCTCGGTTGGTTCAATAACTGACGATGAAGGTACAGGCTCTATGGTAGGGTCGGGGCGCAAAATAATGTTAACTGGAGCGATAAGTGGATAATTATCTACATCTCTCTGAGTTATTTGATATGGCGTGTCGCCTATTCCATCCCCATTTAAATCTGAACCTGAATAATTACTCCAAAAATTACCTACAGAACCATTATCCCAACTAAACCCAGTTGTGACACCTATGTCAAAATTGTTACTAACAAAATTATTGCGGAAAACCAAATAACCAAGATCTGAAAGATTGCCATGCAAATCAACTCCAACATTGTTCTTTTCAAATATATTATTCAAGATTTTGGTTTGTCGGGAGTGTACAACGTTTATTGCGACATTAAAGTTGCTAAGTATGAAGTTTTGAATTGTTATGTTGGATGGTCCATCAACATAGATGCCAGTAGATATGTAGTCACCTGAGCTTAGGTCGCCTGTAACGGTGTAGTGTGCACCATCGAGTACGATGTTGTTTCTTTGTACAACAATAAATTTGTATGAAAGCGCAAGATGGTCCGTTAAGGAGTACACATTTCCATTTTGCACTATCTTTTCTGTGCCACTGACGCTGCCATCATTTCGAATAAAGATACTATTAGGAGGAGGAATCTCAACCGGATTAGCATTAGCCAACTCGAAAAAGAATGAAGTCATTAATAAACTAAATAGAAAAAAAAATACTATTGAAGCGCAAGATACGTGCCTATTCATCGCGACCCTTATACAATAGAGAGATACCTTATTTTAATTCCTTTTTGTAAAAGATTCTTGTATGAAAGGATTTTGTTAAAAAACTTGATCAAATAGCCTCTCAATTGTTGCTAAATACAGCTTAGCAGAAACTTGGCTAAAAAGAGTCAACCATTATTTTCAAATTGTTTCTTCCGAAAAGTTCGTGATAGATAATATTAATTATCGCGGAATTAAACTCAAATTTGCCTTGCCAGCTTGTAACCCTTCTTATCCCGGTTCTTTCAACCGTTTCTTTGATATTCAACGGGTTTAATCTGTTTGGAAAAATCAAGGTATTAAATACCCGACAGCAACTTAATTTTAAGGCGAAAAGCGTGCTAAGTAAAAACGAACTCGAGTTTCTTAAATCCCCCGAAAACTTCAACGCAGATTATGGTCGTGTGTTGCGGCATCGGATTAAAACAAAAAACGCCAATTACGATTGGAACTCGCTTTACTCGAGGGATCGGGGTCAAGCGTTACGGAAAATTGTAACGGCGTTACGGAATTCTGTAACGGTCAGTTAAACAAAA
>JADGNF010000038.1 GCA_017883615.1 Candidatus Bathyarchaeota archaeon
ACGCGTAAGTTTCTTTGCCATCGTCAATCAGGTTTGAATTTTTTTGGCTTTATAAGGGAGGGGGTAGGCTTTGCGCGCAACAGGTCTTGGTGAGCTGGTTTCTTGGGTTTTTCTTTGTTTGTGGCTATTTGTAGAGGGGGGGGTAGGTTGCTGTAGGGTAAACGCGTTCAAGCAATAAACGTGATCATGTTTGGAGCCTAATATTTGATGTATGCAGAAAAGGGGGCGGGGGTAGGTCGCTGTGGAGCAAGAGGTATGGATGGGGTAGGTCGGAAACGTAGCTTACCTACAGGCGGTTAGCAAACATTTGCCGCCTTTAAATAAGGGGGGTATAGAAGAAAAATCGCAACAGGTCCAAGACTTGATAATTTGTGGCATAATACTTTAATTGCAAAACCCCTTTACACTAACAAGGAGAAAGATTATGCCCAAAGCTTTTGTCCTGATAAACGTAGAGTCAGGTTTCGAGGACAACGTCCTAAACCAACTCAAAGCAATTCCCGGCGTAGAAGAAGCCTACTTTTCTTACGGAGTATACGACATAATCACCAAAGTTAAAGCCAACACCATGGAGCAACTCAAAGACATGGTAACTAAACACGTCAGGACATTACCCAAAGTCCGTTCTACTTTAACCCTGATTATGATGGAAGGATAGACGCACCAAACGCTGCAATCCACATTTAACCCAACACAACTATTTTGGCTCAGACTTAACTGACACGTTAAGCTTCGTCAAATTCTCCTTAACATCCGCCTTTATTCCCATCGCAGAAAAATACTCTTCTAGGAACACACGTACAAACTGTTTAGGCAACTCAGAACCAAAAATCAACGTAAACTCCCTGTCCGAATTCTTAGTCAACCGATAAAAATTGCACAACTCCAACCGAGTCAAAAGCTCCTCCGCCGAGTGCACCTTACTCTTAAGCTGCTCCTTATGCGCACGCGCAACCTTACGATGCTCCTCCCAAAACTTCTCTTTGCCGGGACTACTCTCGATTAATTGCAAGAAGAGCAACCAATGGTCAACGTCAAGAATAATATGTTCGCCGTCAAGCAGCAAGTCCATGTATGCGAAAGCTTTCTTGCGTAGACTTGGATCCGTTAAAACTTTGTTTTCATTGTAAAATCTTAAGGCACGACGCATGATTTCGCTTTGAGAAAGCTCAGTTTCTGCACTGATTTTCTCCAGCAGATTCGCTGTGTTCCGATCAAAAGCTACGGTTATTCTTGTCGGATTTTTTGCCATGTTTATCTCTCTTCTCTATGTTCTATGTTTTGATGTCACAGAAGGTTTATTCTAAAATCTTCTTTAACGGTGTCCAGAGACACATTGGTTATGGTTCTCCTAACGTGTACTAATGCTGCTATATGTTTTATGAAAGAACTCAAATCTTCACGGTCTTTAAACTTGGCAACCACGGCCGCATCAAATTCCCCTGTAACATCATAAACGGCCATAACATTGTTTTTCTGCGCAATTTCTTTTTCCACAGCCGACAAATGCCCCCCTTCAACCTGGACGAAAATTACCGCAGTCAAGCTATATCCCAACTTAGCCGAATCAACAAGAACAGTGTAACCTTTTACGTACCCTTTTGCTTCCAAGTTTTTAATCCGGTTATAAGCTGTGCCAACAGAGATTCGAGCTTTGGAAGCCAATTTGTTGAAACTCAAGCGACAGTCTTCCTGAAGCAAATTAAGGATTTGCAAATCAATTTCATCAACGCCTTTTTGCTTAACATTTTGGCTTTGAACCAACAACTGCCTCATGAATACGCCTCGAAACAGACGTTCAATCATGAACAATTTATATAAACATTTCTTCACATAATTGACATAAGCGTACACAAAAACGCCATAACCGGCCCAACTAGCTCAACGCTCACATAAAAACCTGAGTGCAAAAACAAACAACAAGAAAAACTGTTCACAAACCGAGCAATAGCTTTCTCATCATTTTTCACTATTCAAATACGCTCGACAACTGCCACAATTTCCGTCTATGTAACCCAAGTTCTTCCCCTTAGCTACACCCAAGTTTGTCATAAATCTGAATCCTATTTCGCTCCACCATTTCCGAAACATCTGCAAACAAGTTATTTCCACAAGCGTCAATGGCAACCGTAAGTGGACCGAACTTTTCCACCTCAAAAACCCACATTGCCTCAGGCAATCCCAAATCTAGCCACTGAACCTCAACAACGCGTCGAATAGATTGGGCAGCTAAAACAGCCGCGCCTCCCGTGAACGCACAGTACACAGATCCGTATTTTTTCATAGAGTCACTTGTTCTTTTGCCCATTCCCCCTTTGCCTATGATAACGCGCGGCTTGAAGGCTTCGATGAATTCGCCTTCGAACGCCTCCATCCTGGTGCTTGTAGTTGGTCCCGCAGCGACAGCAACCCAGTTTCCTTGGCGCTTTTCAACAACTGGTCCACAGTGGAAAACCGCTAACCCCTCAAGGTTAACTGGTAAGGATTTGCTTTCTTTTCTAAATTCCAAAGCTCTTCGGTGAGCTTGATCACGAGCCGTCACAACCGTTCCTGAAAGATATACTGTGTCATTTACTTTGAGTTTGCGACCATCCTCTTCCGAAATCGGAGTTCTTAACTGGTATGTTACCATTCACGTACCTCCTTGCGGTTTGTGGGTTAGATACTCTACTTTTCCATCCGCATGAATTCTAGCCGAAGCTCGCCTAGACGCCCAGCAGCTAAACGCAACCGCCACTGGATAAGAAGCTGGATGTCTAAACGCATAATCCACATGTACCCCAAGAACCGTGGTTTTTCCACCAAGCCCCATCGGTCCGATGCCCGTCATATTTGCAGCTTCCAAAAGTTCTCGCTCCAAACCCCCAATTTCTAGATCTGGATTCGGCTTATCCAAAGGCTGAAGAAGCGCTTTCTTAGCCAAATCAATAGCAATGTCAGCTCCACCCCCAACCGCAACTCCCAGAATCGTAGGCGGACAAGGCTGAGAACCCGCTTTGATCACGGCGTCTACTACAAAACGCTTCAAGCCCTTCATACCGTCGCTAGGAACTAGCAATCCCACTGCAGAGGCGTTCTCGGAACCTCCTCCCTTCGCCATAACCGTAATCTCCAAACAATCGCCGTCCACAATTTCCCAATGGACCCGCGGAATGAACCGCCCAGTGTTATCGCCGCTGTTTTTCTGAGTGAACGGGTCCACCGCGTTGGGTCGAAGTGGAATCTCCAATGTGGCTTTCTTTGTAGCTTCAACCAGAGCCTCTTCCACGAGGCCAAGGTTTTCGGCTTGGGTACCTGCTTTAATGTAAAAACTGAACGTTCCCGTGTCCTGGCAGATGGGAACTTGTTTTCTCTCAGCCAAAGCAACATTGGCTAAAATTGTTCGAAGCTGTCTCTTGCCCGATTCGCTCGTTTCCTCAGCGCACGCCTTTTTCAAGCTATCTTTCACATCGTCGGGCAAGTAAATGACTGCTTGCCTTATGAGGCTAAATGCGACAGATTCGAGGAGTCCAATTTTTTGCTTCACAGCGTTTCCCTTTTTCGCTTGCTGAAGTTTCTTATAAACTGTGGATTGTACTTATAGTTTGGCGTCGCTTCAGGATCCACTTCGGAATTCTGGCTTTTCAGAATTCGTTATCTGCTAAGGGTGGTTCCATTCCAGAAAATCAGCTGCCTATAAGCTGCGGCGTAATTGGGGAATGCTGCATCATCGTAGATTATGTCGAGGTTATTTCCATGTTGATTAATAGCGTTATTGAGGTCTATGCAAAGTAGGAAGGTAGAGTTGTCTGCAGGGAAAAGTCCCCAGATTTTGTCAACTGATACGGTTTCGTTGACGAACCCCCGAAAGCCATAAGCGAAGGCGTCAGGCAAAACGTAAGCGACTCTGTCGACGCTTGAACTTTCATTTTGCGGGTTGGATTTCATGTAATTCCAGAATTGCTGCATCGCTTCCAGGTGCTCAGGCTGAAGTATTCCATCGGTCCAGTTTGCGTTGCTGTCGAAAACTACGATATATTTTGCTCCACTATCGTAGGCGTATTTCATGTCTGCATAAAGTTGGGGACCTGATTCAATGTAGGGTGGCTGCGTGTAGGTCCATGTTATCATAGCGCCCCACGTTTTGTTCTGGACATTAGCCGCCCCCCTCACGCAATCCACATTAATCGCCCGACTATAATTCCACCCAAGCTCAGCATACAGCGTGTCGTACCCCGCTTTATAATCAAACCAATAGAGCGCATAATCCGAAGTGAAAATTGGCAAAGTAACCGAGCCATATTGGGAAGATCGCGTTATCCCCATATGCAGAATGCCTTCAAACCTCTGCTCGATATCAGAATTGGTTACAGGTTGTCCCGGTGCGGGGCTGAAGGCATCCGTTGAATTGAGTATGGCTTCGTCATGCGCCAAATCCGCTTGTTTACCGCCTGGTTCGTCCCAAACGTATAGCCCCAAAAAATGGTTCCCCCATTTAGAAATGGCCTCCGCAACCCACTGCTGGTTTATGGGTCCTTCGCTATAAACTTGAAAGTAGATGTCCCTGTCAAAGATGTATTGGCAAACAACGCTTAGTTTGGCTGGGTCGTAAGTTATGTTGGTGCACCCGATTATGATTAAGTTCGCGAATGAACTGACTTGGTTAATTCGGTTTTCGACTGCCGTCAAATTGGCGTAAGGAATGTCTACGCCTACATAAAACTTCGGTTGCGGATCCTCAGCCAAAATGCTGTCTGACCAAACATAAGAACGCAATAGGAATGCCCCTGAAAGAACAGAAACCAGCAGAACAACCACAACTAACAATGCAACGTGCTTCATTTAACGTCTAACATGCAACTGGAAGCGGGCGGAAATAAGACTTTCCCCCAAAACAAATTCATGCTAACAAATCTGAAAATAGCAAAAACTCCGTTTCGCGCTCAATTTGGGGGATCTCAGTTTCACTTTAACTCATCTCTCCCCACGGGCTGAATTACACCCTTCCTCGTTTATTTTAAATACAGCCTAAAGCAAATGTTCCCTATTCACCCGTTAGGAAACGTGAAAACTTAATGCCAGAAGAAGAAGCAAACGAACCTATAGACGCTGAAGAAACAGAACAAAAAGAGTTGGATGCGAGAAAATCAAAATATCAATTCATGGAAGACCTCCCCGGAGTAGGACCAGCAACCGCGCAGAAACTCCGCGAGCTCGGCTACCACACAGTAGAATCGGTGGCTATGGCAACATACCGTGAACTAGAACCTGTAGGCGTTAGCGAAAAGAAAGCCTTCCAAATCATTGACGCAGCACGTTCCGCTATTGGGATCAACTTTGTACGCGCCGATGAACTTTACAAAATGCGCAAAGACGTCTTACGTTTAACATCAGGTAGCAAAGCCCTAGACACGATGGTCGCCGGCGGATTAGAAACCCAAACAATAACCGAATTCTACGGAGAATACGGCAGCGGCAAAAGCCAGTTCTGTCACCAACTCTGCTTAAACGTACAATTGCCCCCTGAACGTGGCGGGTTAGGCGGTAGCGCCCTGTACTTGGACACAGAAAACACCTTTAGGCTGGAACGCATCGTTCAAATGGCGAAACACTTAGGCCTTGACCCTGAACAAGCGACTAAGAACATCATATACGCCGAAGCGTTCACCTCAGACCACCAGATGTTCCTGCTTGAAAACGCCGACGAAGTGATAAAAGCAAACAACGTCAAACTAATAATCGTTGACTCACTCACTGCGCACTTTCGCAGCGAATACATCGGACGCGAAATGCTCGCGTCACGCCAACAGAAACTCAACAAACACATGCACAAGCTAATCGCTTTAGCGCGTGCATTCAACGCAGTGGCCGTCGTGACCAACCAGGTTATGGCGAAACCCGACCAGTTCTTTGGCGACGCAACCCACCCCATTGGCGGACACATAGTTGGACATACGAGCCATACACGAATTTACCTTAGACGCGCCTCCCATGGACCAGTGCGAATAGCAAGGCTGGTTTCGAGCCCGTATTTGCCCGAAGGAGAGGAAATCCTTAAAGTAACCGAGAACGGCATAGAAGATGTCACAGAAGAGGAAAAAGCAGCCAAAACCCGCGGTCGTTAAACATGCCCGTACCCCAAGCACTAGTAACTCGTTACTTCCAACTCGTAGTGGCAAGGCAATTTACAGAAGCGGAGCGCGAGTTGGAAAAACTCAAACAGAAAATGCAAAAAACAGAATGGAACCGAGGCTACTTCAGAGCATTGTATGGCATGCTGCTTTCGCGAAGAACAACAACTGATAGCTATTCTTTCTTCTCCAAGCTTGACCTAACCGACAAACTCGCTCTGCATAACTACAGGCGCGAATTTCTAGACCACACCCGCAACGGACTCCATGGCGACTTCGATCGAGGTTTCTTTTCAGCGTGGGCAGACTGCATGCGCACTTTAGCCCGCATGGAAGTTGAAGTTCCGCAGAGCCAGAAAACAGAAGCACCAATTGAGGTTGTGGAAGCTGAGCAGCTTGAGACGCTAAAGACCGACAAAAGTCAAGCAACAATTGCTAATTTTCTGAAAAAGAAAAACGCCGATGACAACGTGGAAGAAGAAATAGAAGAAGAATAATTTATTTTTGTTTTAGAGTGGTCCAATGATTGCGCTCAGGGTTATTACCCATACGATGAGCCACGTGAAGAAGTAGATGAAGATACCCATGCTCATAGCTTTCGACTGCTTCTCTAATTTGGAAGCGTATTTGGCTTTTAGGACATAATAACTTATTAGGTAAATCAACAACGCCACTGTTATTCCGTTTAACAGCGTGTTTATGGATCCAATCAGGGTTATGATGGAGCCCGTCGGCTCGAACGATTGGAACAGGAGAACTGCTGCTGTGCTGACTAAACCTGCAACTGCGCCTAAGGCGACTCTTATCCAGTAAATCTTGGCAAGGACTTCCGTTTTTTATTCCTCTGGGTAAGTTTTGAGTTTACATTAACTTGACTAGTTAATAAACTGTTTTGGGTATTCTGCGCTATTAACCGCTATTCGGTGATTAATTTCGCCTTAAGCATCTTCATATTGTCTACATCAGTGAGGTAATCACCGCACACTCTGTTTACGGGTGACAGGTTTGGATGTTGAGTTGGCTGGTACGGGTCTTTAGAGAAAATTCTTTATGGTTCATGGAAGTTTTTTTGTGCACTACTCTTTCTTGCTTACTTCCAACAAAACTTTGTAAGGAAAGAAGGGATTCTGCGATGAAGTTCCAAGACTTATCTTGCCTGACCCATCTTTGAACACCATTGGATATTCTTTAACGAGTATTTTGATAAACTCCTCCAAAACATGCGTTGCTTGGATAACTTCCATTTCCTCTTGGTTTGAAACCAACTTTTTCCCACCAAACATAACCTTCTCAGCTTTTGCCTTTAAGGTTATGCTCATGAAAAACTGGGATTTAGCCGTTCTTCGCTGGCTGGCTATGGTTTAAGTCATCCAGAAAACTTTTGCTTAGACGAACCGTTAGAACAATAATTCGCAAAGAAGAAACGGTATAAATAGGAGAGTGGATTGGCGCCGTCGAAAGG
>JADGNF010000007.1 GCA_017883615.1 Candidatus Bathyarchaeota archaeon
AGGCGACAACGGAGTCTGCAGTGTCTTCATAGGCTATGTCTGCTTCAACTTTACCAACGTCCAGCGTTTTGAGGTCGGCTACCATGAAGAAGTCTTTGTTGACTAATCGTAGGTCGTTGATGACTCTGGTTCCGTAGCGTTTAATCAGTGGGGTGCCAGCTTCGATTATAATGCGGTCGCTTCCTGGAATCTGAGCGAGGATTTTCTTTGCGTTTTCAAGCGAGGGGTTGTCCAGTGAAATCTGCAAGTAAGGTGGTCTCCAAAGGCGTGGAACCTTAAAGCCCATGATTGGATGCTTTGCCCGGTCTTTGTCGTAGTTGATTTTCTCGATGGATGGATATTTCTTGAGTGCACGTTGGATGGCCATTTTGGTGGCACCGTAATTGTATTGGAATATCTTGCGGAAGTCAACTGCCTGCGGGTGAATGAACACGCTACATATGATTAGCCAATCGTCAACCTTGTCTATTGGTATGATGCCTTCTTCAACAGAGTCTGCAACTGCTTTGGCGACAGCCGCTTGGGCGGGTCCGAAGATTTTGGTTGTATCCTCCATGTTTTTTGTGGTGACTTTGGGCACGATGAGAGTGTGAGGTTTAGGGGGCAAGTTGGGTCGAATGACTGCCAGCAGTGGGGTGTGTCCGGCAGAAAGCATAGTCATGCCCTGAGCAAAAGCTTGTCCGATTGGGCCGGTTTTGTCACCTATCAACAAGTCGATATGGGCAACTTCGTTCCCTTCTCCCAAGAGTGATTCCCCAATTAAATACACTGGTCCGTTATCCTCGAAATCATCGTCTGCAACTGTCGGCATCTGGTCCAAGATTTCTTTGAAATCAACTTTAAATTCCTTCATCCAAGTATAAATGGTATCTCGGTGAATATTCAATGCTTTAGCGATTCCAATAATTGTCGGTTTTGTCGGTTTCCCCTTAGAACCAGATTCTTTCTTTGCAGCTTCAGCCAAAATTTTTATCAATTCTTCTCTAGTTTCAGGTTTTTTAGCGTCAATACCCGACATTTGTAGTTTTCTCCGCGTTCAGAATGCCAACATGTTGTATATAAGAGTGTCGGATGCGGCTATTTTTATTGTTGTTATCTCAGAACCTTAATTTCCGTGTCGGCGAAAGACCATAGTTTACGTTTTTCCAAAACAAATCAAGAGGCGCACCTAGTTTCTAGTCGGTAACTCTATATTGGGGCGGCGGTAAGGTTTCCCATTCACTGGGGAGCATCAGGCTATGTCGTGGAAAGACTGGATATGCATCGTCGCAATCATTTTAGGCATTGTGCTTTTTTTGTACGGCGCTAATTACTACGATCAAACGATCGGTTGGGCTGGGGTATTCTTGTTCCTAGGAGGTATCGTCGTCTTGGCAATCTTATACATCTACGGCTCATTAAACAAGAAAAAAGAAGTTCCGAGAGCGCCTCAGAACCCGTAAAGGCTACCACACTTCTCTTCCAAATAAACCAAATATGGCTTCACGGTCATCGGCGTTCCCGTGGCTTTTTTAACTAAGTCTGCGGGGTCGTAGAGGTTTCCGTATCTGTAAACGTTGGCTGCCAGCCACTCCCGGACAGGCGTAAGGTTGCCTGTTTCAAGTTCACCACGCCAGGTAGGTTCCTGTTTGGTGAGGGAGTTTATTATTTGCCCAGTGTAAATGTTGCCTAGCGCGTAGGTTGGGAAGTAACCGTATAGCCCGCTTGCCCAATGGGTATCCTGCATTACGCCTTCCGAGTCGTTCTCGATTTTCATGCCCAACGTGTCCTTGTATTTTTGGTTCCATACCTGCGGGAGCTCGTCTACTTTGATTTTTCCTGCGAACAGGTCGTTTTCAATTTGGAACCGGATTATGATGTGCAAGTTGTAGGTGACTTCATCGGCTTCGATGCGTATTTTGGATGGCTTCACCGCGTTAACTGCGCGGAGGAACTTTTCTTGGTCCAGATTTGCGAGGCTTGGGTTAGCAGAGTTTTTCATTTGGGGGAAAACTGTTGTCCAGAATTCGCGGCTTCTGCCGATGATGTTTTCGTAGAGGCGCGATTGGGACTCGTGTATTCCCATGCTGCATCCTGAACCGACAGGCCGGTACTTCCATTCCTGCGGCAGCCCTTGCTCGTAGAGGGCGTGCCCTGTTTCATGCAGAACCGAGAAGACCGAGCTCGCAAAGTTGTCGGTGTGGTAATGGGTAGTGATGCGGACGTCGTCGTAGTATCCCGTTGTGAATGGGTGTTCAGTTTCATCCAGCCTTCCCCCGGCGGTCGGCGAAGGTGGCGTCTCATAACCCAGCGTTTGCATGAGCAACTTTGCAATTTCCTTCTGCTTCTCCGCTGCAACGGGCTGCTGCAGTATTGTGACATCAGGTTGTTTTTGAGATTCGATCTTCTTCAGAAGGTCTTCGAGTCCCTGCTGGAGTTCTACAAAAACCTTGGTTATTGTTTGACTGCTCATTTTTGGTTCGTAGATATCGATTAGTGCGTCGTATGGGGTTTTGGTCTGCTTCACTTTCATCAGGATGTCTGCCGCTTGTTTGTTTAGGGCTACGAGTTTTTCGAGTTCAGGTTTGAAGAGGGCAAAGTTTTTTTGGGCTTTAGCTTTTTTCCATGTGTTTATCGAGATAGCTTGCTGTTTGGCTATTGCTGTAACTAGTTTGCTGGGCAGTTTGGTTTGTTCGTCATAATTTTTCTTCATTAAATGCACATTGCGCTTTTCCACTTCACTTAGACTTTCATACTCTCTATGTTTGAGCATGGAGTTAAGGAGCTTTCCTGTCACAGGGGCGGTGCTCATTTTGTGGTGAATTTCGCTGAGCAACGCGAGTTGTTCACTGCGCAGGTTGATGGCTTTTGGGGGCATCATGGTTTCCATGTCCCAGTTGACTATGGCTTCTGCGGAGCCTAGAAGCGCGAAGCTTTTGTTTCTCTCTAAAAGTTTCTTGTAGGTTAAACTTAGGTTGGCAGGCATTGAGGTGACCTATCTGTTGGTTGATGCAGGTCTTATTTATCACTTTTCTGGATGCAGGTTCAACATTGGAAGACAACGTCGAACTCACTGGCCAAGTTAAAGGTTCAGCGAAACCCGTCTCACTCAAACCCCTTTTCTGTTGTTTTTCTTTTCTTAGTAGTGAGTTTCTTGCTGTTTTGTGGAGGGCTTGTTTTGGGTTTGTTTTCTGGTTTGGGGTTTGATTTTTGGTTGGGTTGCGTCTTCATTTGTCTTGGTTCGTCTTGAAAAGGCTAATGGAGTCGTCGTGATCTGCTCCTTGGAAACCTTTTTTAGGAATTCAAACAAAGACAAACAGGCAACAAAACTAGCTGCACCATAACAGAACCAACCATAGACAAATTCTCAATAGCCTACTCTATGCCTCTTATTGATTTGCTGCTTGGACGATCGTTTCCTGTTAATTTTCAAGGCTCGTCAACCTTATTACCCTAACTAGCTTCATACCCAGTGGGGAGATCTTTGCCCTCCAGAGTTCTACGTTTCATAAAACCCGAAATTCGCGTCTTAGGTGTCGACGACGGTAAATTCGTCCCACATTCCAAGACTCAGGTTCTGGTGGTTGGCGTGGTTTTCCGAGGGGGGTTCTGGTTGGAAGGCGTCATGAGTACACGGGTTGCAGTGGACGGGTTAGATGCCACCGCGAAGCTTGCTAACATGATTATGGCTTCTCCACATTACAAACAGTTGCGTGTGGTTATGCTTAACGGTGTAACTTTTGGCGGTTTTAACGTGGTAGACATCAAAGCCTTGAACCTGGAAATAGAGTTGCCAGTCATCGTTGTGACTACCCGGAAGCCTGACTTAATAAAAGTCCATGCAGCTCTCAAAAACCTGCCTAATTGGGAAGAGCGATGGAGCGCAATTTTGAAAGCTGGAGAAATTTTTTCCGTCGCAACGCAAGGTACCAAGCAACAAGTTTACGTTGAAATTGCAGGTATCACAAAGGAAACTTCGATTGAGCTTTTGCGGTTAACTGCTACAAGGGGTAAAATGCCCGAGCCCCTGCGGGTCGCCCATTTGGTTGCATCTGGAATAAGCCTATATACAACATAGCAGTGTAATTATGCAAAAGTTAAAATGAAGCCGCGTCAAGGAGACAGCGGAAACGGAGGATAATCCATGGAATTCTGCCCTAAGTGTGGTTCCCGTCTCGAACCTAAAAAATCAAAGAACGGTAAAGAAACCTCTTTAGTTCTTATCTGCCCCAAAGACGGATACAAGAAGGAATCAGGCAAGAAGGTTGAACCGCCGAAAGTGGGAAAGGTCATTCAACATGGTCCTCAGCAGTTGGTTGCCGTCATTGGCAAAGAAGAACAAAAGTTGCGGACGCTTCCAACAGTTAGGATTGAATGCCCAAAATGCGGCAATAACACTGCTTATGTTTGGCAGGTGCAGACTCGCGGTGCAGATGAATCATCTACTCAGTTTCTGCGTTGTACCAAGTGCAGCTACACCTTCAGGGAATACAGCTAAACTTCCCCTTTTACTATTTAAGATGGCTTTTTTCGTTTATTGGAAACATTTGATTTTATTAGCGTAAGGGTTAAGAGCTAAATCTGTATAACATCACAGCGTACGCACTAAGAGAGGAAACAGTGATGTTTAAGCTTAAAGTAGCTGACTCAAAGCTTCTAAGAGACATGGCAACCGCCATCTCAATACTCGTAGATGAAGCTACCTTCAAAATTGAACCTGACGGCTTAAAACTGCGGGCTATGGATCCTTCCCGCGTTGCCATGATTGACTTCGAATGGCCAAAAGCCCTGTTCCAAGAGTACGAATGCACTGCTCCCTCCAAAATGTGCATAAATATAAGTGAATTACTTAAACTGCTTAAACGCGCTGGCAAAGACGAATCCGTAGAACTTAGCCTAGATGACAAGAGCGGTCGGTTACAGGTCAAAATTATGGGTAAATATATACGCGACTTCACTATGCCCACGCTTGAAGCCTCCGAAGAGGAAGTTCCAACTCCAAAGATAACCTTCAACGTGAAAGCCAAAACCACAACCAGCGGCCTTAGCCAAGCAATAGAAGACGCGCAGTTGGTCAGCGACCACGTCAAAATTGAAGCTAACGCCGAAAAATTGACTTTGAATGCCGCCGGAGACTTGATGGGTGCGACAATAACACTAATGAAAGGCAGCGATGCCCTTTTGGACTTGGAGGCAAAAGAGCCCTCAAAAGCAACCTTCAGTTTAAGTTACCTGTCAGAAATAATCAAAGCGGCGTCAGCCACAAGCGACATCGCAACCCTCGAATTCTCCACCGACATGCCGGTTCGGATTGATTTCCAGCAGGCCAAAGAGGGAAAACTGACCTTCTTCTTGGCACCCCGCATCGAAACCGAATAGGAACACGGTATGCTGCAGGAAACGGTAAAGTTTACCCCAACTGATTTGGCGAAGTACCCTTTCCTGAAAGACACCGCAGCCTACATGAAACGGCTCGGGTTGGAAATCGAGGAATTAACCAGTCCCGAACTCGCGCAAATTCTAACCCGCGCGCAAGAACGGCTGGAACAAGCCCTTCTGTTCGTTTACACTGGACAAAAAGCGGCGGGTGACATTGAAATTCCCTCTTTTCCCGTCGCCATTATGCTCGCTATAGCCACCAAAACCAGCTTCATCAAAAAGCGGTATGCTTTGGCGGAGGCGAAGCAGGCTTATTTGGAGTTTCAGGGTGAAACGGCGGAGCGGTTGATGGCGATTGCCCGCGATTTCGACTGGAACATAGCTCTCAACACGGAGTCGGGGATCCCTCTTGATTACTTCTCGGTAAGTCTTGCTGATTATCTTCGGAACATCACTCACTTAAGAGATGAAAAATGGAAGCTCATAAACCGTCTTTTAGTTCGTGGTAGAGTGTTCTTGAAACAGCAGGATGTCGCGCGGTTATTGCAGGAAGATGTTCAAAGACGTATAGATATCAGATTGGATGCTAAAGAGGCCCCTGAGTTCCCCGGGCCAATAACGGCCATTGCTGACAAGTTGGTGGAGATGGCGAAGGAGAAAATCGGAGAACAGGAGATGGAAGGATTTCCCAAAGTGGTTTCGCAGTCTGCTTTTCCGCCTTGCATTGCGGTGCTTTACGATGCAGCTACGCACGGGAAGCACATGGGGCATGTGGAACGCTTTACGTTCACCAGTTTCCTCTTAACAATCGGCATGCCGCCCGAGAAAGTTGCGGAAACATTCAAAACGAGTTCCGACTACAACGCCCGCCTCACCCGCTACCAAGTCGAACACATAGCGGGATCCAAGGGCTCAGGAACGAAGTACACTCCGCCCAGTTGTTCAACGCTGCAAACCCACGGCGTTTGCACCAACAGCGACGAACTCTGCCGACGCGTCCATCATCCGCTAAACTACTATCTGCGGAAACAAAAGCTGCAACCGTCCGTTCAAACGAATGCGTAAAATTCCGCACGTGCTTCTCTAAGCGGCTTATTCTTGTAACCTTTATAACTGAAAGACTACAATCTGAATAGAAGGCACGGCGATGACTCAACTAGAGGGCAACCGAGAAGTAAACTCGAAAGTCGGCATAATTCTCCCAACATACTGTGAAGCTGAAAACATACAGCGCATAGTCGCCGAAATCGAACAATTGCCCCTAAACACCTCTATTCTGGTTATCGATGATTCCAGCCCCGACGGTACCGCAGACGCAGCCCGAAAACTCCAAAAAAAATACTCCAACATATTGCTTCAGGTGAGGCCCCAGAAAAGCGGTTTGGGCTCCGCGATAACTGATGGCTTCCGGACCTTTCTGGCGCTTCCACACGTTCCGGATTTCGTGGTTACGATGGACGCGGATTACTCGCATAATCCTGAAGACCTACCGCGGTTGGTTTCAAGCATGCAAGACGGGGTTGACTTGGCCATTGGCAGCAGGTACGTTGAGGGCGGAAAAACCGAGGGATGGCCGATGTCGAGAAAAATTATCAGCCGATGTGCCAACGCGATTGCCCGAGGGGTTTTGGGCTTAAAACTTCATGACTGCACTAGCGGTTACCGATGCTACTCGACACGTTTTTTGGGTAACACGATCGGGTTTCTGCACAGTCAAACCTATGACATCCAGATTGAAACCGTCAAGCAAGCGCATGTGCAGGGGGTCAAGACCCAAGAGGTTCCCATTTTGTTCGTTAACCGCAAACAGGGAAAGTCTAAGCTTAACTTGCGAGAAATCGAGAATTATGTTTCTTACATTTGCAAAACCGTGATTCACTCTTGAATCCGGTTTGGGGTGAACCTTTAAGAATCCTGCTCGTCAGAGTACGCCCATATGTTTCGGCTTCCCGTCTATTGCGGCTGTAGCTTTAGAGGAGGCTTATCTGGGCATTGAAGGCGGGCAAGGTTTTAATTGTAGGCGCTTTGCTGTTTTTGGTTCTGGGTGTAATACTTTCAGTCGTCAGTTTCCTACCTTCTTTACCCTCGGGAACTCAAGCAGCAACAATTATCGATTCCGCATTCACGTTGACGCCAAAGGAAACATACCGAGAAGGTTTGGGAAGCTTTCACGGCGGCGAAAACATCACCCTAAACATAAACGTAGCCAACAGTTCCCCCGTTAACTTCACCCTCCTAACCTACAGCGGACCCCGCTACACCAACACCACAATCGGCAACATAACTTATTCGTTCGCTGCAGGAGCTGACTACTATGAGGCTATGTTTCTAGCAGGTCCAACAACCTCCACAGGCGTCCACTTTGAGGTATCTGTTGAGAAGCCAGCCGTGAACTACTCCTTCGCGTGGCTTGCAACACCTGCCAAAGCACTATTCCTCGCCAGCTGGGCAATTCTGTTGCTGGCAATCTTCGAGCCCCTGCTGAAAAGCAATTCCGAACCCAAAGCGGAAACACCGCGGCAAACGCTGGTTATGAAGCAGAAAAATTTGCGACGGCTCCAAATTGCCGTCCTTATAAGCCTCATTCTTTGGATCGGGCTGCTGGTGGTCAATTCTTATCCATTGGCGACGTTTGAAAACTGGTACACTGACGCAGCCCGTCACCCCTATACCTCAACGTTGTTCACGAAGGTGGGTTTCCAAGTTTTCAACACACCCCTTGGGCAACTCTCCAGCGGAGACACTTCGCTTTACAAGTTCGTAACCTGGGCGGAGATGCCTAACCTGTACCCGCTTGGCAGCGTGCTTTTGTTCTTGCCGTTTGGCGCCCTGCTTCAAGCTGGTTTCGGACAGTTACTGGTTTTCAAAATGCAAATCGCATTGCTACTGGCAATTTCGCACGTTTGCCTATACCTCTTCCTCAAACAACTCTGGAACAAAGAACTCGAAAAAACTCCCCGAGACGTTTACTTTAAGCCGTTCTGGAAACAAGAATTCAACTTCCTCCTCAAAGCCGTCGCAACCTACCTATTCTACATCGTTTTGGTGGTCTACGCCGCGGATGGACAGTTCGACTCGGTAGCTTTCTTGTTCTGCTTGCCCGCGGTCGCTCTATTTTTAGGGGAACGCTACGACCTGTTTTTGCTCTTGACGGCGGTGGCTTCGACGTTCAAGTATCAAGCGGGGATTTTCCTGTTTCCGCTGATTGTGTTTGCGTTGGTGCGGTTGGTGCAGAAGACTCCTCCCTCTGCTATTTTCCGTAACAAGGCGGTGCTTGCTGCGGCGGGGTTGGCGGCGGTTGATTTGTTCACGGCTTACCTGAGCGCGCCCTTTCTGATATCCGCCCGCCCCGAATTCATCATGAACGGCATCAACGCGTTTACCCCCCACGCCCAAATAGACTGGTCACTGCAGGTCTTCGCCGTCTTCCTCACGCTGGGCGTAACCTTGGCATGCTCCGTTTACCTCCTCAACAAAAGCCGCCTCATGTCCCTGTTCATGGCTTTCTCTCTGCTCCCCCTCTTCACCATGCCCTACTTCCAACCCTGGTATCTGCCCTTCTTTTTCGTATATCCGCTGATTCCTCAGCCCAAACGCAGCTTAGAGGTCACGTTGCTTTGGCTAATCTTCATGGTGGTCATACTCTCGTTTGGCGTCTTATCCTTCAACCCCGTTACCCTAATAGATAACTTCCGTCGGGTTCTAGGTTTTTAGCCAAACCAGTCGTTGAAGCAAAAAAGGCGGGAGTGCCCAAAGAGCTTAATTGCCGAATCACAAACTAAAAGTCACGCATAAGTGGCAAAAAGGGGGATTGTGGTGTTTTCTAGGGACTGGGTTTACGAGAATTTCCGCGCTTACTACCGCAGTCCCCGCTACGAGTTCCCCTCGCCGCAGTCATTTAGCCAGCGGGAATACGCGTTTTTGCTTTTCAAGGAACGTGCTATGGTTCGCCACAAAAGTTTCCACTCTTCAGCTGCGTTGGTCTCTTCCCTGCGGGAACGTATCCCCTCCGACGTTTACCACAGCTGCGCCTACTACGAGAACCCTGACGCCGACATGGATAAGAAAGGCTGGAGCGGTGCCGACCTCGTTTTCGACATAGACGCTGACCACATTCCGACGAGCTGCAACAAACTACACGATGAATGGAAATGCGGCAATCCCGCGTGCCTCGTCGCCGGCGGCATGTCGGGCAGAGGTATCACCCCCGAAGAGTGCCCCGCATGTGGGGGAGTCAAGTTCGAAACTAAAACTTGGGCCTGCGAAGAATGCATCGACACCACCCGCACCGAAACTCGCAAACTCCTCGACATGCTCACCAATGACTTCGGCTTCTCGGAGCATGAGATTCACACTTACTTTTCGGGTCACCGTGGTTACCACATTCACGTCGAAAATAACTCTGTCCGCAGCTTGGATACGATGGCGCGCAAAGAAATCGTGGACTACGTTTGCGGTATCGGTTTGGATATGTTTGACAAGAAACGACGCGACTCTGCAAAACAAAAACGCAAAACGTCCACGCCTGTGTTTGCGTTGGGGGATTATGGGTGGAAGCGGCGGCTTAAGAACGGCATGCGCACCTACATCCTGAACTCCGCCAAGGAAGGTCTAATTGAGCTTGGCGTTTCCAAGAAAGGCGCGGATGTCCTGTTCAAAAACAAGCAAGCAATCGTGAACCGCTGCATTGAAGAAGGCAGATGGGATACAGTGAAGGGAGTGGGCTTCGAAACTTGGATGCGCATAGCCGAACACGTTAAGGACCAAGAAATCGCCCAAATCGATACCGTCGTCACCAGCGACATCCACCGCCTCATCCGCGCCAACGGCACCCTCCACGGCAAAACCGGGCTGCTCAAAGCTGAGTTCCCTGTGAAAGACCTGGATACGTTTGACCCGTTTGTGGGAGCAGTAGCCTTTAAAGAGGGCACCGCCCACGTTTTGGTCTCAGATGCGCCTGAGTTTAAGTTGAGCGGGGAAACCTTCGGTCCCTACAAGAATCAGCGGGTGGAGTTGCCCACCGCAGCTGCCGTGCTGCTTATCCTCAAGGGCAGAGCTGAGGTGCAAAATTAAATGTACGATGAACTCTACGCTGCGTGGCGGATAGAAACCGAAAACGGGGAACTGGGCAGTTTACCCTCCGACTTCTACGCTCGACTAGCGGGTTACCTGCACCGAATTAAGGAGGAACTCCAGATGCTCGAAATAAAAGGCATTAAGGCAACTCTACTGGAGCACGAAGGTTCAAATGCAGCGCGAATGACCCAAGATCTAACTTTTACTCGCTATCGTAAACTCGCTAAACTTCTCGTCGTAGGGAAAAAAGTGCCTATAGATTCTCTGGCGGCTGAGGAACAGACTTTTTACAATGGGGTTGCGCCCTCTGCGGAGGGGTTCGGCAGGTTCGTACAAGGCATTTTGGTAGGACAACTTATTAGAATTACAGCAGAAATTGCTGCTGCACCGTCCGAAGCGCCGATGGCTCATAATCGGGTTACTTTACGTTTTCTTAAACCCGTGCCTTCAATCATCGGTGCCGACATGAAGAGTTACGGTCCTTTCCTTGTGGAGGATGTGGCTTCTGTTCCTGCAGAGAACGCGAAAATCCTCGTCAAGCAGGGTTTAGCAAAGACGGTTGAGTTGCAGAAGTAGGTAGATTTTTAGGTTTTCTGACTTTTCGCCACAAGGCTTGGCTCACCAGAATAAGCAACGGATACGAAACTATCCAGATGACAGCGTAAAGCGGACCATAGTAAAAGTGGATATTCTGGACTTGAATGGAGTTCTCCCCGTAAATCATCCCCGTTGTGAAGATGTTAACAATCCTAAATGCGTTGATGACGTAGGTGACTACCGCTCCAAAGACGAAGTAGCCAACTTTGCTTTTTAGGTTAATTGGCATCCGTTTGAGGAACAGCAGGATGACGACGGTGAATATGAGGAAGCTTTCGATGCCTGCGCATGGCCACGCGATGGAGAAGGTGGCTGCCGCATGAGATGCCGGGTTCGTTGCCGTGAGGATGGGCATGGTGCCTTCCGTGGCACTCTGCGTGTACGATGTGTTCGTGGCGTATCCCATGAGGTTCAGGATAACGGAGGCAAGAGCAGTTGTAGTTGGCACAAAAATCTGGAAGGGCGCGAACTGACCGTAAGGGTAAACGTTATCGATAGTGTAGATTGTGCCAACAAGTACAAGGAAAAAGGCGGGGACCGAGAAAGCCTTCAATCCCTTGAAACCAAACGATAGAAAGACGATTGCAATGAATAGGGCGGCGAACATCAAGTACTCCGTGGAGAGTGCCATTGAGTTTGCCCATGTGATACCGCTTTGGCTTGCTATGCTAGAGATGGCTCCGTTCAAACCCAAGTAATAGGACGCCGCAACATATACCGCAGGCAGAATCAAAGTGATGATTAAGGCGGTAGCTCGAGCAAGAGCAAACTTGCTGATTTTGGAGGGCTGCAACTCTTCCCAGCCCAAAATCAACTCCAAGCTGATGAGCCAAATGAAGAATAGCTCGAAGGTTCTGCCCTTCCACATCAACTCAAATGTCGTGGGCTCCAGCAAGTAAAGCCAAAGAAGAGGGATTGCAAACGCAAGCAACGGTAGACTCTTAGTTAAGGTGGTTGAATGTTTTTTGGAGGTTTCCAGAATCTTTTGCATCACAGCAATGAACCCTTTTCAATAATGTTGAGTAATTTTCTGTTTTAATAAGAATACTCCTTTTACTTCACCAAACTTGTCCTTTAAATCGCAAGCAAAGACTTTTCCAGTTTTACCTACTAAACATTCAAAACCGCCACAATCTAATCCCAACTCAAAAAAGATGCAAAACCACACGAACGTAAGAAACGGCAAAAGCCATTAAACAAGCAATAGAGAAGTAATGGCTAAGTAGCCTCTGCAACTGCGACCCCGAAAAAATAGCTCTATAAGAAGCAAACAGCAATCAAATAGTGCGGCAAAGCGAAAAAGTATAAGAATGCGCATGCTTTTCTTATGGAAAGCTGGTAGTGAATATCGTGAACGTTCCTAAAGAAGTAACTACGTACTGCCCAAAATGTAAGCAGCATCGAGCTCACACTGTCTCACTGTACAAGGCAGGCAAACGCCGAGCAATGGCAAAAGGCGAACGCCACCACGCACGCGAAAAAGAAGGTTACGGTGGACAAAAATACCCTCTGCAGAAAGAATTCGCCAAAACCACTAAAAAACAGACTCTGCGCCTAAAATGCAAGGTGTGCAGTTTCATGAGACACAAAGACGGCATACGATTAAGAAAACTAGCAATCGTGTAATAGGAGGAAACAGGACATGAGTGAATGGAATAAACTTATCCCCAAACCACGCAGCACATTCCTAAGAGTTAAATGCCCCAAATGTGGTAACGAGCAGCTTATCTTCAGTCACGCTGTTAACACAGTTAATTGCAACGTCTGTAGCGCTGTGCTCGCAGAATCCACCGGTGGAAAAGCCCAACTTAACGGCGATGTGCAAGCGGTCTTAGAGTAAGGAAGCAATAGCCCAAATGGCTGAGAGAAAGCCAGAGTGGCCAGAATCCGGAGACCTCGTAATCGTCAACGTAGAAACCGTAGCCGATTACGGAGCGTACGCCAAAATCGATGAACACTACAAGAGAGACCAAAACTGGAACCCAACCTTGTTTAGAAGGACGAAATAGTGGTCTGGCTTTTACGCAAATGCGAAAAATGCGGTAACTACACCCTGAAAACTGACGTTTGCCCTTATTGCAGTGGCAAAGTGCACATTCCTCACCCCGCCAAGTTTTCCCCAGATGACAAATACCTAAAGTACCGCCTATCCCTCAAACGGCAGGAAGAAGAGGCAGCGGCGAAATGAAGGAAACCTACATCCGGGAACGATCATCTATCCACGCAAACAACCCCATACTAATCGAAGGCTTACCTGGATTAGGACTGGTCGGTAAAATTGCCATCCGCTACCTCATTAAGCAATTAAAGGCGGAAAAGTTCGCTTATTTGTACAGTCCGCATTTTCCCTATTTCGTTTTGGTTAACAAGAAGGGCAACGTGCGGTTGCTGCGCGGTGCCTTCTACTACGTAAAGAACGGCGCGGGATCCAACGACGTAATTCTGTTCACAGGCGACAGCCAATCCCAAACTATTGAGGGGCAATATGACATCGCCGAAAAAATGCTTACCTTCGCCAGAAAACACAATGTCCAGACAATCGCGACCATAGGTGGTTACCGCATGGAAACCGATGGCAAACCCAAAGTCGTTGTTGCAGGCACCAACCAGCCAATTCTCGATAAGGCGCTGGCGGCTGGCGCAACAATTTCTCCGACAGGCAGTCCAATCGTCGGAACGGCAGGCTTGATTTTGGGGCTGGCACGGTTTAAAAAAATTGATGCCCTTTGCCTTCTGGGCGAAACTCGAGGTTATCTTCCTGATCCGCTTTCGGCTCGAAGCGTTATTGAAGTTCTCAAAAACATGTTTAACTTGAACATCGATTTAGCCGGGATTGATGAGGAAATCAGCAAGGCTGAAAAGATGGTTGTGCGGCTCCAGAAGATTGAGGAGAATCGCGCAGTTCAGGCCGAGGAAACCCGCAAAGAAGAAGACAAAAAGACAACTTACATCTCATAAGCCTGTTTAACTTCTTTCTATATTTGAGTTTTTGTAGAATAGATGTTATTGTTTGTTAATACATTTGTATATGCCGCTTTGCTTCTGCAATCGATTTGCTTGGATAGGGAGTTTAGGTTTTCTTTAGTTTGCCTTCGCCTGGCTCATAGAGCGTTCCTTCGCGCAGTAGTTGCCCAATCATGCGTTCAATTTCGTTGCGTGAAAGCTTATGCTTCTCCTCAAGGACAGCAACCAAAGCATCTTTCTCTACGGATCCCGTTTGTTTCTCCATCTCCACTACAGCGGATAGCACTATTTGCAGTTTGTCTCGGACGCTTTTGGGTCTGCCGGTCATGATTAAGTCAATGTCCATTTTGTAGCTGCTCATATCTATGCCAACTTCTTCGAGCGAGCGTTTCATGAGCGTTATTGCGGCTTCTGCATCTGCACCTGTGACTTCTTTGCGCAGGGCGGATCGTGCTCTGGCTTCGGAAACCCGTACCAAAGACTCCAATTGACGTGCGGTAATGGCTACTGGTGAGCCTTCAGATTCGCTGGCTACACGCATCGCAAGATAGAATTCCCGCAGTTTGTTTAGTGCATCATTGCTGAGTTCAGGCTGGATTGTTTTTGAATACCTAATGTACTTGCGCAAGAGCTCCGCGTCAATTGGTGCTTCGACTGGGCTGATGCCGCGTTGGTGGATTTCCAGAATGTGCTGGCTCATTTTGGCGTCTGCTTCCTTGTTGGGAACGTCCCGCAGCACGAAGATGATGTCGAATCTGGAAAGAATTGTGACTGGCAAGCTAATGTTTTCTGCAACGGTACGGTTGGGTTCGTATCTGCCTAAGGCGGGGTTAGCTGCGGCAAGCACAGCTGTTCGCGCGTTTAGTGTGGCGACGATGCCGCCTTTTGCGACCGAAACCGTATGCTGTTCCATGGCTTCGTGGATAGCAACTCGGTCTTCGGGACGCATTTTGTCCATTTCGTCGATGCAGGCTACTCCTTTGTCTGCCAAAACGAGTGCGCCTGCTTCGAGACTCATGCTTCCGCCTTTTTCGCGGATAACTGCGGCGGTTAAGCCTGCAGCGGTTGTTCCTCTGCCCGAGGTGTACAAACCACGTGGCGCGATTCTGGCAACGTACTGGAGCAGCTGGCTTTTTGCTGTGCCTGGGTCACCTATGAGTAATGCGTTCATTTCGCCTCTAATGTTAACGTCTGGCAGATGTTTGCTGACTCCACCGCAGAGTAAGTACAGGATAGCTTCTTTGATATGTTGGTAGCCGAATATGCTGGGTGCTATGGAGGTTCGAAGTTTGTTAAAAATATCTGGGTCGTTGCTTAGAGCGATGATTTTTTCTTCATCTTCCTTGGTTGCTGTTGTTGTTTCAGGTTCTTTGCCCATGACTTCGATGCTGTTTGCGTCAAGTTGAAGAATGAAGGTGCGAAGTTTGCCGATGCCTGGACGCGAAGGCGCAAACGCGTGCACGACGCCCACGATGGAAACGTGATCGCCTGGTCTAGCTACATCCACTACTTCACTACCGATGAGTTTCACCGCTAATGTTCGGGGAAGTTGTCCAGGTGGGAGGTCTTCGGGGCGTTCCTGCAAACGTAGATCCTGTGAGTCTATAAATTGGCTGTCGTCTTGCATGAATTCGAAGGGGCCATCTTTTCCGCAGTCTGGGCTAGTGCAGACGGTTGGGGCTTTAAGGAATTGTCCTGCTTGTTCTACCCGGCTTACGGTTCCACAACGTTTGCATTTGAAGGCAGCTTGCATAACCATAGGTCTTACGGGTGTGGCGCGCACGACTATGGCTTCTATCATAACAAGTTTGCCCATCTGTTTGCTGCCGAGTTTGCGCAATTGCTCTCTGCCCAGCAAGTCTGCGATGCGGACGGTGACTTTCAGCATTTTTTCTGCACATTCGCGGTCCTCTATGCAGAGCTGAGCGTATGCTGCGTTGTCCGCGTGTTGCAAGTAAACATCTGGTTTTTCTAGGAGGATTTCGGCGAGTTTTTGGTCAAAAGCAAAAAGCTCTTCGAAGTCTACCGTGAATGATTCTTTGCCTTGAATTGCCATTTGGCTGATGCTTTCTCGGTACTTGTCCATCTTGAAGAATTCGAGAAAACGCTCTTGTGGGTCTATGCTTTCTTCTCTTGCCATGCAATTCACGCTTCAGATTCATACTGCAGAATTTGTGCTCTCCATTGACTCACGATTTTGCCAAGCTGCATGTAGGCTAATCGCTCTTCAACGGTGAGTTTGCCAAGGATTTGCTCCGCCTGAACTGGCCCGGCGGACAATGTGACGATTTTTTTGAGTCTGCTATTCACAATGTCGTCTGCCAGATGTTTGGCTTTCTGGTATTCCTGGATTTTTTCGGGTTGCTTGCTGATTTCTTTCTTTAGCTGTTTAAGGTATCTGCGGAGTTTGGGGTAGAAGTCTTCTGGGAGTTCGCTAATTTGTCCTGCAATTTGGACGCGTTCTTTCCACTGAACCTTGTAGAGTTTGGTAGCGTCTAAGGCATCCTCTTCGCGGAAATGGACAATTCCCGTCGCTGCCAATTCACTGGCTATCCAGTAGTAAACGTCGTATTCGTTGCCTTCCTGAAACGGACCGATGGATAACCCTGCGAGCTTCATTTCAGGGTAATTCCTGTTCGCGATGACTTTCACGCGCGAATTTTCGAAGCGGAAGTCCAGATTCTCCAGTTTCAGCGGCAATACTCATTCCTCAAATAACTTTTAGGGACTGAACAAATAAGATGAAGCGGTTTTAAAGGGTTTGTATTAAACGGATAACATGATTGCATGAGAAGTCATGGGCTGATACGCTTTCTTCTAACCCGTAAAAATAGTCAAAAAATAACTTATAGTAATGAGCAGGTCGCTATTGGCAATTTTAAGCCTTCATAGTGTTTTAAAAAACTGAAAAAAGGAAGAAAGGTTTGAGTTATGGCCAAAGTCCTAGTACTTTTATGGCGTTGGCTACTCTTCCCACTCCCATCATTAAGGCGGCTGTACGCATGTCACTTTTCTCCTTCTGGCTCAACGCGTAGACATCGTCAAACGCTTTCGTCATTTTCGTTTCCAGTTTCTCGTTTACCTCTTGTAAGGTCCAATGTTCGCGGGTGAGGTTTTGGACCCATTCAAAGTAGCTGACGGTTACGCCGCCGCAGTTCGCCAAGATGTCGGGGATGAGCACGATGCCCTTCTCATGTAGGCATTTGTCGGCTTCTGGTGTGGTGGGTCCGTTGGCTGCTTCTGCAACAAGTTTTGCTCTGATTTTGTCGGCGTTTTTGCAGGTTATCTGGTTTTCCATCGCTGCAGGAATCAAGATGTCGCATTCGGTTTCGAGGAGGTCTTCGTTGGTTATGTTGATGCAGCCCTTGAAGTTCTGTACCGTGCCAGTCTTTTCTTTGTGCGCTAAAACTGCTACGGGGTTTAAGCCGTTGGGATTGCATATGGCTCCTGTTGAGTCGCTGACGGCGACGACTTTGCAGCCGATTTCGTTGGCTGCCACCGCAGCGTGATAGCCCACATTGCCGAAACCCTGGATTGCCACTGTCGCGTTTTTCAGTTTGAGGTTCTTGTTTTGGGCGGCTTCTTTTACGCAGTGAATTACTCCTCTGCCTGTGGCTTCGGTTCTGCCTTCTGACCCGCCGACTTCTACGGGTTTACCTGTGACGCATTCAGGAACCATGTAGCCTTTGAGTTGGCTGTAGGTGTCCATGATCCACGCCATGGTTTGCGCGTCGGTGTACATGTCGGGCGCGGGTATGTCGCGATGTGGTCCAAGGTACTCCACAATTAGGCTGACGTACCTGCGAGTGAGTCGTTCCAATTCGTGCTTGCTGAGCTTTTTTGAATCGACGCAGACGCCTCCTTTCGCGCCGCCATACGGTATGTCTGCTATTGCACATTTCCAAGTCATCAACATCGACAGCGCCGTAACTTCGTCTTGGGTGATGTTTGGGTAGTATCGGATGCCCCCCTTGAAGGGTCCACGCACATCCCAATGCTGCACCCGTATCCCGTTGTAAACTCCAATGGCGCCGTTATCCAATCGGATGTCGATGCTCACGGAGATGCTTCGTTTAGGTTGGCTTAGCATCTTGTGAATTCCGCTGTTAAGCTCGAGTTTTTGGGCTGCAAGCTTAAGCTGCGCCAAGGCAACGGTCAAAGCAGTATGTTCTTCTGCCAAAGCCAACCCTCACAGTAGTTATGCTATTGCCGCTGCTTCTTTCAACAGCCGCTTGATTTCCTCCTTATCAAAATTCTTAAACGAATTCACTTCGATGTGCTTGGGGTCTCCTATTGTTCCCTGCCCCTTAAGTTGAGGTGAGCTCAAGCTATCGCCATGCATCAAGAGCAAATCAACATGCTGCTTAGTTAAACGGATTCCAGCAAAATCTTTACCATCCAATGTGAAAGTGATTTTTCCGCGTCTCACAATCTCAGTGGCTTTTGGAACGGCCATTTTAATGAAGATACGGAGACTTTCCGCGATTGCTTTCTTGTCATCGTCTATTTTGCTGAAAATTTCATCTGCAGTTTTGGGTTTAGTTTTTACCATAAGAAACACTTCAGAAACGTAAATGAACCTTAGCTTGACGGTTTTAATTAATTTTCCTATAACCCATCTTCGGGGTCACTTGCATACCGGCAACGCTTTGCCTTCTTCAAGGCATTTTCCGCAGATGCAACTCAATGGCAAGTCGCGAGTTTCGCAGAGTTCGTAGTAGCGGCATTCCTCGCAGGGAAATTTCTTAGCACAAACCAAGCAATTCTGGGTTACGGGAGCTTTTTTGCTCGCAACTTGCTTGGTTTGCTCAAAGCAAGCCTTGTCATGGAGAATTCTTGAAAGCAACTCAAGAACCGAATCTATGCCGGCTGTGTCCAACCCTTCTGCACTGTAAGTCTTCTGCTGTCGGTCGTACTGAAGCCCAAGACGCATCAATTCACGGTAAGTGAAAGAGTCAACGTAAGGAAGTTTAAAGCCTTTTTTATCCAGATTTTTCATGGTCTCTCACCTTAGAATTTGTTTATTTTCTGCAGGAACTCGATTTCTTCAGGTGAGAGTTCAAGCCACGCAATCACGGCGTTTGCCTTCTGCCTCTCCATTAAGAGTTTAATGTAAGGAATGAAGTCTTCTTTGGCGGTCTTGCGGGAAACGTGGCAACGTTTCCCGATTTTGGCGCAGATGTTCTCAAGCGTCGTGCGTTTGCCTTTGGTCCAAAACAGGGTGATTATGCGTATGGGCGGGGCTATGAACTTGAAGGGTTTGTAGGTTTCAGGTTGAACGGAGCCGGCTTGGGCGAGGTTATTGTAGAAATATCGGAGAAGACCCCAGTTCTCCACGCCGATCCTGCCCCGGTAAATGTCTGCGCGCGAAACGAAATCGTAGGCCTTCGCCAAAGCAGCAGGGTCTTGGTATCGTAATGGTAGGTTGTCTCCCACAGCCATCAACAAATCATCATAATCTACCCCAGAGCGGCTCAGCACTGTAGACGCATCCTGAAGTGACTTCGCCGAGAAATATGTTGTCAATGTTTCATCCATGCCGATATCTCTGTTCCGATACGTTAACCCCATCGTGTCTTGAAGCGTAAGTGTCTTAGCTCTCTCCGCTAAGCTTTGCAAATCGTTTATCGCTGAGCGCACGTCACCGCGACTGTTCTGTGCAATTTGCTCCAGCGCCTCGAAGTCGGCTTTTACGTTTTCTTTTTGGCAAATCCTTTGGAGCGTTGCGATAATGAGAGGGATGCGGACCTGCTGAAACCGAACAAGTGTACAAACTTTCTTGAGGGGTCGCAGCTTGTCTAGATCCGGATCGTTCGCCGCCATGATGATGGGTACGCGGGCGTTCTCCACAATTTTGATAATGGCGCTGACCCCCCCGCGGTCCTCGTTTCCGGCTATCCCGTCTACTTCGTCTAAGAAAAGGACGCTGCCTTTCGCGTCCGAGGAAAACGTGTCCAAAGCAACAAACGAGGTTGCGGGTCCGGCGATTGCGTTTATGGCTTTTTCGGAGCGGGTGTCACTTGCGTTCATTTCGATGACCTTGAAGCCGAATTCGTTTGCCGCGGCGTTAACCAGTGTCGTCTTTCCTACGCCAGGTGGGCCATAAAGTAACACCGCTTTCTTGGTGCGGCGTTTGTTTTTGAACCAGTCAATAAACGCGGTTTTTGCTCCTTCGTTGCCTACAACTTCAGCTATCTTCTTAGGGCGGTACTTCTCAACCCAAAGCAAATCCTGGCTCAACTGGTGTCCCCTGAGGCTTTGCCGACTTTTGCAAATTGAGCAAGCAACGCCGACAACTGGATATCGCTATTAGCTCCTTGGGTCAATCGATAGTCGTACTCACCTATTATGTCGGATAAATCAGCTTTCTGCTCCGGCGTCAAGATGGACATTTTGAAGAGTTCCCGTTGCATTTGTCGGATGATATCGGACCCAGAGAATCCATACGAACCCATTAGGTCATACATTATTTTTCTTGCGTCAACAAAGTTGTCGTAAAGTGCCTTCTTAATCATGTTCTGAACTTGCACCGGACTGGCCTCGTTAGTCACGAGCGAAGCCGTATTTTCATCTACAATCCCATCTCTGTATGATGCAGCAGTCTGAAGCGTGTTAATCGCGTGTCTCAGGTCGCCTTCAGCGTAATCTACGATTCTTTCGGCAGCAGTTGGCTCCAACTTAACATGCTCTTTTCCGGCGATGCAGCAGAGTTGGTCAATCATGGCTTTGCGGTCCAGCTTGGAGAAGCGGAATATGGCGCATCGGCTCTGGATGGGCTCTATGATTTTTCCTGATTGGTTGCAGATCAAGATGAACCTGCTTGTGCGGCTGCTAGTTTCCATAATTCTCCTCAACGCTGTCTGCGCGGGACCTGTCATTTGGTCACATTCATCAAGAATAATCAACGCAAATGGCACGTTGCCAAATGCCGCTCGACTGTATCTGCTGAAGTCTTTGACTCGGTCACGGACGGTGTCGATGCCTCTTTCGTCCGACGCGTTAAGCTCCAGCGTGAAGGTTTTCCAATTTTGTCCGAACAGCTCGTGGGCTATGCAGAGGGCAACTGTAGTTTTTCCTGTTCCTGGGATGCCTGCAAGGAGTAAGTGTGGCATCGTTTTTGGGTTGCGCATGAATGATTTGAGGCTTTCCACTATGTCTTTTAAGTCAACGACTTCGTCTAGGGTTTTGGGTCTGTACTTCTCAACCCACATAACGGCTTCTTCGTTAGCTGTCATAATTACTCCTCAGTCTAAGGCACATTCTTACGTGGTTGCTGGATTAATTTACTTTTCCGTAAAAACAAACATAGATGTGTAGATGAAAAAGCGCGTTTAAACAGTGTCATTTAGACAACGATTTTGGTCTACCCCTTCCCCTACCTTTATGCAATTTTTGGCTAAAAAGTCCTTCAACCTACCCCTCTCCCCTTTTCTGCATACAGTTTCTATTAGGCTCCTCCATGTTGGTTGGGAACTGTAGAAATATATGTGAAACGAGTTGTTGGTGGTTTAGCCGACCTTGCTGCCTTCCGTAACGTCCTTCTCGGGCATGAGCACAGCAACGTTGCCTTTGTCATCTTCAGCTGCCAGAATCATACATTGTGATTCAAAACCCGCCATCATGCGCCGCTTTAGGTTTAGGAGAAATAGGTATTTCTTGCCAACTAAGTCCTCGGGTTTGTAGTATTGCATTAAACCCGCAACTGCCTGCCGCTTTTCCGTGCCAAAGTCCACAATAATGCGGATGAGCTTCTTGGAGTTTTCCACAGGTATGACTTCCAGAATTTTGCCAACCCGCAAATCTAGCTTTAGAAATTCGTCAAACGTGATTTCTGGAACAGTTTCTTTCTGTTCGGTTTTTTCTGGTTCTGCCTTTGGTGCTTCCATGCCGTTCGCCACTTTTTTCTCGCGGGTATGAGCTATTAAGTTTTCTGTAACTTGTGCTTACATACTATCTTCTCGAAATCTTTCTCAATTTTCCCTCCAACTTTTGTCCGCTCCCCAACGAGCCCGTTCGTCGCCATACCCCACTCATTGGCCTTCCCGATAACTTTAGCCTTGTTTTGTTTTTTCTCTTTTTTCCTGACGTTGCTCAAAGCGGCGCAATGAATCTTCTAAGGCTTTTCTGCGGACTTCCTGAGTTATGTCCCCGCGAGTGGATTCAATTATTCTACGTGCCACATCGTTTTTCCTTCTCAACCCCTGAACAAGCATATATGCCTCATCAAGGGCCTCCAATTCGACGTAGATCTCATCCATAGTTTGAAGGCATTTTTCGCCTTTCTCAACGTCACCCTCACGAAGCGCATCAAGCGCAAGCCGCCTGAATTCACCCACCACATCTGCTAATCCTAAAATGTAGTCTGCAGGCGGGACATCGATTTCTTCTGGAGTTACAAATCTAGGTTCTTCGAGTAACTTCACAAAGATGCAGGCTTCCGAATACTCCTGTAGAGCCGCACTAAACATTCCGCCATAGATTATCGCAGGATACTCCTTTGCTTTTTCCTTGAGCTTCGATAGGATTTCTTTTGCCTTTTCCAGTTGTTTCTTGGCCTCACCTAATCGCTTTTGGTGACTGAGCAGAATTGCCTGCTTGGAGAGGCTAGTTGCTTTTCGCATGCAATCATGCGTGTTTTCGCGTATTTCCTCTTTCTGCGTAAGTTCACGTTTGATTTCTTTAAGCAAATTTTTCAATGTTACCGGCAAAGTCTCAGTCCTTCAATTCTATTGTTAGCTTGTAAAAATAGGTGGAAAACCCGCTTATAGGTTTCCTTTAAGTAATGGGCTGTTCAGGGTCAGCCCATTTTTCGACGGACAATTTATCATCTCCAAGCTTGAAGCTGACCTTTACAAAAATTGAACTTGCCTCCTTAAATGGGAACATGCTGTCTTCAGCTAAGTCTTTTGGCAAGTAAACTAGATATTTGCCGTCTTTTCTCCTAAATATTCTCCCTCTCCCCTCGTTAACCATATTCACCACCCTTAAATTAAATTGCAGGTTTAAGAATAGGGCACTACAAAATTACTATTTAAGGGTGCCATTCACCTTTCAAAGGGCGGCATTTTGATTCAACCAAAACAAGCACAAAGACTGAATGATTTGAAAGGCAAGTGGTTAATTCAAGAGGAACTGAAACGAATTGGCTTCTGCCTTTTGCTTAACAAAACAACGCGGCTATCTTGGGATTCATCTAAAATCTTGTACCCCGTCTTTTCCGACAGCTGCAACGCAAAATCGTAAACTTCTTTGTGGCTTGGCATCTTTTCGAAGCCTAAACGTAAACTCGAAAAACCCACATGCATGTACGCTTTTGCTTCAACGTACGTTGGTTGTGCCTTCTCCACAAGTTTTGCGTACCCGTCAACGTCATGCATATTTAGGTCCCTAACAAGTGTCGAACGAATAACTGTTGGGCATCGGAAACTCGGCATCAACGCCAAAGATTCATTTAGCCGTTCCCATGCGCCAGACAATTGCGGACGACAAACCTCCTTAAACATTTCCTCATTGGTCGCACAAACAGAGATGTATAGTTGAGTGGGTTCGGTGCATAACGTTGAAAGTTTGTGGGGCAAGTTTCCGTTAGAAACCAGAAACGTTGTCAGGCCCTTACCATGCAGGGTGCGAATCAGCTCTCCAAGCGGCTCATAAAGTGTCGGCTCCCCCGTTAAACTGATTGCGACATGTTTCGGGCGGAAAGCTTCCCGAAACTTTTGCGGGTCCGTCTTGGGGTGATCCTTATACCCCGACAAGATTCTGGTTTGCGCCTTGAGGATTCCTTGGGTAATTTCCTCAGGCGGATCCCAATCTGGCGTGCTTAATTCGTTCCAGCTAATCTGCAGATCGCCGTTTTGGGCTCTCCAGCAGAACAAACATTGCTGCGTGCAGTAGAAAAGTGCGGGCGACATCTGGATACACTGATGGGAGTTTATACCGTAGAACTTCTGCTTGTAACATGATCTGCCGCCGGTTAATGCTTCATAAAACCATTTGCACCTTTTAACAGCTGAATGCCCACCCACTCGGTGATATTTCTGTTTCCTCAACGCTTGCAATAATGGTTCTGGAACAAGGTTCACCAGGATGGTTCACATCTTTAGCCGTTAGTTTGGAGCATTAATGAATCGCACAAATAAAGCCGTTTCAGTTACGAAATCGTCTTTTCGTCGTGCTTTCTCATCGTTTTATATAATATTGGTGACCATGATCCTGTTGCCAATTCGTTAACCCGCCTTAATTAAAGGCAAAGTTTAAAATGTTCTCATGGTAGTAGAATGTTCAATCTCGAAGAGTAAACTTTACCGCACAGAGGAGACAATCGGTTTGAAACAAAAAATCTTCACATTAGCTCTCTTAGTCCTTATGGTCACAGCCTTTTTGCCAATTTCAACTCTTTCGGTTCATGGTCAATCGCTGAACAGTGTTTCCATAACTCAATTTACAGTTGACGGACTCGCGGTAACCAACATAAATCCCGGACAAACCGTTACTCTAGGTGGTACAATCGTAACCTCTAACGGCCCATATCGAGTATACTTAGAAAATACACTCTTGTCCTCTGGAAACGCCAAAGGATTCAATGTCTTAACTAATATTACCGTTCCGTTCCTCACATCGGGGCCATATGGCTTTACTCTTGTTGATGTAACAACAGGCGAAAACACTACCTACCCCGAGGATGTGTTCGTATCATATAATGTTCAACCAGTCCTTCCGGCTTCACCCGGACAATTAGTGGAAGGCAACGGCTTATCTCTCAACGTTAGCATACTGGGCGGCGACGCTAACAAACTGTACATCGCGGAAATCGTTGTAGTGCCACCTTCTGGCGTAGAAGGCAATTACACAACGGACGTTTCCCTCACCACATCATCTCTAGGTGTTGCCTACGCTCTCGTCACTTTTCCAAGCTCAAGCTTCCATTCTTCAGGTTCGACGGTTTATTTCGGAACATACAACGTTTATTTCAACGCAACTCAGAATTTGGCGCAAACAAGCTTCAACGTTGGCATCACAGATTTCACTGAGTATCATCGAGGAAGCGCCGTCAAAATTACCGGTTTAGGGTATCAACCCAGCCAAACGGCCACAGTGGCGGTCAAATTTAATGATATCGTAGTTTTCTCTCAGTCTGTGACTGCTTCAAGTCAAGGTACAGTTTCGACCACTTGGAATGTTCCATCAGATGCTTCCTTGGGGAACTATAGTATCGCTATTACTCCGCTCACTACACCAAATAAGATAATTGCCGACGTATCCTCATTCTTAATACTTGGCTTCCCAGTTAACTTCAAAGCAGTAAACTTGGCGAACGAAGTTGTTCCGAACATATTGTTTGAAGTAATTGACCAAGTTTCGGGTACCACTTACAAAGGAACAACAGATTCGAGTGGCGTAGCAACAATAAACTTAGAAAAAGGCGCTGTCACAACTACCGCCTACTGGAATGATGTTCAAGTAGGACAAATTCAATTTTCAATAACCGGCGCCAATACCTATACCGTGTCCTGCAGATTGACCGATTTGAAGATTAAGGTTCAGGATAAAAACGGTGTTGTTATCCCCTTTGTCCAGTTGAACTTAACCTATTCGTACACCTCCCGAACTGGAGCGACAACTACAGGCACTGCTACTGGGGAAACCGACCTAACCGGCTTTTACTCCCTTAACTCAGTGCTAACAGGGATCGGTTATACAGTCCTCGCTTCAAAATATAATACTGTCTTTAACACTGGCAACACCCAAATCAACTCTCTACCCGCCCAAGCATCCACTCAGTTTACTATCCAGTGCCCAGACGAAACCCTCACGCTAAAAACTCTCGATTATAACTTTGCTGCTTTACCTAATGCGCGAATCACTCTCACAGAACAAGCAAGCGGGCTATTCTACAGCGTAACCACAGACGCCGATGGCAACGCGCAACTTGATGTAACCTTTGGGCAGTACCGCGCTGAAATCTTCACATCGTCCAACGTTCTACTAAATAATACGATCCTTAGCGTTTTGAGCAACACGAACGCTCAAATTCGGTGTGTTACCTACAACCTTCCGGTATCCGTTAGAGTTGTAGACTACTTCGGAAACGGCATTGGCAACGTCAAAATTCAAATAAGCAGACCCGGAATGGACACTCTTTCAGCAACAACACAAGGCGACGGAACAGCGTCATTTGGCAACATTATCGGTGGAAACATGGAGATAACCGCTTACCCATCCGGAAACCCGAATTCTTTCGTGGCAACAAACCTGCAGGTTAACTCCGCGTCAGCAGTGAAACTCACAATGAACAACTACGTCGCGTTTGCGGGTGCTTTAATATCGACAAGTATGCTGGCAACCATTATAGTCATCGTTTTAGCTCTGCTGCTTTTCGTAGGTATCGAAGTCTACAGACGAACCGGCTTTAGACTCAGAAGAAAATCCGAAAGTTAAGGACACAATGAGGCGTCTAAAGCAAAAAACTTTATATCTACTTCAAGAAATATGCTGATTAAGAATGTTAACGCAACACGGGATTCTTTAAACTGAAACCTAGAGGTGTAACGTTTGGCTCAAGCAAAAGCTTGTTCTCCAACATGCCCATCTTTTAAGTGCAGCAAAAACTCCGCGTTTTTCCGTCGAGATGGGGTACAGTGCAACTGGACCGAAGAACTATGCAACGTCGCTAACTGTACATATTCTCAATGTTTGAAAAGACGAATGCTTCCAAATGGAATCTGCGGAGAAACCGTTCGGCGGCAAACAGTTGAAAAGGACTTTGAAGACGACATCGACGTGCCTGTTAAACTTAAAGGAAAGGCGCTGCGCAAGTTCGGAGAAAAAGACATATACTAAAAAAACAGCAAAATTCAAAAGAAATGCCGCGCCAAATAGAGCGCGTTTTCTTCCATTTTCTATTTAGCTTGGATACGTTTGACGACTGGCGGTTTAACCTTTTTCAGAATTCTGTAACCGCAAATAATGCATTTAGTTTCTCCGCCACGAAGCTCCAGCTCTTCGCTTGGAACTTTTGCTCCGCAACGCATACATTCATAAACAATTCCTGATTTCTCCATGAAAGCATCCTCTTTGTACAAAGGAAACGTTTTTTGCTTTTAAACGTTTTCAGTACACCGCGAAGTATCGAAGGGGAAAGCTTGCGAAAACGGCTAAAGAAAAGGCTCAGCGAAAACACCTCGACAAAAACCGTTGAAATCTACAATTCTTTCGACATAGTGGGCGACATCGCAATCGTTAAACTGACGGAATCCTCAAAGGAACAGGCAGCACTTGCTGCCAACGCCATAATGGGCTGCAATAAGGGCTTGAAGACGGTTTTGGCTCAGGCATCAAAAATCCAGGGCGAATTTCGTCTGCGCAACCTAGTTTGCATAGGCGGTGAAGACAAAACAGTCACCACCCACAGGGAACATGGTTGCTTCTTCAACGTGGATTTGGAAAAATGCTTCTTCTCCCCGAGGCTTTCAGGCGAACGACTACGCATATCCCGCTTAGTCCAACCTAACGAAACCATTGTTAACATGTTTGCAGGCGTCGGATGCTTCTCAATAATCATCGCCAAAACCGTGCCCACCGCAAAAGTGTACTCCATAGATCTCAACCCAGCCGCCGTTGAATGCATGCGAAAAAACGTTCGAGTAAATAGGGTTTTCGGCAAAGTCCTTCCTGTGCTAGGAGACTCCAAGGCAATAATTGAAGCCCGTTTCCAGCACTGCGCGGATCGCGTTCTGATGCCGCTGCCGGAGAAAGCCTTGGAGTATTTGCCCACAGCAGTTACTGCCCTTAAAACCTCTGGAGGGTGGATACACCTTCACTGTTTTGAACATGCAATCAAGACCGAGGAATCGATGGATCAAGCCCACGCGAAAATCGCCGCGGAATTCAAAAGCTTAGACATCGATTTTGAGGTACCTTTTTCGCGCGTAGTCAGACCGGTGGGTCCTAACTGGCATCAGGTTGAGGTCGATATACGCGTGAATGGTTAATAAGTTTTAATAGTTTGATGCCGCGATAGATGTTCAAGGGAACATCATGAAACGGAAATTGATGGATATTCTCGCTTGCCCAATCGATAAGTATCATCCACTTGACCTACTCGTCTTTGAAGAGAAAGACGAAATCGTCGAAGGCTTAATTGTCTGCCCCAAATGCTTAAGGTGGTACCCTATCCGCGACGAAATCCCCGAGATGTTGCCCGACGAACTCAGAAAGGACGCTGAGGACTTACCATTCCTGAAGAAGTGGAAAGCCAAAGTCCCCGAAAACATTGTGAAAGAAGGCAAACCTTTCAACTTGAAAGGGTAAACTCAGGCTACTCTAATTTTATTACAGCATTTTTCGCGGAAGACTTAAACGCAGCCATCGCAACTTGCAGGGCTTTGTAGCCATCGGTTCCCGTTACAAGCGGTTTCTTCTTTTCTTGGATGCATTCAGCGAAGTGTTGCAACTCCGCCTTCAATGGTTCTTGGAATGGGATTCTGGGCTGCAGGTTTTCTTTTGCGCTTTCAATCCACAAGTCCTGGGTTATGTAGTCCAAGCGCATGATAGCTTCACTGCCCGTCACGTTGAGTGTCCGGGTCTTGTAGGGTGTTAACCAGTTGGATTCAATAAAAGCGCTCTTCCCACTTTCGTATGTCAACATGATCTGCGAATAATCCTCGAACTTGCGGTGCTTCATGCTGCCCATCTTTGCGTATACGCTGACGGGGTCCTCGCCGGAAATGAACCGCATCACATCGATATCGTGAATCGCTGTATCTTTGACTACGCCTACGTCACCTATTCTTTCAGGCCATTGCGAAACCCGCTTAGCTGTCGCGGAAACGAGGTCGCCAATTTTCTTTGTTTCAACTGCTTCTCGGATTTGTTGCAATCCAGGAATGAACCGCATTAGAAAACCTACAGTCAGATGAAGTCCGTTCTCTTTGGAAGTTTGCAGGAGTTTCTCCGCCTGTTTCGTGTTCGTTGCCATCGGCTTTTCTACGAGAACATGTTTTCCCGCGTTGAGACCTTTCAACGCCTCTTTTGCCAGCATCGTTGACCATGTGCAGATACTGACAGCTTCAATATCTGCGTTCTTAAGCATCCGTGAGCTGTCAGTGTAAGCTTTGACACCGAATTGATGTGCGATGGCTTTGGCCCGGTCCGGGTTCACATCGCAGATGGCAACTAAGTTTGTACATTCAAGTTCTTTGTAGACTCTTGCGTGGTTTTTACCCCAAAACCCAGTTCCGACGACTGCTACACCAAGTTTCTTCATTTATTCCAAGCGCCCCTTCCCAAACCTCGATAATTGAAACCTACCATTTTTTCAGGTTCAACAGCCCCAACTAGATCGACGATTGCGGCTGGTGACTTCATTATTGCCCGCAGCTTCTTAAGGTTTAACCGCTTCAGATGTTCCTGTCCCGACAAGATAACTATGCAGTCGGTGCCTTCCACAGTCTCATTCAGAGTTTTCTTGATTGATTCGCCGTCAGAGTATTCGGCTGAGGAACAGTCAGGGTCATAACGGCTGACTTTGGCGCCTTTAGCTTTCAATAGCTCAACGAAAATTGCAGCAGCTGTTCCTGGTTCAGCCGAGCCCAACAGAGCAACCTTAGCTCTTCTCAAAGTCTTTCCGCAGTCACGAAGCGCATCATGAGTTAAGTTTGCAGCATGTCTTACCATATCCTCATTAACTTGCCGCGCAAGCAAAGGAAGCCTAAGCTTCACATCAAGGTTCTCTGCATTTTCAAGCAATATGTACGCTTCGTTGCGGTTGGTTTCCTCTGAAATCGTGGGCATTGTCTCACATATCTCTTTTTCGAACAATTTGACTATTTCAAGGTAATCTAATCCCGCAGTCTCACAGAACATAGCCATTTCGTTAGCCAGCGCCTCGTTTACGTCCCGTTTTGCAACCGCAAAAAGCATGGCTATTTCTGCAGTTTTTATGTTTGCGATTTTCTTGATATTTTTTTTCGATATTGTTTGGAAAATGTTTTCTGTGGCATTCATGCTGAACTTGTCGTTGGCGGCGACGGCTATTTCTTTATCCTCAACTTGATGGGGTGAGTTACGGGTAGAATCGACGGTGGGAATATATGCCAGACCAAAATCTTCGCCCGCTTTGAGTCCTGAAGTGTTTTCCACGGTTTCTTTGATGTTTTCAATACAGCCTAGCCCCGCGATTCCCGCATAAACAACAAGACTGCCCTTCTTAAGCGCTGCACCCACCTGTTTGCAAGCGCTCTCCATTTCGGAGCAGTCGGAGTTCTTTTTCTCGTCAATTTTTGCGTTAACTGTCACGATTACTATGTCGCCAGCCAAGGTGGCTGCTTTTAGATCGTTTGTGGCTTTCACTTGTTCTTTCCTGATTAGACTTTTTAGCAAAGATTCTGCTTGGGGATCCCCAAGCTGCATGTTTCCCTTGGAAAGCCGTTTAACCACGCTTTGGTCAGCGTCTGCACATGTAACTTTGAAGCCTGCTTCCGCGAAAGCTAAAGCGTAAAAAATTGCTTTTTGCCCGCATCCAACTAGAGTTACACTATATTTTGCGCGTTTTTCGGGCGTGTCTACTTCTTCAGGTTTCAAATGTAGGAGAGGAGACAAAAATTTTCGCCTTTTCTACAGATTAGTCCATAGCTTTCTTAAATGGTTTCAAGTATTTTCTCAAGCTTCGCAGTGTACTCTTTGACTAGTTCAACTGCCCTTTTCGGGTTTTTTGCTTCTGCATACATCCGGTAAGCCGGCTCCGTGCCACTGGGGCGAACCAGAATAGCGCTTTTGTCCGGGAACCAGATTTTTACTCCGTCCAGAGTGTTTATGTTTAAGCCCTTGACTTGTTCAAGCAGTTTGTCTAGCGTTTTTTGCTTTTTTTCTTCGGGGCATTCGATTTTGCCTTTCTCTATGAAGTACTGGGGCTGTTCTGCCACAAGCTGCGAGAGCTTCTTTCCCGTTTTCGCCATTATGCCCAGGATAAGGGCTGTCGTCATGGCTCCGTCGCGGACGGCCTGATGGGGTCCATAGAAGACTCCGCCGTTTTCTTCTCCGCCCAGTTTGGCTTTGACTTCCTTCATTTTCTGCGAAACAGTGACGCTTCCAACCTTGGTCCAGACGATTTCGCCCTTGTATGCATCTGCTATGTCTTTGATTAGGGTTGAGGAGCTGACTGGCGTGACTACTTGCGAGTTAGGGTTATCGAGAAGGTATTGTTTTAAGACGACTCCGAAGCTTTTGTCTCCCATGTGAATCTGCCCCGTCTCATCCACGAAGATGGAGCGGTCTGCGTCGCCGTCGAAAGCCACGCCTAAGTCTGCACCTAAAGCTTTCACCATTTTGGAGAGTTCAGCGAGGTTTTCGGGTCTGGGTTCGGGCATTCTTCCTGGGAAGGTGCCGTCGATGTTTGCGTTGAGGCTGGTTATTTTGCAGCCTAAATCGCGCATAAGCACGGGTGCGGTCAATCCACCGACACTGTTTGCTGCGTCTACGATGACGCTAAAGTGTTTCTGAGCGATTGCCGCTAGATCAACGTGTTTTTTCATGGCTTCAATGTATTCGTCATTTATGCCGAGTATGTCGTGGGTTGAGCCAAGTTTGTTCCAGTCGGCGAACTGAGTTTTGTTTTTGAAGTAGTTGTTTTCAATTTCTATTTCTTGTTCGTGACTGATCTCGATGCCGTCTTTCCAAATGACTTTTATGCCGTTATATTCAGGCGGGTTATGGGAGGCGGTGATTATGACTCCGCCATCAAACTTGTGATTCTTAACTGCGAACTGCAGGGCTGGAGTCGGTGCCATTCCAGCAAGAAAAACATTGCAGCCCGTGGCGGTTAAGCCTGATATGATTGCCTTCGCGAACATTGGTCCGCTGGTTCGGGCGTCGTAGCCAACGAGCAGGTTCTTTTTGCCAAAAAAGGTTCCGATAGCGCATCCTGCTTTAACTGCCATTTCAGGTGTAAGTTCTTTGTTAACGGTTCCTCGGATGCCATTTGTTCCGAAAAGTTTGGGTTGGCTCATGATTCGGTCTCCGGTTATTAAAAAGACACTTGTGAGTTTCTAATATGCTTTTCAGGTTGAGCTTTTCCTCGTTTGACTCGGATTATCGTTTTTCGGGGTGTAGGTTTAAAACGGTGTTTTTTTCTTGAACTGGCTGATTAAGCAACTTCAATTGCGGGGCACACGTGAACCTTCTCATGCAGAACCGCACCCTCTTTGACTCTAGCATGGTCCGCTATGATACAACCCTCTGAAATCTTGGCTCCTTTCCCAATTTTCGCCGATTCGCCAATAAGAGCTCCCTCAACTATTGCGTCATCCTCGATTTTTGCGTCCTGAAAAACCACGGAATTTCGTATCTGAACGTTTTTGCCCACGGTTACGTTTTTACCTAAAATGGCACACGGTCCGATGACGGAGTTTTCGCCGATGATGACGCCTTTGCCGATGGCGACCGGGTTTTTGCAGTTGAAGTTTCGAGCTTTTCGTGGTTTGTCAGCGCAGGTTTCAAGAATTAGCTTGTTTGTTTCCAGATATTCTTCGGGCTTACCTATGTCAATCCATAAGCCGCCAACTTTGTGCCCGTAAAGCACGTTTTTCTCTGCCAGTTTGGGGAACACTTCCCGTTCCATCGAAACCGCTCTTCCTTCGGGGATGTAATCGAAGATTTTGGGACTTAACACATATACTCCTGCGTTTATCAGTTTGCTGGGTTCAGTTCCTTTGGGTGGTTTCTCAACGAACTGTTTGATGCGATTTCCCTCTGCGAGTTCTGCGGTACCGTACCTGCTTGGGTCCTCTGCCTCGTGAAGGGCTATGGTTGCTACTGCTTTGCCTTCAAGATGGGCTCTTAGCAGTTGGCGATAACTGATTTCCGTGATTAAGTCCCCGTTCAAAACTAAAAACGGCTCCTCATGTCCCAATAGCTTCTCCGCCTTCTTCACAGGTCCAGCTGTGCCAAGCGGCATCTTGGGCGGGTCAAGCGAGAATTTTACGGATAACCCATACTTCGGCATGCGAGCCTGTTTGATATGGAACTCGGTTAGCTTGTTGACTGCTAAAATTACCTCGTTAACGCCGTTTTCGGCGAGTTTTTCAAACGTCCACTGAAGTAGCGGTTTGTTAACAATTGGAAAAAGTGCCTTGGGTCTGGTGCAGGTTAAAGGTCTGAGCCTTGTGCCGAATCCGCCGATTAGGATTAACGCTTTCAATTGCTTCATGCCCTCGAATTGTAAGATGGTAATTATCTGGTTCAAGATATAAACAGTATGAAGAGTAGATACTACTCCCACTCGATAGTTGCAGGCGGCTTATGGGTAATATCGTAGACGACGCGTGTCACTTCTGGGATTTCATTGGTTATCCGCGTAGAAATCTTCTCTAACACTGGGTACGGAATCCGAGCGAAGTTGGCGGTCATGGCCTCACGACTCTCCGCAGCCCTAACAGCTACCACATATCCATAAGCTCGAGAATCGCCTTTAACACCTGTTGCCTTTGTATCCGTCAAAACAGCAAAATACTGCCACAGATTTTCAGCTACACAATTCTTTTCAATTTCTTGGCGCACAATGGCGTCTGCTTTTTTGGTTATGGTCACTTTTTCCTCGGTTAATTCGCCGATTATTCTGACGGCTAAGCCTGGGCCTGGAAATGGTTGCCTGTTAACGAGTTCCCGCGGTAGGTTAAGCATAACGGCGACTTTTCGTACTTCATCTTTGTAGAGGTCGCGGAGGGGCTCTACGATTTTCTTAAAGTCCATTTTGGCTGGCAACCCCGCAACGTTATGGTGTGATTTAATGACGTCGCTGTTCTTGCGAAAGCCTGACTCGATGCGGTCAGGATAAATGGTTCCTTGAAGCAGGTACTCTGCCCCTGACTTTTTGGCGGCTTCTTCGAAAACTCGAATGAATTCTTCACCGATGATTTTCCGTTTCTTCTCGGGTTCGGATACACCTTCGAGTTTCTCCATGAACCGGTTCTGGGCATTGACCATGACGAAGTTTATGTTAAAATCTTTGAAGGTGTCTCTGATGGCTTCAGGTTCGCCTTCTCGCATAAACCCGTGATCTACAAATACCGCTGTCAACTTGTCCCCTAACGCTTCAGCTGCCAATGCAGTCGCAACGCTGCTGTCTATTCCTCCACTTAACCCAATAATGGCTGTAGACGTGCCTACATCAGTTTTAATTTCGTTGATCATCCTTTCGATTAAGTCATCCATTTTCCAGTTAGTTTCACAGTGGCAAACTTCGAACACAAAGTTTCGGAGCATTAGGGCACCGTTTTTTGTGTGGACGACTTCGGGATGCCACTGCAACCCGTAAATGGGCTTCTGTTTGCTGCGATAAGCGGCGACGGGGCAGCTATCCGTGTGAGCTAAAACCTCAAAATCCGACGGCACCGCCGAAACCGTGTCGCCGTGACTCATCCAGACAGTTTCTTTTTCGCTTAAACCCGACAGCACACCGACCGCTTTGTCAATGTTCACCTCTGCGATGCCGTATTCTCTGCATGAGGCACGGGAAACTTTTCCGCCCACAATTTGGGCAACGAGCTGATGCCCGTAGCATAACCCTAAAACGGGCAGGTTCAACTCCAGAATTTTGGGGTCAATGCGTGGTGCACCCGGTTCGAACACACTTGAAGGTCCACCCGAAAGAATCAAGCCTTTAATGTTGAATTTTTCGTTGAGAGCCAAAATTTCGACTGATGTTATTTCTGGTGGAACTATTTCCGAAAAAACGCCGTGTTCCCTGATTCTTCTGCCGATGAGGTGGCAGTATTGTCCTCCGAAGTCCAGAACCAGAATTGTGTCGTACTTGATTTGCATTTAGACGAAGCTCACGGTTTTATTTGGGGTTTAATCTAGTAATTTAAGATTGCTCATTCGTTTCTGTCAAATTCACGTTTGAGGAGTTTGCTTAGATTTTTTCGTCGGGGAAAAACTAAACTTTTATAAACTTACCTGCCTGATTATTAAAAGAACGTTTCAAAAAGGCATCGTTCGCTGGAAAAACGTGCAGGAGACCTATGATATGGAACTAAATGAAATTGACAAAAAGATTCTGAAAGCGCTTTTGGAAGACGCCCGATTCTCAAGTAGACAAATAGCAAAGAACGTCGGCGTATCTGTAGGTACGGTGCTTTCAAGAATAAAAAAGATGGAAGACGACGGGTTAATCAAAGGCTACGCAGTCATCCTTGATCACGAAAAACTCGGTTACCAATTGACCGTGGTTACCGAAATTACCGTTGCCAAAGGCAGATTGGTCGATACTGAAGCTGAGATTGCCAAGATTCCCAATGTGTGCAGCGTATACGATGTGACTGGGCTAACTGATGCAGTCATAGTCGCTAAATTTAAGAGTCGAGAAGACTTGGGGGCGTTCACGAAGCGTTTGCTGGCTCTTCCATATGTTGAGCGAACAAACACTCATGTAGTTCTGACCTCAGTGAAAGAGAACTTCCGCTTAATTTAGCGGCGCTCTTTCTTTTTAGTGGCCGTTTCTTTCCTTTCTTATGTTTTGCTCCGGCGGTGAAATCGTTATCCTTGTATTCGAGGGAACGGGCGAAGTAATCCAAACGTTACCGCCTATCACTACATTGTCGCCTATCACTGCGTCCGCACCTAGCAGTGTGGCTCCTGAGTAAATTACGACGTTGTTCCCGATAGTTGGGTGTCGTTTCCTGCCTTTGATTATGTGCCCTTTTTCGTCTTTGGGGAAGCTCAACGCGCCGAGCGTTACGCCTTGGTACATCTTTACGTTGTTCCCGATTTCCGTGGTTTCTCCTATAACTACGCCAGTACCATGGTCGATGAAGAAATTTTTGCCGATTCGGGCGCCAGGGTGGATGTCGATACCTGTTAGAGAGTGGACGTGTTCGCTCATGATTCGAGGAATCAAGGGGACGCCGCGCAGGTAAAGCTCGTGAGCAATTCTGTAAGTGGTGATGGCGAGTACGCATGGGTAGCTAAGTATGACTTCTTCCGCGCTGACAGCCGCTGGATCCCCGCCGTAAGCCGCCTCAATGTCTCCGCCCAGAACCTGCCGGATCTCAGGGATTTTCTCCAAAAGCTCCTTTACCACAATTTCTGCCTGAGCGTGGCAAACGTCTTCGGGGCACTCCTTGATTTTGCGGCAGATGTGCTTGAAACTTTTATCTACTTCAACCATGAGTCTGGATTGAATCGAATTTAAGGTGTTTCCGATAACGTATTTCACGTTGGATTTAGTGATTTCCGTTTTGCCTAAATATCCTGGGAAAATAACCGTGAGCAAATCTTCGAGGACTTCGATTACGATTTTCTTGGATGGAAGGTCCTTGCCTTCAAGGTGATCCATGCCGCCGTACGTCTGGTAATTCTTTATCATATCGTCAACGAGTTTGGGCAGCCCTATCTCAACCCAGTTGCTAACGGGCTTAACTTCGCAGGTCATAAGCTTGTCGAGCATTTTCTCCGGGTTCCAAGAGTACGCTTCATCAGCTGAGCTGGTCGGTTTGTCTTTTGAGGTGGGTTTGATGGACTTTGAAGTCATATAGCATTGCCTTCCTGTCTATTTGGAGGAGGCACAATATAAGAGAAGCGCAGTTAAGTCTTGGATTCGACGTAAAGTCTTTAAATATCTGCCATGATTCTATTATCTGCCTCATCGTTGAAAGTCAAGCAAAACGTGCGGAGGTCGCCCAGCATGGTCAAAGGCGTAGGCCTGAGGCGCCTATCCCGTAGGGGTTCGTGTGTTCAAATCCCACCCTCCGCACCAATCTTTTCAGATATATTGTTTTTGGAAGCTTTTTCCTGGCGTAAAGGGTTGCGCCGACTGCCACGATTACTATACCAACAGCTAAAGTTCCTACTTGGTCGGAAGCCTCTAAAGAAAGGCAAAAATTTCTTTCGCCAAAGCTTATGAGACCGAAGCCTCAAAATCAGATGGCATGACAACTCGAACACCGAAATCGGACTCATCGAAAACCGATTGGAGAATCATTGGATTGCTAGCCGATGAGCCACTTCCCGAACTGAAAGAGGAACTGATGCTTTTTGGACAATTCATTGGTGACTGGGATATAATCGAAGCCAGTTACCCTCAGCCCCACGGAACAGAAATCACCAAAAGTGGCGAAGTTCATTTCGGTTGGATTCTGGATGGACGCGCAGTTCAAGACGTTTGGATGACCCACGACAAACAAACTGGCAGGGCAATCCCTGTGGGGACTACCATTAGATTCTACGACCCTAAGCTCGGCGCTTGGCGCAGTACATGGATCAACCCCATCGCAGGTATTGTGCAGACGTTTATAGCGCGAAAAGTTGACGACCGAATCGTGCTGGAAAGCAAAATCCATGAAGGGTATCCTGAGAAATGGATTTTTTCTAAGATTACTCCCAATTCATTTACATGGCATTCAGAAGAAACCCATGACAACGGCAAAACGTGGATAATCACTGAGGAAATGAAAATTCAGAAACGCCTGGCAAAATCGTGAGAACGTTCGGTCCTCTTATAAACGTGCCTTAATCCATTTGCGTGCTCATGATGGCACCTAACTTTCTTTTAGCTAGCTCCCGCGAGCGCTTGCTTGTTCGCCACTTCTCCAGTATCTGCCCAGACGCCAACGGCTATAACGTTAACGTTACCTGGATACGTTTTATCCAAATGCAGGGTAACATACCAGTAGGGATAAAGCGTTACTGAATTATCCGGTCGAGTGTGCGGGTAAAACTCTGCTGTCACAGGGTTATCTAACACCGTAAAGTTGGAAACCTTTTCCCCTCCCGCAGTCCACGTGAAGTCTTTGACAGCGTTTTTCGCAATTTGTACCGCTTGGTCGCGTGTGACATTCAGTTGGTCATTTCCAATTGTGTAAAGTCCCCAATCATCATGAAACTCAGTTAACACTTGGCCCTGAATAGTAATTTTCAAGGTTTTTCCAACAAAATCGACTCCACTTGCAGTGTATTGAAGAGTAATGTCTGAGGTGCCATCAGTGTTAGTGATTATCAATTTTGTGTTGCCAAGAATCTGCTGGGTCATGTTCGAATTGGCGGAAGATAGTAAGGTAATCATGTCTTTAAGATAACTGTCGTTTGTGGCAGACAGGTATCTTTGCAGAAGTTCTTTTGCTGCTTGAATGCTGTCGGTTGGTTGAACCTGCATGTACAATGGTGGGAAATTCGGTGCGCCTTCAATCTGATCGAGTTTGAACAGGGAAAATTCGTTATTTCTATACCTTAACGTTACTTGTAGCCTGCTTACTGTGTTCACAAACGAGTATTGGGTTACTTCCTGAACGACGCCGCCAAGATCATCGCGAACCTCCGCTGTTGGGGTGCCTATTAGGCTTGATTGATACTTAGAGGTGTCAAGCTGAACGACGTCTTTAAGCATAACCATCGCTTGGTTGGCTGAATTGCTCCAGGATAACAACTGTTCATTTTGCGTTTTGATCTTGTCATAGTCTTGCTGCAGTTTTGTGTTGCTGACTGAAAGCTGATTGATGCCTGTGTACTGGATTGCGGACATGCTTGCCAAAGCCAAGATGGCGATCGCAAAAATTACGAAAACAGATTTCCACTGCAAGGGCAAAGCCGAGAATTTCTTATCGTGGACGTTGGGTACATCTTCCGCTCCCTTCATCATTGAGACGGAGGCTTTTCCGAAGCTGGATAATTTGTATTTTCCGTTCTCTTCTTTGACAACTAATTCGCCCAAGTTCTCCAAATGATAAGTTAAGTGGGAACTGGGAATTGTTAGCTCTTCAAGCATTTGTGAGAACGTTAAGGTTTTTTCTGAAAGCATCCGGAGAATTTTGCGGCGTGCAGGATGCTTCAAGGAGCTAAACATTATTGAGTATGTTTCTTCCTCTGAGCCGGACATTCCAACCCCTCTGAGAGTAATGTAACGCGTGGGCATTAGAACTTATCTGCAAAGCTTGTTTTAGTTAGTCAAGAATGTTTGTGCAAGCAAAAGTTACAAAGTTTTTTTTGTGTCAACAAATCTTTACAAAAACCGTTTTATCCAAATCCCAACCATTAATTGACTTGTCCGAGGATTCAAAATGAAAGGACCTGTAATTCGCCAAAGATGCGCGCTCGCGGAAGCCCCCTCGCAAGCGCCCGAAACCAAAGTCAAATGCGTGACTATGATGGTGTTTGAGAAATCTGGCAAAACAGTTATTCAGCCGCTGATAACCTCCCAAGAAACACAGACTCTACGGGATTTGCTGGAAAACGGCACGTTAGAAGTTTGGCTGCCCAACGGAGAAACCGACCTCGCCCAATTTGACGTTGCCATCCTTAAGTACCAACAGCTTATGCAGTCGCCCACAATGTGCAGCATAGCAAATGACCGTGTGTGCTTGAAAAATCATTTTGACACGATTGTTTCCTGCGAACAGTGTCCAATCACGCAAGATGGAGCTGAGGATTGATGGCAAAGGATGATAGCTCAGCTTTCAGGCCGGTTTTTTGGGTTTTGGAAGCTGAGCTAGAGTTAGGTAAACCAGAGTTGGTGGTTAAATGACCTGTAAAGCTCCATTATACATGGTAACATGGCGTTGTACCCGCAGATGCGTTGGTCACTGTCAGTATTGTAGCTACACCCCGCCTGTGAAGCCTCAAGAAGCAGAAGTCAACACTAAACTGGGCTACAAAATTGTTGATGAGGTGTACGATTTTGGATCTCCATGGTTTGGGATAAGCGGTGGGGAACCTCTAGTGCGGGAAGACATCTTCGACATCATCGAATACGCCAGACGCATAGGGTTTGAAGTCAGCCTGATAACGAGCGGGTTTGCTTTTGACGAAAATCGACTAAACAGACTCGTCAAGAACGAAGTTCACACTGCGGTTAGCATCGACGGGACACCCGAATCCAATGACAAAATCCGTGGCAAAGGTGCCTACGATAAAGCTCTCCTCGCAGCGAAGAAGCTCTCGGAAAACGGTATTTTGGACTGTATCGTGACGACGATGACGAAGTACAACATAAACGACATGGCTCACCCGGCAAAAATAGCCGCTGAGTTGGGGGCAAGGATGATTGTCTATCACAACTTGGTGCCCGTGGGGAGAGCAAGCATAAACATGCCCGATTTGGCACCCACGCCAGAAGAGTACGAGAGAACTTTTAATGAAATCTACGATTTGCAAGTGGCGTATGCTGGGAAACTAAAAGTAAATGTCTACGCACCATTCTACGCTCGCATAGTTCGGCAGAGGAACCCAAATGACTTTTGGGATTGGTACCGAAACGGCTTCTTAGGCAAGTGCAGCATCGGCGGTAACTACATGAGTGTAACCGAAAACGGTGACTACCGTGCATGTGGCTTCCACGAATCGCATCGCATCGGAAACGTCAAAGACAAATCCCTAACTGTTGCATGGAATGACTTGCAACATGATCAATTACACCTGAAGCTTCGAGACAAAAGCAACATCAAAGGCAAATGCGGCGTTTGCGAGTACCGCGAAATCTGCGGAGGCTGTCGTACACGCTCAGAATACTATACAGGCGACTTGTTTGAGTCAGATCCGGCTTGCATCTACGTTCCCAAAGTGATGCGCGGGGGTTAGTTCCGTTCCTTTTCCCTCATACTGGTGCGTAGGTTAAAATCCTACCCCCCCGCACCTACCATTTTCTTAAGATCTTTTTGTGGAATGTTTATAGGAATAGGCGGATAATCCATCCATAACCCACGGCGACGCAAGGTGCCCGGATATTGCCAGAGGTCATCGTAACCAAGAACCTAACTAAGAAATACAAAGAAATTTGTGCAGTTGAAGACCTGACCCTCCAGGTGGGCTCGGGCGAGATTTTCGGTTTTTTGGGACCCAACGGCGCAGGTAAAACCACTACCATTCGTGTCCTGACAACTTTAGCTAAGCAAACTTCAGGTTCCGTCTGGGTAGCTGGGTACGATGTGAAAAAAGAACCAGAAAAAGTTAAAAAAGTAATCGGCGTAGTGCAGCAGCATCTGACTTTGGATTTGGATTTAAACGTTAAAGAGAATATGGCGCTTCATGCCCGTTTGCATCATATTAGGGGAGTAGAGCGCAAGCAACGAATCAACGAGCTAATCGACTACGTTGGGTTGACTAAACAAAGTGAGAAAATGATCACAGACCTTTCGGGGGGAATGAAAAAAGCAACTATGATCGCTCGCGCGCTGATTCACCGACCCAGATTGCTATTTCTAGATGAGCCCACAGTCGGTTTGGATGTGCAAATGCGACGCCGCATCTGGGACCTCATCCGACGCTTAAACGGTGACGGAACGACAATTTTCCTAACCACTCACTACATCGAAGAGGCTGAAGCCCTTTGCAGTCGTGTAGGCATAGTGAACGAAGGGCGATTGATTGCGTTGGGGAAACCAGCTGAGCTCCGACAGAAGGTTGGGTTAGTGGCGGTGGAAACTCTCATCGACAGCAAGTTTACGCGTTATCAGTACTTCCCTGACAGAAATGCAGCCACTGAATATGTCCAAAATTTGCCTTCTGAAATTAAAACAATAATCATCCGCGACTCCAATTTGGAAGATGTCTTTGTGGAGTTAACAGGGAAAAAGGTAGGTGGCGACGAACGTTAGATACGTTGCGGGATATCTACTCAGTGCTTTGGGTTGATCTGCGTTTTCTCAGCCGCAATTGGCTTAAGACGTTGGCGACAACGCTTGTGGCGCCGGTGCTTTATTTGTTGGCGTTTGGGTATGGGTTAGGTCGTGGCGTCACGGTTGAAGGTTATAGCTACCTTGAATTCGTCATCCCAGGAATAATAGCCCTTACTGCCATGACCACGAGTTTCAATGCAGCAGGAATGAAACTCCACGTGGACCGTTTATTTTACAAATGTTTCGACGAAGCTTTGATGTCTCCCGTGAGTCCGTTTGCCCTGATTTTTGGGAAAACCCTCATCGGCGTCGTTCGCGGCTTACTCAGTACAGCTGCTCTTCTTGTTGCTTGTTTTGCGTTCTCGCCTTTGCCCGCCATCAGCGGTTTATTTTGGCTAACCTTAGTGGTTACATGTTTTGCTTTTTCTTTTTTGGGCGTGCTCGTTGCGTTAATTGCTAAGTCTCATCAGGATATGAGCGTCTTCATGAGTCTTGTGATTTTACCGATGTCTTTTCTTAGCGGCACCTTCTTTTCCCTAAACCAATTGCCCACCGCATTAAGGATCGTCCTTTCGTTTTCGCCCTTAACCCACACGAGCGTGTGCTTACGTGCTTCTGCTTTGGGTCAACCGTTTCCATGGGGGTCTATGGCTGTCCTGTTAGGGTTCGGAGCTGCATTCTTCGGTTTATGTTTCGTCGCCTTACGAAGAGCCAGCTTATAGTTGGCAGTTGAGATTTTAAACTGTTGAGAACGCCTAAATCTATGTTAATGTAATTTCGGTTTTCCAATGTGATGTGAATTGGTTTGATTCAATTTTATATAGGAAAAATGTATTATCTTCTATGTTGCAAGTTCATCTTGCAGAAAACTGTGTTTATCAAAATGGGAGAGTAGACCGAGCATGTTGAAGGATGACAATCGTAAAGCGATGATAGACAAAGTTATGAAGGAACATAATTACGAGGAAAGCTCCCTTCTAGAGATTCTTCACAAAGCCCAAGACTCATATGGGTACCTCGACAAGATCCTTTTAACATACATCGCGAAGTCTCTGACCCTTCCGCCCAGCCATGTGCTCGGGGTAGCCACTTTTTATAGCTTCTTTAAACTTAAGGCGCCAGGAGAACATGTCGTTACAGGTTGTTTAGGCACAGCCTGCTACGTAAAGTCGGTGGACGACATAATGACTGCAATTGAACATGACTTTAACATTAAACGAGGAGGCTCAACCCCAGATGGCAAGCTTTCCCTGTTCATAACCAGATGTATTGGAGCATGTGCTATGGCACCAAACATCATCGTAGACGATGAAGTCATCGGAAAAGCTACCAAAGAAGTTGTGGTTGAACGCGTGCGGCTTGCACTTGAAGGCGGAGGCAGAAGAAGATGAAGCTAGCTGATTTGCAGAAAATAGCTGAACACGAAGTTGACTTCCAACGTGCTTACAAGCACCGCATAAATGTTTGCTGTTCAAGCGGTTGCGTACCATTCGGGGCACTTAAAGTATTGAAAGCCTTTGAGGACGCAGTGAAAGAGTTCAGCGTGGAAAAGGATTGTAAGGTTGCCAAAACGGGCTGCGTCGGGACATGTTCAGTTGGTCCGGCCGTAATCATAGAGCCAGGTGACTACCTCTACCAAAGTGTGACGCCTGAAAGAGTGCGGGAAACTGTGCGCGACCACATAGTTCTCGGTTTACCTGTTAAAGATATGCTTTATCACAGCGAGGATTTCTTCAAGAAACAGCATCGGTTAGTTTTGAGGAACGCGGGTAAGATTGATCCCTCAAGGATTGAGGATTACATCGCAATGGGTGGTTACTCTGCTATCGTTAAGTGTTTGGCAACGATGACTCCTCAAGGCGTCATCTACGAAGTTACTCGTAGCGGTCTCCGAGGCAGAGGTGGGGCAGGCTTCCCAACAGGCCAAAAATGGAGCCTTGTTGCAAGGTCACACAGCACACCAAAGTACATCGTTGCTAACTTGGATGAGGGCGATCCAGGCGTTTTCGCGAATCGGACCCTCGCCGAAGCTGACCCGCACGCGATCCTTGAGGGTATGCTTATAGCAGCCTACGCTGTAGGCGCGGAGAAAGGCTACATTTACATTCGTGCTGAATATCCGCTCGCGATTCAAACGCTGCAGAAAGCTATCGTCCAAGCCCGAGCCATGACATTACTGGGGGATAGCGTGCTCGAAACCCCTTTCAAGTTTGATTTAGAACTGCGTTTCGGGGCAGGTGCGTTCGTTGCTGGCGAAGAAACAGCAATTCTTGCATCAGTTGAAGGACGCAGAGCTATGCCTCGCCCCCGCCCACCATACCCCGCAAACTCGGGTCTGTGGGGCAAACCAACCCTCATCCAAAACGTCGAAACCCTTGCTAACATTCCCGTCATTATCCAAAACGGCGGCGAATGGTTCTCCAAAGTCGGCACCACAAAATGCTCCGGAACCAAATGCTTCTCTTTGACCGGGCAAATCAACAACCCCGGCCTAATCGAGGTCCCCATGGGAATTACATTGCGGGAGGTCGTTTTCGAAATCGGCGGTGGCATCCAAAATAACCGGCCCTTCAAAGCAGTCCTCGTTGGCGGACCTTCAGGCGGCTGCCTGCCCGAAGCTCTTCTGGATTTACCCATAGACTACGACTCCTTAACAAAAGTGGGTGCCATAATGGGAAGCGGCGGCATCGTAGTCATAGATGACCAATCCTGTATGGTGGATACCGCGAAGTTCTTCACGGACTTCTGTGTCGAGGAGTCCTGCGGCAAATGCGTGCCCTGCAGGGCGGGTTTGGTCAAGGTGCAGGAGATTTTTAACCGTATAACAACCGGCGATGGCAAAGTTGAAGACATCGCCGCATTGGACAAAGCGGGCAACTATATCAAAGAGGCAAGTCTTTGCGGTTTAGGGCAGACTGCTCCGAACCCCGTGTTGACGACTCTACGGTATTTCCGAGATGAATACTTGGAGCACATAGTAGACAAGAAGTGTCGTGCGGGAAAATGTTTCAGGAACTTGGTGAAAGAAGAAGAGGTTGAGGACCAATGAGCGCTGGAACCGTTAAGTTGAAAATTGACAACATTGAAGTGAATGTGCCGGAGGGAACTATGATTTTGGAGGCTGCAAGAGCCAACGGCGTAGTTATTCCGACACTGTGTGACGTGGAAGGGTTGACCGCCTATGGTGGCTGCCGTATGTGCATGGTCGAAATCCATGGCTCCCCCAAACTGTTCGCTTCATGCGTAACACCTGTCAGCACAGGCATGGAAATCGTTACCCAATCCGACAAACTTAAAGAATACCGCAAGATGGCACTCCAATTTATCCTTTCCGAGCGAAGCCACATCTGTTCCGTCTGCGTCGCCAACAATTCATGCGAACTCCAAAAACTTGCTAACGAATTGGGCGTGGATCACGTGCAGTTTGAGCGTGAATGGACCAGCTTTCCAGTCGACAGCACCCACGACTTCCTCGTGCTGGACCGGAACCGATGCATCCTTTGCACCCGTTGTGTTCGGGTTTGCGACGAAATCGAAGGCGTTCACACACTGGATCTAAAGCTCCGCGGGAAAGATGAGCAAGTTATAGTTGACCTTGACGACCAATGGGGCGAATCGACTTCGTGCACTTCGTGTCGGAAATGCGCGAAAGTCTGCCCCGTGGGCGCCATATACGTTGAAGGTGAAGCTTTGTCAGAAACCAAAGACAAGAATGTAGCTAAATTTGTGCTCTCGAGGAGGAACCGTTAATGCCAGATCCCGCTAAAGTGAGGGTCGCAACCATTTGGCTCAGCGGCTGTTCTGGCTGCCACATGTCGTTTTTAGATCAGGACGAGGCGCTGATTGATTTGGCGCAGCAAATCCAACTAGTCTACAGCCCCATTGTGGACATCAAGGTGTTTCCCGAAAACGTTGACGTCACTTTGGTTGAGGGCGCTGTTGCAAATGAGGACCAGCAGGAACTGCTAAAGTTTGCCCGGGTCCGCACAAAAATTCTGATTTCCCTTGGAGACTGTGCCGTTACCGGAAACGTTACGGGTCTAAGAAACTCTCTTAGCAACAGCCCTCAAGCAACGTTGACCCGTGCGTTCATCGAAACGGCTGATGTGAACCCGCAAATCCCCACTGATGTCCCAGCGTTGCTTCCAAAAGCGCTTCCGTTGCACGAAGTGGTGAAGGTGGACTACTACATTCCGGGTTGTCCGCCGCCTGCTGGTCTCATCAACTGGGTCATCGGTCGGTTGATGCGTGGGTTGCCTGTGAATATGGAAGGGAGAAGCAAATTCGGATAGGAGACAAATGAAATGAAGGAAATTGTGATAAACCCAATTACACGAATTGAGGGACACGCCAAAGTAACCATACAACTCAACGAGGATTTGTCGGTCAAAGAGGCGCGGTTCCAGGTCACTGATTTTCGGGGCTTCGAGAAATTCACCGAGGGCAGACCCTTTTACGAGATGCCCAGCATCACCAGTCGCGCATGTGGCATATGCCCTGTCAGCCACCTTTTGGCTTCCGCGAAAGCGTGCGACGAAATCGTAGCCGTCAAAGTCCCCCCAACCGCTGTGAAACTGCGGCGCCTCATACACATGGGCCAAATGATCCAATCTCACGCCCTCAACTTCTTCCACCTATCCGCCCCTGACTTCCTACTGGGTATGGACGCTGACCCCGCTATCCGAAACGTGTTCGGCTTAATCGAGAAAAACCCCGACTTAGCCCGCCAGGGAATCAGGTTACGTAGGTTCGGGCAAGAAATTATCGAGAACGTCGCGGGCAAGAAGATTCACTCTAGCGAGTGGATTGTTCCGGGGGGTGCGAAGTGGCCTTTGACGAGGGAGCGGGCGGATTACTTGAAATCAAATCTGCCGGAGGCGTTGACGACGACTTTGCAGACGATTGGGATGTTTAAGACGTGGTTTAGCGGCTGCACCGAGGAAGTTGCGACGTACGGCGACTTCCCAAGCTACTACCTCGGTTTGGTTACTGCGGACGGCGGCTTGGAAATGTACGATGGAAACATCCGCGTCATGGACAACGATGGCAACATCGTTGCGGATCAGCTGGACCCCGACAAGTACCTCGATTACATTGGCGAAGCCGTAGAACCTTACAGTTACATGAAGTTCCCCTACTACAAGCCGCTCGGATACCCCGCTGGAATGTACCGTGTCGGACCCCTCGCACGACTGAACATAAGCAGCCACTGCGGTACCCCGCTCGCCGACGAAGAACTCAAAGAATTCAAAAAACTAGGCAAAAACGGCGTCGTTCAATCCACCTTCCACTACCACTACGCACGACTCATCGAAACGTTGTTCTGCATCGAAAAAGCCAAAGAACTCCTTGAAGACCCAGAAATTCTCAGCGAACACGTTTGCCGCAAAGTCTACGCCAACAACAACGAAGGCGTGGGCGTCGCAGAAGCCCCGCGCGGAACCCTAATCCACCACTACAAAGTTGACGATAACGGCATGATAACCAAAGTCAACATGATAATCGCCACTGAACACAACAACCTCGCCTACAACAAAGCCGTCACTCAGGTCGCTCAGAAATACGTGAAAGCCGAAACCCTCACCGAAGGCATGCTGAATCGCGTCGAATCCGTTATCCGAAGTTTCGACCCATGCCTGAGTTGCGCCACGCACGCAGTTGGACAGATGCCTTTGGACATCCAACTGCTCGACAGTCAAGGGAAGCAGCTGGATCGAAAAACCCGTTAACCGCGGTTCTTTTCTTTTCTACATTTTGTCTGGCGCAATAACTCCAATAAGGTTCAACGCGTTGCTAAGGACGGTTCTTATCGCGTCAGTTAAGGCTAGTCTTGCTCGAGTTATTTCGACGGTTTCGGCTTTTATGACGGGTAGTGCGTTGTAGAAGGTGTTGAATTTGTCGGCAAGGGCGTTGGCGTAGTCGGCTATCATGTTGGGTTTGAGGTAGTCTGCGCATTCGATGAAGGCGTCAGGGAAGCTTGCGACGGCGATGATGAGTTCGTGTTCGAGGTTTTCTTTAAGGCACGCGTAGTTGACGTTTTCGGGGTTTTTGTTGGCTTTGCGCAATATGCTGCAGGCTCTGGCGTGGGTGTACTGGACGTAGGGGGCGCTATTGGTTTCGAAGTTCAAAACGCGGTCCCAAGTGAACACGACAGGTTTGCCAGGATCCACGTCGACCAGTGCATAGCGGACTGCGCCGATGCCCACAAAGTTGGCGATGTTACGTTTTTCATCCTCGGTTAACATAGGGGACCGTTTGGAAACTTCCTCATACGCACGTTTTACTGCTTCGTCGAGAACCTCGTCAAAAGTGATGTAGTGCCCTCGGCGGCTACTCATCTTGTACCCGGGTAAGGTGACGAGGCTGTAGCCGAAATGTACGAGGTTTTCGGCCTGTTTGCTCAGTCCAAGCGCATAGAGGGCAACTTTGAGCTGGAGCTGGGCTAGTGATTGTTCCATGCCGATGACGTTGACCACTTTTTGGGCACGCTCAAACTTCCACAACGTGTAAGCCACGTCCCGCGTAGTATAAAGTGTGGTGCCGTCTGCGCGGACCAACGTAAGCGGTGGAACCTCTTGTTCCTCACGCAACCCAAGTTTCTTGCGCAAATCCATTTTGGCGATGACTTTCTCTGCGTCAAACTCTAGCACGCCATTTTCGTTGTGGACAAAACCCGATGCTTCGAGTTGCCCCAGAACCTTCGAAACTTGCCCATTCCACACAAAATCGCTTTCCCAATCCCAAGAATCATATGAAATGTTGACTTTGCGCTGGGTCTTGCGGAAGCCCTCCAAGCACAGTTCGCTCACTTCGCGGATGAGTGCCCGCGCGTTGGGTTCGCCGTCTTCGTAGCAGCGGTTTAGGCGGTTGATTTCTTCTTCGGGGTTTTTGTCTTCGCCGATCTTCTCCAACAGCGCCTTGAAGAGCTTGGGGTATTTGCCTTCCAATTCCTCCGCGATGGTCATCCATTCGTCGAGGTCCTTGGTGATTTTCGCAACTTCCTCGGTTGGCTCAACCTTCTTTGCGAGTTCCATCTGTCGGTTAAGCTTTTTTATCTCCACAAGGCAAGCGGTTACGGTGTATATTTTGCCCACGAACAGATCCGCTTTCTCGTCGGGTACGGGTTTGCTCAGTTTCGCATATCCGTATGCGACTACACTGCTTTGGCGTCCAACATCGTCGATGTAGTAATGTCGGGAAACCTCGTTTCCGCGGCGCGAAAGGATGCGTGCTAAGGCATCGCCCAGCATTGGGTTTCGTGCCTGCCCTATGTGAATGGGGTGTAGCGGGTTAACGCTGGTGTGCTCGACAATGATTTTAGTAGGCTTATCCGTTTTGATAAAGCCAAACTCCTGCCCCAACTGCCCGATAGACTCCAGCGTAAAGGCGGAGAACTTGGCGAAGTTAACGTAAAAGTTCACGTAGCCACCTGCAGGCTCCACCTTCTCCACCATAACGAACCGGGTTTTGTCTGCGGCTTTTGCAAGTTGAGCTGCAAGGTCGGCGGGTTTTTTCTTGAGGTTTTTGGCTAGTTCAAAACTTACGGAGGAAGCCAGTTGCCCAAAGTTTGGGTTGTTTGGCTTGCTCATGGGGAACGTTTCGATTTTTGCTTCTGGAATTGTCGTTTTTAATGCGGCGGCTAGAACGTTTTCGCATTCGCGCCGGAACTCCGCAAAGGGGTTAACTGAAACCATAGATATGCTCTCCGGGGTTTGTGGAGTTGCATTAAGTTTTTATTGGATGGGTATTTAATTGGAACGTCACTTATCTACATAATGGAAACAGGGTATCTATGAAGACACCCATAGTCTACTCCGAAAAGTGTTTAGGCTACGGTAGCTGGCACGTTGAAGGACCAACGCGAGTCAGGAAGGCACAGGAGGTTCTGAGTGAGAAAGGCTACGAGTTTTTGGAGCCGGCGCCGGCCTGCGACGAAGATCTGTTCGGGGTGCACGATGCTGAATACATCTGGAACCTCAAAAAAGGCTTAGTCGACGATTCTGACACGCCCGCATATGAGAATATTTTCGAATTCGCGAAGCTCAGCGCTGGAGCAGCCTGCTTAGCCGCTAAAGTGAAAGGTTTCTCGCTAGCGCGTCCGCCGGGGCACCATGCCGGAAGATGCGGTGCTGCTTTAGGTGCAGCTACGCGCGGGTTCTGCTACATCAACAACATCGCTGTCGCCGTTAAGAGCCTCGATTTGCCTACTTTGATTTTGGACGTTGATGGGCACCATGGAAACGGGACGCAAGAAATTTTTTCCGGCGACCCTAAAGTCTGGTACGTTTCGGTGCATCGGCATCCGCATTATCCTGGCACGGGAAATGAGACTGAAGGAAATTGCATCAACTTTGCTTTGCCAGCAGACTGCGGCGAACACATATATCTAGAGACACTGAACAAAGCCCTCAAGGAAGTTGACAAAAGAAAGTTTGAGGTCGTCGCCATATCCGCCGGATTCGACACGCACAAAAACGACTTAGCTTCTCTGGGCTTAACTGAAAGCACATACCGACAGATAGGAAGAAAAATCGGGTCTTTGGGGAAGCCCACATTCTTTGTCTTAGAAGGTGGCTACCGCGGTGAACAAAACGGGATAGACATAGACCAACTCTTGTCGGGATTTGAAGAAAACTCCAAATCTTCTTAGCCAACAAATTGTTCGGGTTAAATAAAATCAAGGTTTAGACTAGTGGTGAGAGGCAAAGTGCCTCGTTGAACTGTTATTTCGCTCCGTGCTGCTATTTCTTCTTGTTTCGGCTTTTTTTGTTGAGGGCTTCAAGTTTCTGCGAGAACTTTTGGCTGCGTGTTTCGGCTTCACCCATAATTGACTTCCAGTCTCTGTTCTTGACTATGGACGCTATGCGTTCGGATTCTGCTGGTAGCTTTGCGATAGTGTCGCTCATGCGTTTGTCAGCTTCTTCGTCAGTTGCAATAAGGTCTAGGGCTTCTTCGGGGCAGAACTCTACACATTGGGGTTCGCCGCCGCACAGGTCACAAGCTATGGCTAAGCCTGTTTCCGGGTGAATGGTTATGCCGCCGTGGTCGCATGCTTGAACACACCAGTCGCATCCCTTGCATTTGTTTTCGTTAACTGTCAGAACGCCTGTTGCTTCGGCTTGGCTAAGGGCTTTTTCGGGGCATGCTTTGACGCATTTGGCGTCTTCGCAGAATCGGCAGGAAAGTGCAAAGTTGAAAAGGGGCTTCATTCTTATGACGCGGATTCGTGAATGCAGTGGGTTTTCTTCACCTTTCTCTTGGCTGCAGGCTAATTCGCAGATTCCGCATCCGATGCATTTGCTGGGATCGACGGAGACGAATTTCCTTTGGGGAAACTTTACGGATGGCATTTCTGTAATCAGATTCGTTTGGGTTATGTAAATATTTCTGTAAAATCAACAGGTTTTTTACGGTGCTATGTAGAAAGCGTTTGGGTTTGGCAGATTAGCTTTCCATAGTTTTCTACATGTTAATGGCTTGTTTTTCATCCAATAGCGACCCCTACCCCTACCTTTTTTCGCCAAATGAGAACCCACCGCCCTACCCCCTATAGGTTTGTGCATAGAGTCGCTATTAGGCTCCAAACATGTTCGCGATTCTCTCTTCTGCTTTTGGGATTGCGTTTTAACCTATCCCCCTCCCCCTCTACTGCATACATCAAATATTAGGCGCCAAACATGATCTGCTACCCTGTAGGAAAACAAAGAAAAAGGGCGATTTTTGTGCTTATCAACGTCCACTTTCTTTTTCTTCTGCACTTTTTGAGTGAAATCTCTTGTGCTCAACCTGCATTTCTCGAATTTAGCACGGGCCGCGTTATGTTGCCTGGAAGCGCGAGGTTTGGCGGACTAGTCAGTTTTGTTTACCCTTTTCTTCTTAAGAATAACAATCCCGCAAACAATGGCTGCTGAGAACATCAAGAGGGCAATTCCGAGTGTTTGGCTGGGAAACTCTGGAACAGAGGGTGAAGGACTTGTTGTTGAACCAAAAATGTTAGTTTCGATGATGCTGTACGAAACCGTAGTTGTTACAGGTTGGGGTTGCGCCTGCGTTGTGGTCTGTGTCGTTGATTCAAGCAGTATTCCAGAAGCCTTGTCATAAACGTAAGCGAGGGTAGTGTTATAATCTGGCGCTGAAAGAGTCACGTACAGAATGTTCACGGCTCTACTAACGCCTAAGTACATGCGGTTTTCTGTTTGGTTAACAGTATACCCGTTAGGCGGTGGTATCGCATCGCCCTGATTCAAGTTGGCGGCGATTATGGGGCCTTGGGTGCTTTGGAATCCATTGGTCGTTCCTGCTTCGACATCCCAAACCTCTATCGATCCGTTCCCCGCGATGGATGTACCATTCTTATACTGGCTCGTTGAAAGCAAAGTCACAGCTTTTCCAGAAACATCCGTAACCTGCAATTTTGACCAGTCGTAATCGTTGAAACCCTCAGCCCCCTGTCCTGTTCCTGAAAAATTACCATACTTCACGTATTGCCCCACTGTCACGCCTGGATTGTATTCTACGGCTAAAACCGGAAGAGCGAATCCAACCAAGAGAATAGCTCCCAACAGAAGGGTTATCAGGCTTTTAAAATCAGACACGCAAGAGTCTCCTACTTTGAAATTGTGTGCAACAAGATAAAAAAGTTTGTTATGCGGATTTAAGCAGTTCTTTTTGCTCCGCAATTCGGGCAAAACGTCGCAGTCTGCTGGAAAAGGGTTCCGCAGTATTTACATGGAATCATCATTACTTTAGGAACTACTTTTTCGACTTCTTCTTCATCAGATCCGCAACCACATCCACAAGGACACATTCCAATAATCTCCTTTAGGGCACATAGGTTTTTGCAATTTCTTGTTTTTGGTTGAGTTGCTCTAAAAGAACCTCTCTCACCATGTCACAAGCTTTGCTGATTTTAGGGCTGGACACTTGATAGTAAACGGTTGAACCTGCCTTTCGAGTTTTCACTATTTGCCTTTGTCTCATTAGAGCGAGATGTTGCGAAACGTTGGATTGGCTGGCTCCAATCGTTTCAACTAGGTCATTGACTGTTTTTTCTCCGTTTTTCAACAGATGCAATATAGCTAGCCGAATGGGATGAGCCATAGTTTTTGAAATCTCTGCCTGGAGTTCGTAAATGGTCATGTCAAACTTTTCTTCCATCTAGTTTTCCCTCACATTCGAATATTCTAAAGTCCCGCTGACGATTTAAATTTAACAAAAAAAGAAAAAAAGGGTCTCCAGGCGAATTCCGTCTTAACTTAATTGCAGTTCAGCTATGAAGGTTCCGTGCCAGGTATGGACCCATACTTGTCCAGTGTTGCCGTTTATGCTTAGCATACCGTAAGTTGTTGTTCCGTTTAGGACCTCAATTGTGTAGTATCCGTAGAAGGTTGTGACGTCGCCGGTTGTGGTTCCGGGCAGGTAAGTGCTTAGGTATTGTTGGGCGTTAGTTGTTGCTTGGGTTGCTGTTACAGGCATAGCAGTTGTTGGTGTTCCAAGGATTCCGCCAAGGATCCCTCCGCGCATCATTCCGTATTTGGTGTTCCACATCATGTTAGGTCCCATTTCTGGGTAGATGCTGCCCGTGTACTTGTTGATTAGTAGCTCGAATGCTCCGTTGCCGGTGCTTTTCTCTTTGACTTGGACGTAGAAGTTTGCTGTGTATTCTTCAACTTGCTTAACGACCAAGTCGGGGTTGCTAGTTGAGGTCACGTAGTTTTGGGCTATGGTTGATGCTGCGGTGATGTTTAGCGGGGTTCCGTTGATCGCATAGGGTGCCGTGTAGCCGTAGCCACCCATCATTCCTCCAAAGGCGCCATTGCCCATTCGGTTCATCATTCCGCCGAACATGAAGGGATAAACTGGCCGATAATACTGGGTTGTTGATCCCGCGATGTTTGTTGTTTGGGTGGAGTAAGGCGGGCTATTGTATCCGTAACCCATTCCGTAGCCTCCTCCCATCATTCCGCCGTAGCCGCCGTATGAGCCTCCCATCATGCCCATAGCGAACACGGATGTTGTTAGCAACGCGACAGCGATTACTGCCACGCTAACGAATGTTGCTATTTTCCAGGTTTTCATTCATTTCACCTTTGCTGATATTATGGTATTCGAATGATTTGATAGTTGGCTGAAACAGAACTGAAACATTTTTTGAAACGTTCAAGGAGCGTTTAGCTATCATGGTTTTGGTTGTTTCCAGCCATGAACTATCAGTCATATTCTAATATTAGAATATAGTGCTATGCTTGCTTAAAAAGGTATTTGGGCAAAAATTACAAACTCAAAACGACTTAATCAATTTTCAAATATGAAGTTCACAAACACACCGAAAAATAAAGAAAAAGGACGAACTTGTGCCTATTCTATGGCGACTTTCTTTTCTTTCTGCACTTTTTTGAGCGGAATTTCCATGCTCAGCATGCCGTTGACAAACTTTGCACGGGTCGCGTCAGTGTCGGCGAGGTGCGCAAGAACGTAGCATCCTAAGAACTCAATGTCTTCGCGTTGTCCGCGGATGCAGAAGCTCTGGTCCGAAACTGAGAGCTCAATGTTCTCTTTTTTGACGCCGGGCAGTTCGACTTCGATGTAGTAGAATTTCTTGTCGTGATCCATGAAGGCGTTGGGTGTCATTGTGGTTTTTTCTTTTCGTTTCTTGGTTGTGGACATGTTAGAATTCAACTCTCAAAAACTGGGTTAAGGATACTATGAGCGTTTTTCCTTTTAAATCTCACTGCTCTCTTTTTCTCCGTGCTTCCTCGCTGGCCTAAAACCAAATGACTTGCAAGTGAACGTAAAACCTCTTGGTTTTTGTGCAGATGTTGTTTGGCAGACGGCAGTTTACTACGATTGCAGGACTGCGATAGATTTTCTTCTCCAGTTGTGGAGAGTATAAATAGAGGGGGGGGTAGGCTTTGCAAAAGAAATAGGCCCTTCAGACTTAAGCATCAGAAATTTGTCTGCCTTTAAATAAGGGGGGTGTAGAAGAAAAATCGCAGTTGGTCCAGAATAGCACGAATTTTTGTTTGACTTTCGATTGCAACAAATTTTCGATTTATTTTCCAGCAGTTCCGGTGTTGTGCTTTCTTTTTGCTTGCGGCTGATTTGTGTGATAACAAATTTCAAATATAACCACCTTAATCACATTCAAACCAAAAGGGTGCGCATTAATGAGTGACTCATACTTTAGTAAGAAACTTCAACCTATCAAAGTCAAGCCCAAAACCGTCAACGAACTCCTCACCGACATGGGAAAAACAGCCTATCAGGGCAGAAAACTAGGTGAAGCAGTCGACGTTTGGGAAAAGATGGTTAAAGAAAAGGACCTCACTATAGCCATGGGATACGCCGGCAGCATGAGCACGGCAGGACAATGGACTATCGTCAACTGGCTCATCGAAAACCGCTTCATAGACGTGCTGGTCAGCACGGGCGCAAACGTATCCGAAGACATCGTTGACGCAATGGGCTTTGGTTACTTCCAAGGCAGTCACATGGCAAACGACGAACAACTCCTCAAGGACGATGTCAACCGCTATTATGATGTCTACGGCAAAGAAACCGACTACCGCAAAATGGAAGAACTCGTCACCGAATTCATCATGACCCTAAAAACCGACTTCGGCTACAGCAGCCACGAATTCTTTTACCTTCTAGGCAAATTCCTAAGCAAACGCGATATCCCCGCAATAGCCGCCAAAGCCTACGAAAACGGAGTCCCCATCTTCAGCCCAGCCTTCCTAGACAGCGCATACGGGGAAACAGTGCTTATGGCAAAAAATGCGGGTCACAAAATCCAGGTGGATTCAGCTAAAGAATTCGAGCAGTTTGTCAGTATAGGAACCAAAACCAAAGATGTAGGCGTAGTCTACATAGGTGGCGGAGTTCCCAAAGACCTAACTCAACTCATCGCCATCTCGGTTTCACCGCTTACCGAAGACCAAGGCGTGAAAGGCAGAAACGGGCACCTACGCAAAGGACTCCAAGAATACTACTACCCCCACAAATACGCCATCCAAATCACCACCGACGCACCCCAATGGGGCGGCTTAAGCGGCTGCACATTGGAGGAAGCTATAAGCTGGGGCAAAATCAACGCCCAACCCAACACACGAGCAGTCTGCTACAGCGACGCAACCATTGCACTACCGCTCATAACGCATGCTCTATGTGAGAGAGTGAAAACAAAGCGGAAGGGACCAGACATGAGCTGGCTCTTCAAAGGCGTCCAATAAACGCCCACTTTCCATTTTCTATTTTGTTTTGGTTTTGCTTAACCTTTCTAAAAGGGCACTAGTCATTATAGGCAGCACAACCGTGGCGTCGCCTTCGATCATTATGCGTTTGGCTTTCTCGCTGATTTTACCCCACGAAACCGCTTCCCGCGGACGCGCGCCACTGAGACTGCCATCCCATTCATCTGCCGTAGAAACATACACAACGAAGTCCAAGCCATCTTTGAACTGGTTCCACCAAATCGTGTGATGCTTGCTGATTCCGCCGCCAACGATGAGTGCACCCGACGTTTTGGAGTCAAACATGAGGTTGCTCAATTCTCCCTCGTCTTTAAGCAGGTTGATACGGAAGTCTTTGTGGTCTTGGCTGAAGAACCATAGTTGGTAGCCTACTGCGCCATCGGTTATGCCCGGAACATAGACTGGGATGTTGTTTTTGGCAGCCCAATACAGAATTGAGCTTTCATCACAGCAGCGTAAGCCGATTTCGCGGTTAAGCTCGGCTGTTGAAAGCTCATGTTTGCCTTCCGCATAGAGTTCCTTTAACATCGCTTGGATCTTTTCCTCGATAACTATACCGTAGCTGTCGTTTGGGACAAGCACGTTGCCTAATCGGTTTACGCCTTCTTGGTGTAGTTTGGAGTCATTCATCACAAAGCTGCCCTTGTAGTAGTCTTTCCAGCAGCGCGCCACGTCGTGGTCAAGTGTTCCACAAGTTGTGATTATTACGTCCACAAGTTTGCGTTTTACAAGTTCTCTGATGGCACCTCGTGTGCCCGTTGCAACAATGTCGGCCGTGAATGAGAAGAATTTGACGCAGCCTTTTGCATTAATCATGTCCTCCATAATGCTGACACCACTAGCAAGCTTGCCCGCGGTGAATCCCCAAGCACTATCCATCTGTTTAACGAGCTCATCCACTGACATTTTTTCGGTAAACTGGTAATCCATAATTGGAAGTTTGTGTGACTGCGCTTTTTTCATATGCCCAATCTCCGATTACTGCATATTGAGTGTGGAGATAAATACGTGTCGAAAAGGAAAAGGAGGTTATTCGGTTAGGTAGTTGATGATCTTTCCGTAAAGGTCTTTGTCTTTGCGGTCTTCGTAGCCAGCGTATATGCTTGGGTTATCGTTAACTTCCACCACAACATACTCACCGTCAACTTCTTTGATATCGACGCCGTAAAGTCCCTTGCCCACGACGCTGCACGCCTTCAAAGCAGCCTCCCTGAGCCGCTGCGGAATCGTTTCCTTTTTGAGTGCGACTGTTCTGCCCCAAACGATGGTGGGTTTGCCTCTGAGTTTCGCACCGTGTTTCCATCTGCCCTTAGGAATCATGTACTTGCACACATACAAGACATCGTTGTTGAGGACGCCAACGCGCCAATCGAACTCTGTTGGAGTGAATTTCTGGATGGCGAGCACGTCGGATTTTTTGAAGAATCGTTTGCAGACGTCGCGGAAGTTGGTTTCGCAAGCTGCTTTTTCGACGTATTTGCTAAAGCTTGTGTAGGGTGCTTTGATTACGACTGGTTTGCCGAATTCTTCGAATATATCGTTGATTTTTTTGTGGTGCAGATCATCTTTGTTTAAGAAAACAGTTGGGATGCGAGGGACGTTGTATTTTTCGAAGAGTGCGTATTGGTGGATTTTGTTGCCACAGATGGTTATGGATTCTGGGTCGTCGATTACTTTTAAGCCCAGTTCCCAAGCCGTCTTCGAGACAACGTAAGCAGTGTTGAGCGGGTCGGTGGTTGCCCTGATAAAGACCGCGTCAAATTTGCGTACGTCAGAGATGTCTTCGCGGAAAAGAAAGTGGAATTCGTTGCCTTGTTTCTCTGCGGCACGTTTGAAGTTTTGAAGTGCGCCTTCTTCTCTGGGGTCAGAGAAATTATATTTTTCAACAAAACAGGCGATCCTAGACACCGAAGTGTTCACCTTGCTCCGAAAGGAGCGAAACCTCTTTGGATATCATCTGTAAATCTTGACCTGAAAGCTCATCCTTACCTACGGGTTGCAGCCCACAAAGATAAGCTTTTTCTCTCGTTCTCTGAATGTGCAGTTTACACATAGGTATCTTGAAGTGTTCATAGACTTTTTTGCAGATGTTTTGCGTCTGTAGATCATTGGTTTGGCATTTTCCGAAGAAGGTTTTGATTGAAAAGATTTCGCCTTGGAGCGGCTGGGCGCAGACGGCGAATTTGTAGTTCATACCAAGGCTTTTCATGGCGCGGTAGAGCGCGCTTTTGTTGTTTGCGGTTTTGTAGCCGTCGTAAATAAAGGGGTTTACTGCGAATATGACGACGGGGAAGCCAAGTTCTGAAACGATTTTCTTCACAGAATCCGTCACGAGAGATGGTAGGGTCGGAATTCCTGCTCGTTCTGCACGGAGAAGCAGAATAGGGATTCTGCTGGAATCGATAATGTTTTCACAAGAGGGAATAACACGGTTGCCCAAAACCTCGGCATGGAGAGAAACGTAGTATCCTGTTTTGAGGTATCGATATTCGTTGTTGACATTGAGAATGGGTTCTTTGACCGTGGAATCTAGAAACGTTGCGGGGTTCATTACTCGCGAATCGGTGGTTAGGTCGATGTTTGAGACGACCAACACTAAAGTGACACCAGGTAATCGAACCCTCGTTATTCCAATGGACGTATTTAAGATTAACTGTGCGCTCTTGTGGCGCCGAAAGCTCTATTTCAATCATGTTCGCAAGATATTTGTAGAAACATCAATGCGAAATATTGAGAACAAAAATTTTGACTTTTGGCTGCAAAAATGCTCTAAACCATCATAGGTTGGAACAGACCAGGTCAACTGCGATTTTCTTCTATAACCCCCCTTATTTAAAGCCGCAACCCAACCCAAAAGAAAATCGCCTTTCCAAGGTTTGATCCTTCGTTGTTTTTTAGCTTAGAAAGGAATCTGATTGCATACCTTTAGCTAAGAATGTCTCTTGCTAATGGCAAAACATGCGGTTTAAGTATGCGGTTTTAGAGCAATTTTTCAAAATGAATCAAACTTGCCTCTTCAGGCGCACCAGCAATACCTGATTTGCCTGGAAACTCACAGAAGTGTAATTGGAACAGATCGAAGTATAGCGCATGAGCATTCCTCCAATTTTTTGTGTTCTTCTTCCATAGGCACGTTTAAGATTTACTCTGCTATAGACGCTTTCCAAGAAACACATGAAGCAAAGAGGAAACGTGTACGTACAAGCCCCTCGAAGTCATGGGTCCAGAACACGAGTTTTCAATCGTCGACGATTGCTTAAGAGCCATTCCCTTCGCAGACAAAGTCATAAAAGACTACTGCGGGAAAATCATGAACTTCGTCGAACTGCCAAAATTCACTTTTGGCAAAGAAATGCAGCTGCACGTCATGGAAATCAAAGCAAACCAGCCATTCCAGTCGCCCTTAGCATTTGAAAAAACAATGCAAAACGCAGTAGAGACCCTTTCGAGTTTTCTGCAGAAAAAATATCGCGCAAACCTGCTCGGCACAGGCATGCATCCCTTGATCAAACTAAATGAAACTGGCGTTTGGCCCCATCGACACAAGAAAATATACGACGAATACGCCAAAATTTTCAATCTTAAACAACATGGCTGGCTGAACATCCAAAGCTTCCATTTGAACCTTCCATACCAAAAAGAGACCGATGGCGTTCTTCTACATAACTTGCTTGCAAATATTTGCCCCTACTTGCCTGCGGTGGCGGCTTCTTCTCCCATCTATGAAGGTGCCTTCGGAGAAAACGTAGATAACCGCTTAGCGTTTTACAAAATCAACCAACTTGGAGTGCCATCGGTTTCTGGAGATGTGGTTCCGGAGTATATTTCATCGTTCGACATGTACCGCAAAGATGTGATCGGAAGGTATTCGCGAGACCTGGAAAAAGCAGGCGCACCCGAATCGCTCCTTTTTAAGGAATGGGTTAATTCGCGGGGTGTAATTTTCCGCTTCGACCGAGCCGCAATTGAAGTTCGTGTCATGGATGAGCAAGAATGCATAAAATCAGATGTCGCATTGAGCTGTTTAGTGCGCGCCACTCTTAGAGGTTTAATGTCGGCTGAACCCAACTTTCTGCCCCACAACCTTCTTGTGGAAGACTTCAATTCCGTCTTGGCGAATGGACTTAGCTCCCATGTGCAAAATCCCCATGGACCAACCGCTCGGCACGTTTGCAAATACTTCTTGGACATTGCAACAATAAACGCAACCGAAGAAGAGAAACCATACCTTCAGCTGATTAAGAAAAGAATCGATAATGGCAGTCTCTCGGACGTCATCAGGCGAGAGGTCGAAAAAAAATCGCAACACACGGATTTAATGGAAGCAATTGTTGACGTTTATTCAACGCTTATTAAGTGCCTCGCTACTAACCAACCCTATTTCTAAGCGTTCTGGAGGAAGCTTACGTGCCTGAAGACAGAAACGGAAAAACATACTCATTCGATGTTTGCTCCGAGTGTAAACTGATTTGTTGTCAAGACGCAAATCCCCCCTTAACCGTTAACCGACGAAAGATTCTTGCCCAGTACCTTAAGGATCAAAAGATTCTTATCGTGGGCGATTTGTTTGCAGGGAACGATTACTCTTATCCTGCAACAGACGAGAATGCTATCTGCAAAATGTACGACAAGAAAACCCGAAAATGTTTGGCCCACCCAGTTAAACCGGAGACTTGCAAGGCTGGCCCCATAACATTTGACATAAACTTGAAAACGGGCAAAGTCGAGTTTTATCTGAAAAAAGCCGACATATGTGCGTTCGCAGGAGTTCTCTACAAAAACAAAGCCTCCTTAAAGCAGCATCTGGAAGCAGCTAAGGAGGAAATTCTCCCATTGATAAATGGCCTTGAGGCGGAAGCACTAAAGGCTATACTCAAAATTCCTGAGCCTCAGACTCTCAAAGTTGATGAGGCCGATCTGCCAAAAGACGTTATGACAAAACTCGGGCTATTGTAATCGAGTGCCAATTTTCTGCATCAAGTTAATAAGTCTCAAATTTAAACCTTAGATTTAGAAACCGTTTGGGAGAAAGGTTCAATGCTATTGAAAGAGATAGAGCGGAAAATGCTTTCCGAGCTTGTCAAGAATTCTAGGCGAAGCGACAGGGAACTGGCAAAAGCAATCGGTACCTCGCAGCCCACTGCTACTCGAATCAGGTCTAAACTTGAAAAAGAAGGGGTTATCAAGGAATATACGATAATTCCGAATTTAGGCAAAATCGGTTATTCAATTTTAGCTTTGACGTTTATGAAACTCGATTTGAAGAATTCGTTGCCCTCCAGCGAGATCGTGAAATTCAGAGAAATTCACTATAACGCTATGTCAAAGAATCCGAGTGCTCTAATGCTGGTTAAACGGGGAATGGGCTTAGGATACGATGCAGTCCTTATATCGCTTCATCAAGACTACGCTTCGTGTGACAAGTTCCGCGCCTTCATAAGACAAAACATGACTGATAGAATCAACGACATGGATACCTTCCTGATTAACCTTGAAGAGGAAGAAAACAGCCTACCCTTTAGTTTCGGCCTTTTAGCCTTGCAGATGTTGGCGTTGCCCTGTAAAGATAAAAACGGCATCCAAGAGTAACTTGAAAAACGAAGGTTTTCTTTTGAATTAAAGAAATCCTGCTTCCCTCAGCTTAAGTGCTAATGCGATGTTGCCCTTAAACTGAACCTTCCCTGTGAAGAAGGCTTTCTCAGCACTTATCTTGTGATTGACAAGGTCTAAGTAGTCCTTCTCAGCCATTTTCAGCGCCAAATTAGGTTTTTGGTCCACGCCTTCTTTGACATTTAGCTTTTGATCTCTAATTGTAACTATCCAGTCACCGCCATTAGTGCCAGAAATGGTGACCTGCACAACAACATCCACGCCGGTAGCTTTGCTTGAGTTAAATCTTTGAGGCAAAATCTTCTCAAAAAAATCTTTAGGGGTTGCAGCTTCTGTCATACTTCTTCACCGTGTTCTAAACATGTCCTTTTCTTTAGGTCTAGTCAGTTCCTTTGCCGACACGATTTCTACAGGCTGATAAGGGTATCCCCTGATTATCGCGGCAGGTATCCCTTCGCTGGCTTGCCCGATTACAAGTTCTGCTGCAGACGCCAATTCGTCAGCGATGCAAGTTTGCTTGACGTGTAGCACGTAACCAAAGAGGTCTTTTTCGCCTCTACGATCACGGATTGGCTTAATTCCTGCAATGCCAATCACCACATTAATTTCTCCGTTACGCAAAGGACGCCCGTGAGTATCTGAAACGAGGACAGCAACTTTGCAGCCGGTTAGCTTCTTTATCTCTTCTCTAATACTTCTTGCGGACTCATCTGGGTCGGCAGGAAGCAACGCGACGTTTCGGTCGCCCTTTACGTTTGATCTATCGACGCCCGCATTTGCACAGACCACGCCGTTCTTTGTTTCCACTATTAGGCTATTAGGTCCCATCCGGACAATTTCTTTAGTTTCCCGCAGAACAACCTCAACCATAGCCGGGTCTTTGCCGACTTTTGTGGCTATCTCAAACGCATAGGTTGAAGGCGCAACTTCGTCGAGGTTGACGATGTTTCCTTCGGCTTTGGCTACCGCAACATGTGTGACTACTATTACATCGTTTTCCTGAATAGGCGTTCCTTGCTTTTCTGCTGCTTCATAGATGAGTTGTCCTATATTGTCGCCTTTCTGGAACAAAGGCAGCTTTTCTATGGCAATTACTTTAACTGGTTCCATGGCTGGCACTTCGTCTGAAGCATGTCTATGTGAATGAAAACCTTAAGCCATGGCTTATGTAAACCTTACCCCTTCGGAGAAAAGGTAAGACGACAGATTTTTAAGTTCAACCTCATTATCTACTTTTCTCAGAGGAATCATGATGGACTACGCTAAATTCGTTGAAATGGTTCCCCAGGATAAATGGGGGCTACTATCTGAACGACTAATCGGTGTTATTTTGGGCGCTAAGAACGATAAGATCCCCAACAGCGTCGCGAACACCATACTTATGGACATGAAAAACGGCACTGCCAGCACAAAGAAAGGGCTAACTAATTTGATGGAAGTTGCAGTTGTGCTTGATGTCGAAAACACAATTATCTCATTGGGCGAGTTGAAAATGCTCAACGTAGCCGCCGAGATAATTCAAGGTTAAACGGAGGATATGAAAATGGCACTTAAATTTGGAATTGAATTCGTACCCAAAGACCCCTACTGGAAACTAGCCGCTTATGCCATGATAGCGGAAAACCAAGGGTTCAGCAACCTCTGGGTAACTGATCACTATGGCAACCGCAACGTCTACATCAGCCTCGCGGCAGCTGCCATGTACACAAACAAAATCACCTTTGGAACAGGCGTAACGAACCCATGGATGATTAACCCTGTTATAACAGCACAAGCCATAGCAACCCTCAACGAACTTGCTCCGGGAAGGGTTGTGTTAGGCATTGGAGCAGGCGACAAAACCACGCTGGAAGCAGTCGGCGTCGAAATGGGCAAACCAATGGCCGCCGTTAGCGAAACCATAACTCTCTTCCGCAAACTTATCGCGGGCGAAACCGTTGCCTTCCAAGGCGAAGTCTTCAAGACGGCAGGTGCCAAATTTAACTTCAAAATTAAGAACAAGATCCCCGTCTATGTCGGCGCGCAAGGACCCAAGATGTTGGAGATGGCTGGCAAAATCGGCGATGGAATCCTAGTAAATGCAAGCCACCCAAGCGACATAGCTTTCGCCGTTAAGATGGCTGGCGAAGGTATGAAGCAGGTTGGCAAAAAACCTGAAGACGTCGACATCGCAGCATACACTTCGTTTAGCGTCAACGAAGACCCTAAGAAAGCGGCCAAAGCAGCCGCGCCAGTTGTAGCCTTCATCGTTGCAGGTAGCCCAGCACCAGTGCTCGAAAAACATAACATTAACCCCGCCAAAGCTGACGAAATCCGCGCCGCCCTTAAAGTCGGAGACTTCCCCAAAGCCATCGGAGCCGTCACTCCAGACATGATTAACGCTTTCAGTATCTGCGGCACCCCTGAAATATGCATCGAGAAAATCGCTGCACTCAAGAAACTCGGCATAGGGCAATTCGTCGTCGGCTCACCTGTAGGGCAAAACGTGAAGCAATCCATTGACCTCATCGGCCAAAAGATTATTCCGCAATTCCAAAACTAAACCCAAACGGCGCTTTTTTCTGCGCCATCCAACATATTTTTAGGTAACATAAACGCACACTTTTAGAAACGCATGGCGGAGTTCTTAGTGGCTGTCTACGTGGTTGTTCCCGTAAAGAAACTTGCCGATTCAAAAAGACGGCTTTCTACAGTTTTTACTCCACAAGAACGCCGGCTCTTGACTCTATCAATGCTCCAAGATGTCTTGAGCGCATTGAAAGCCTCAAAGGTTGACGTAATTGCGGTGGCAGGGGAGGATTCGCAGGTGGAGCAAGTCGCCAAGAAATATAAGGCAACTTATCTTTCTGCGAACGGCGCTGCGTTGAACCCCGCAATAGAACAGGCTGCGCTGTGGTGTAAAGCGCAGGGTGCTTCGTCGGTGCTGATTTTGCCCGCCGATATCCCGCTTCTGTTAGCCGCTGATGTGAACAGGATTCTGGATTTGGGCAACCGAGACGGTTCCAACATCGTACTCTCGCCATCGAGCAACTGTGGAACAAACGCACTTTACCAAACCCCGCCCAACCAAATCCCCGCATGTTTTGGTCCCAAAAGTTTCCTCAATCACATAAACGAAGCCTACCAAAAGGGCATTAACGTGAGGCTCCACTTTGCGCCTGGGCTGTCGGCGGATATTGATGATGTTGAGGACCTTAAGAAACTTTTCGAAATAGAAAACAAGTCTGCTTGTAAGAGGGTTCTGCAACAAATAATGCGGAACAACCAGACGGCTATGGACTTTTTGGCGAAAACAAAAAATGAAAATTAAGAAAAGAAAGAAATTTGGTTTAGTTGCTGTGTGGTACGCCGATGAGTTGGATGCCTGCGCCTTTGATCTTGTATCGGATGTTTATGGCGATGAGTGCTGCTGTCATGGTTTCAACGACTACTGCGTTTTGGA
>JADGNF010000039.1 GCA_017883615.1 Candidatus Bathyarchaeota archaeon
AGTTGGGTTGCTTTGTTCATATCCATTCCTGGAACTACGTTGAGTTCTTTGTATACGAGAGTGTATGTTGGGTTGCATATTGGGTAAGCATTTGCGCCTGAAGTGTTGAGGATGTTCACTGCTGTCCACGAGTCAGTTCCTGAAGGTAGACCCGAGGTTGGGAGGGATTGTGCTGCGGCTGTGGTTGATGCAAGTGATGGTAGAACGAAGCTTCCTGATGGGTTTTGCATGGCTGCGATTGTCATGTGGTTTTGGAGCGCGTAAGCTAATTCGACGTATCCTACGGCGTATTGTGTCGTGGTGACAAATGCTGCTACGTTTGAGGTGCCTTGCGCGCCAATTCCAACTGGCCATGAAACTGAGTTGCTGTAACCGACTGTGCTATTCCATGCTGGACTAACAAGAGATAGGTATTGAGTGAACCATTTTGTTGTTCCTGAGCTTTCAGAGCGGTGGACGACAGCAATGGCTTGGTTTTGCATTGTTGTGCCCGGGTTGATGTTTTGAATTGCTTGATCATTCCACTTTGTTATAGTGCCGAGGTAAATGTTCGCGAGAACGGTACTTGTAAGGTTAAGACCTGTTGAAATTCCTGGGAGGTTGTACGCGATGGTGATTGCGCCTATTGTTTCAGGAATTGTTACAGCCTGACTTGGCAAAGCTGCTGTTTGACTGGCTGTTAAAGCCGCATCGGAACATGCAAAGTCGACAGTTTTGCTTGTAAGCGAAGAGATTCCTGCTCCACTGCCGCCTCCTGGGTAGTTGATTTGGACGTTAGGTCGGATGTTTGTTGTGTAGTAGACGATTGAGGCATTGATAAATGGCTGTGGGAATGTTGCTCCTGCACCTTTTATTATGGCTGGTCCCGGCGTTGCTGTCGGTGCGGCGCTTGGTGAAGAAGAGGACGCGGGGGTTGATGTTGCGCTGGCTGATGGGCTTGGCGTTGCTGGTGGGGTTGAGAGGGAAGTGTAAGCAAAAACTCCCCCAATAATAATGACGATCGCAACTATTGCTCCTACGATTGCGTATGAAGCTTTCATTTTTCTTACTCCTTTTCGATTAAAAACATTGCTTCTAATGTTATATGTATAGTCACAATAAAATTAATAGACTATATAGATGGAGTATGTATATAACTATTCCATAGAAGATATGGAAACCACGGGGAGCAATGTCAGGTGTCAAGCGCAAAAGGAGAAGAAAGTGAGCAAAGGAAACTCCAAATCACCGGCGGATCAACATACATTCTCTCTTTACCCAAAGACTGGGTCATCAAGAACCAACTCAAGAAGGGAAGCTTGATGGTTCTGCGTGAAGAAGACGACGGGTCACTCTCTGTACTGCCGTCTAAAACGGAAAAAAAAGAAAAACAAGACGAAGCTTACATCCGAGTTTCATCAACCGAAAACCCTGACGCCGTCGTGAGGAAGGCAATTTCCGCTTACCTAAGCGGCTACAACGTTTTGCACATTCGACCACAAAACCAGCAGACCCTGTCATCTCGATTACGGAACTATCTGAAAAACTTTGCCCGGAACTATTTGGTCGGCACGGAGATTGTGATCGACACGCCTACCGACTTAACTTTGCAGGTTTTGCTTAACTACCCTGACCTAACAATTCAAAGTGCACTCAGCAGAATGTCCATAATAGCTTCATCTATGCACAAGGAAGCCATTAACTGCCTGCGGACCTTAGATTACTCCGGTGCGAAGTCAGTTATCGAAACCGACCGAGAAGTCAACCGGTTCGGGCTCTACGTCGTACGGCTGCTTAAATTAGCAGTTTCTAACCCTCGCGAAGTAAAAGAAATCGGTTTGAGTTCGCCAAGAGACTGTTTGGGTTATCGGCTCATTGCAAAAGCGGTTGAAAGAACCGCAGACCACGCTACAAAAATCGCCGAAAACCTTCTTCTTATGAAGGATCCGCTCAGCGAGGACTTATTGGAGCGAATCGGTCAGATGAGCAGTCTGGCTATCTCCATGTTTGAGAATTCGGTTCAGGCGCTGTTTAAGCGTGACTTTGACCAAGCTGAACTTGTAATCGAGAAAGTCATTCAAGTCCACAAGCTAGAGAAAGAGGGCGTTGTAGCTTCGAAAAGCATTGGCATCGAAGAAATCGCGAACCTGCGCCTCCTCATCGAGAGTGTGCGCAGAACGGCGGAGTATGCTAGCGATATCTCCGAAGTGGTGCTAAACCTGAACGTCGAATCTGTCCTCAGCTAAGCCTTCTCCTTTTTCATTGAACCTGCCCGTAAAGCAGGTTTGTCAGTTAGCCCGTCGAGTCAATATCACCGCTGTGGCTCAGTGACTCTAGACTTCATCATCCAAAAATAAAAACGCAGCATCCACTTAAGAACCTTAACCCAAAAAAAAGTTCAGCCCCTCTTCTGCGAGATTGACAGACTCAGTCAAGCATCTTTGAGAATGCCAGGCTTAATATTTGTGAAGTGGTAGCTTTTCATGCAATAGGTCCAGGTGCATCAGTTTCTTGGGTTTTCTTCTTGGTTTTAGGCTATATATAGAGGGGGGTAGGTTGCTGCGGAGCAAACGCGTTCAAACAATAAACGCAATCATGTTTGGTGCCTAATATTCAATCTATGCAGAAAAGGGAGAGGGGTAGGTCCGCGGGCGCTTTAGCAAAAAAGGTTGGGGTAGGGTCGCTATTGGCAAATTCTTGACGCATTAGCATGGTGAAAAACCGAAGAGGGATAGGGTAGAATAGAAACGTAGCTTACCTGCCGGCGGCTAGCAAGACATTTGCCGCCTTTAAATAAGGGGGTATAGAAGAAAAATCGCAACAGAGCTCCAACAAAACGAACGGTTTTTCAGTCACCAAAACAAACGTTATAACGCTGATTTTCATGACAACCCAAAACAAACCTTTGACCAAAGATGAAGAAGCAGTCATTGTCCACAAAGCAACCGAAACCCCATTCACGGGAAAATTCTTTGCTTTTTGGGAGAAAGGCACCTACATATGCCGAAGATGCGGCAACCCACTTTACCGGTCCGAGCGCAAGTTTGAAGCAAACTGTGGCTGGCCAAGCTTCGACGACGAAATCCAAGGTGCAGTCACCAAAAATCCCGACCCAGACGGCCAGCGTACCGAGATCACCTGTGCCAAATGCGGCGCCCACCTAGGCCACGTTTTTGTTGGAGAACATTTCACGGAGAAAGATACAAGGCACTGCGTCAACTCAATTTCGATGGAGTTTGTCCCAGACAAAAAAGAATGAGAACCTATTTCAGCATCTCCTAAAACGAAAGTGATGGGTCAAAAATAACCGACAGTTTATTATATTGTGCCCTCACATTTGGTTTTCGTGACGTATAGTGGGTAAAGGGCACAAGTTTACTGCAGTTGTCTTGGTTACTCTACTTCTTTTGTCGGTTTCCTGTTCGCTGTTTGCCTCCAATGTCGGAGCAAGTGAAAGTTCTGGCGATTCGCCCATGTTTCGACATGACCTAAATCACAGCGGGTACGCGACTGACGGTCCCACAGATTTTGTAAAGTTGCTATGGAACTACACAACAGGTGCTGCGGTGTGGTCTTCTCCCGCAATCGTTGATGGATCCCTTTATGTGGGCAGCAGAGACGGAAACGTTTACTGCCTCAACGCATCCACCGGAGCGCCTTTGTGGAACTATCAAACTGGGACTGTAATCGAGTTTTCGTCCCCAGCAGTGGCTGATAGTCGCGTTTACATCGGAGCTGATAGTGGCAACGTTTACTGCCTTAACACGAGCACCGGTATGCCCCTTTGGTCTTCGTTCGTTGGCGGTACCGTGCGGTCTTCTCCCGCTGTCACCGATGACCGCGTGTTTGTGGGAGCTTGGGACCACCGAATTCACTGTCTAAACGCTTCGGACGGAGCGGAACTGTGGAGTTTCCAAACTTATGATGTCGTGGATTCCTCGCCTGCAGTAGTTGATGGCGTGGTGTATGTGGGGTGCACGGATAATTCAATTTACGCTCTCAACGCCACTTCAGGCGCTAAAATTTGGAGCCAACATACAGGAAGCGGTGCACTTTCCTCCCCTAGCGTTTCAGGCGGTTTCGTTTACATGGGCTCAAACGACGGTGCACTTTACGCGTTTAACATTTCAACAGGAAGCCAGATCTGGAAGTTCCAAACCGAAGACTCAATAGTATCCTCCCCAGCCGTGGCAAACGGGTTCGTTTACTTTGGCTCGGAGGATGATTCCCTTTATTGCCTCAACGCTTCAACCGGAGACAAAGTTTGGGCGCGCCAAACTGGTTACTGGGTTTGGTCTTCCCCAACAGTCGCAAACGGCAACGTGTACGTCGGATCTGAAGACTACAGCATCTATTGTTTTAATGCATTCACGGGTGCAACGAAATGGGTTTACCCCACTTATAATGCCGTAGATTCATCTCCAGCAGTTGCGGGAGGCAACCTTTACGTCGGTTCAGACGACGGCATAATCTACGCGTTGACCCATTCACCAGTGAAAACTGCAGGGTCGCCGTATCCCGTGACGGCTTGGGCGATAATTGCCTTCGACATTATTGCCTGCGTGATTGCAGGTTCAATTATCTTTGCCATTGCGTTCTCTATCCGCTCAAAATGGCGTCCAAAGAACAATTCAGAAACGCATATTGAAGCAGGCGCCATTTTGCCTTGGATTAAAGCGCACCCAGACGCCCTCTGCATCGGGGCGATTCTGGCTTTCTCCCTGCTATTCTACATAAACATGACTGCCGAACACCTGTGGGTCGCCGACGAACAAACCTACACCCAATGGGCATACCACATGCTTCGAACCGGAGACTACATGAACGAGTGGGCTTTTGGCGGCATGGCAATCTGGATCGGCAAACCCCCATTATTCATGTGGATGATCTCTTTCGCCTACCAAATTTTCGGCGTTAACAACTTCGCTGCAAGATTTTGGGGCACCGTACTTGGAACATTCTCTCTTGTTGCTCTCTTCTACTTAGGAAAAAGACTCTACAACCGCTACGTCGGGTTAATGGCTGCCCTTATCCTTGGCACGTTCTACACGTTCTTCATCTTCTCACGACACGCTATGACAGATGTGCCCATGCTCTTCTTCATGATAGCCAGCATCTACTTCTTAGTCGACAGCGAAAAAGCAAAACACAGCAACGTGTGGGCTGCTCTAAGCGGCGTCTTTTTCGGTTTAGCGCTGATGACAAAACAGCTCGAAGCCCTCGTAATTCCGCTGGTAATCTTCTGCTACCTAATTGTCACCCAGAAAAGCCTCAGGTTCCTCATCACCAAGCGATTTACCCTCTTTTGGAGCATGGGGCTACTCATTTTCATGCCATGGGTAATTTACGAAAGTTTGACGTTCCAGAGCTTCTTCCAATGGTTCTTCATCTACAGCAACATTCAGCGAACCGTCGGCGTAATTGAGGGACACCCAGGCGGATACCTTTTCTACTTCCAATACCTAATCAATAATGAAAACCCAGTTTGGCTGGCAATTCTTCCATTTGGAATCGCAATAGCTATATACAAGTCAGTTGCCAAACGGGTCAAAGCCGACATCCTCGTCATTGTCTGGATGATATCTGTTCTGGCACTTTTCTCAGTCGCCCAAACAAAACTCTACTGGTACATCATCCCCGTTCTCCCAGCCTTCGCACTTGCAATAGGTAGCCTTTTCTACCAAATAATCAGGAAGATCAAAAGCTTAGCTGAGAGCAGGAAAGACCGTAACGGTCCTGAATCTTCTTAGAAATGAACGAAGGATTCTTAACAAAAATAGATAAATTCAAATTCAAAACGCATCTACATCAATATTGATCTGTCAATGCCAGATAAGCAACGGGTTATTTTCCATATAGACATGGATCACTTTTACACAGCAGTGGAAACCCGTGAACGCCCAGAATTGGCGGGCAAGCCCGTCGTTGTCGGGGCTGACCCGAAAGGCGGCGAAGGAAGAGGCGTCGTCGCTACAAGCAATTATGAAGCTCGGAAAGCCGGGATCCGCTCAGGAATGCCCATTTCGAGAGCATGGAAATTGTGTCCAGAATCCGTCTATTTGCCCCCCAACTTCCCATTGTACATTCGAGTCTCTAACGAAATCATGACAATTGCAAGAGGTTACGCGGAGAGGTTTGAGCAGTGGGGTATAGACGAAGCCTTTCTGGATGTTTCTGACAAAGTGAAGGACTACGCAGAAGCGGAAACGCTGGCCAAGAAGCTTAAGCAAGAAATCTTCTCAAAAGAGCACCTCACAGCCTCCATCGGAGTTGGACCCACCAAGCTCATTGCCAAAGTCGCAAGCGACTACCAAAAACCTAATGGCTTAACCGTTGTCAAAGCGGAAGATGCAGAAAAGTTTCTTCACCCATTGCCAGTGCGAAAACTGCTGTGGGTAGGACGTAAAACCGAAGCGAAACTAAAAGAATTAGGAGTCAATACCATCGGCGATTTGGCGAATTTTGATCCTTCTGTACTTACGGATGCTTTTGGTGTGGCGGGCACGCAGATGTACCTCATGGCGCACGGTGTTGACCGCAGCGAAGTCCAAGAGCGGAGCGAAGTAAAATCTATCAGCCACGAAACTACGTTCGAGAAAGACACTTCAGATGCTCAACCAGTTTTGGAAGCCTTAGATGCGATGGCGCAGGAAGTCAGTAAAGAAGCGGCTAGCCAGAAACTCTTCTTCAAAACCGTTACAATCAAAGTCAGGTATGAAAACTTCGAAACACACACCCGTTCCAAAACGCTTCAGTTCATAACCAACCGTCCGCAGGACTTGAGGAAAACCGCACGCGAACTTTTGGCCCAGTATCTGCGAGTAGACCGGAAAATCAGGCTGATTGGGGTGCGGGTTTCAAATTTTGTCTCCACCGAAAAACAGCAGACTCTAGCTTAAACTTCTGCCACTTTTGATGCTCCCTTGGAGGATTCATGTTTGTTACCGTATTTTTCCCAGCTGACTATCTCGTCCAATCGCTTTCGGGGGCGAATCAGGTGGTTAAGTTTCGCGGTTAAATTCATCTTTTCCACGCTGTAGCCAACTGCCAGCAGCGCCACGACGCGGAGATTATCGGGAACCTCAAGTAGTTGCTTAACGTCTGCCTCTTCGAAGCTGCCAACCCAGCATGTCCCTAATCCTTCAGCAGTCGCCGCAATCACCATGTTCTCCCCAGCCAACGCAACGTCGACAACGTACCATTCAGGTGACGCCTTTTCGTTCCCGCATAATGCGATAACCACAGGAGTATCTTTTAGGAACTTTGCGAACATACCTTTGGAAAGCGCCTTGCGTTTTTCGGGGTCGGTCACAACGATGAAGTGCCAAGGCTGGATGTTTTTGGCGGATGGCGAAAGTCGAGCCGCTTCCAGAAGCTTTTCCAGCGTTTCATTGGAAATGGGTTTGCTCTCAAAACTGCGGGCTGATTTGCGTTTCTGGATTGCTTCGAAGACGTCCATCCCAAGTCACGACAAACAGTAAGATGCGTTGGTTCGGTAGATAAGGTTTTAGTCAATTAGCAGTAAAGCGAAGGATTCTGGGTTCTTTGGGAATGGGAAGATGAATTGTATTTCGGCGTTTTTGGCGGTTTTTTTCACGTTGACTCCGACTGCGTCTTCGCTGTATCTTGCCATATCTGGATGAACACATATGCGCGTTTCCGTTTGGCATTTATCGCATAGCTGGCAGGATCCAGACACGAAGCTGACGGCTAGCGAGTAGCCGCTGCGCATGGCTTCTTTCTCAAGTTTGACCACTGATGTGAGCATTTCTTTTTTGTCGTATTTCCAAGATGCCCAGAATTTGTCGACTTTTTCTTTTGTCTCTTTTGGCAATTTGCTCGTGTCTGATGCCGAAAGGCTTTTTTGCAGTTCGGGGTCTGCTTGGGCTTTGGACGTGAACTTCATGAACAAGGCGTAGCTGTATTCGCTCACGATTTTGCGAAACTCCTCAGCGGAGGGAGTGTATGGTGGGCAAGCTAAGGTTTTGCCATAATTGTTGCAGCCGACTTTACATTTTAGCACCACACGATCTTCAACGACGACTTTTTTTGCAGGAATAACTTTGGCGTCTGAAGCTCCTAGTTCAAGGGCGAGTTTTCGCAAAAAATCGAATTTTTCAAGTTCATTTTTAGCAGCCATTCGATTTCACCGTTTTTATGTTTCAACGTTTCGAGCTGATATAAACTTTAGCGTTTAGGATCAGTTATGTAGAGCGCTATTTACTTCGGCAGGCGCGTGTCTAAAATTGTTTTATGCATGGGGTTCACGGATGTTTGCGCGTTGTGAAGCACAAGAATAATATAGCTTACCGAAACATCATGTTGAACTGGGGTTATTGTGGCTAACAGAAGCAGGGTAAGTTGCATTGGGTATGTTAACCGAATTCGGGATAACATTTTAAGCGTAAACAAAAAAAGCTTGGAGCCTTTGTTTGAAGATTTGAAAGCGGCAGACTGCGTTGTGTGTAGCGGTTCAGGTAGGTCACTTTACTCGCTTAACGCAGCTATGAGCCAGATTGCATTGAGCCAAATAGGCTGGAGAAACAAAGTTGTTTTGACACCTGATGACCCAGGTTTTCCCGGCAAAAACATGTATGATGCAGCGGCAGACCTTGAAAGGCGTTACAAAAAAGTTTTGCTTCTTATGAACAGCGGTAGTGGCTACTCAGATGACCCGTTGGTAATGGCGCAGGATTTAGCTAAGTACATTGAAGATCGGAATTCTAACAAGTTCCGAATGGGATTGTTTACGAGCGCTGCAGAGTCTCCTCTTGCCGAGATTACCAGCAAGCATGGTTCTGTTGTCCAGATTAAAGGGCGAGGCAAGCTTAAGCCGTCGTTGGATTACAGCGAAATGGGTATGATGGGCGACATTTTTGAGTTGGGTACGCTTGAACTGATGAATTTGATGGTTGAAGCCATATACAGGAACCTCGAAGTGGATGATGTTTTCGACTTGTGCGAAGAAGAATTCAACACTATCGGCGGGTTAATCGACGCAAACGTGAACTCTGAAACCTATACAAAACTTGTTGACATAATGGAGAAGCGCACAAACGTGTATCTGGGCGGAAAAGGCACGGCAAACGAAATAATGAAAATGACAGGCGTAAGACTTTTCCACATACAAACGGTCTTGGGCGACAACGTCTTCATGACTCGAGGAGTAAACACGCCTCATCCTCGTGCTGGAGACCTAGAAATCCTGATGTCATACAGTGGGGAAAGCAAATCTGTTGTTCTCTGGTGCGATGTCCTAAAGAAATTCAACGGAACCGTTCTTTCAATCACGGGCAAGAAAGACTCTACCTTAGCTAACAGGTCGGATCTCAAAATCGTTTTGGAGGAAGGGTCAAGAAACGGTGCTCCCAGACGCTTCTACACAAGAGCTGCTTACGTTTTGAGTCCTCTGCCAGTCAGGTTAGCCGAACGGTTAGAGTCCCGTGGGCTAAAACTTCCTGAGTATATCCTGAGCTGGTACCATAGCGTCACACAATAAGGCTACCCTTTTAGATTAGCCCTAAAACTTCTTTTTCATATTTTGGTCTGACTTGTAGGACTTCTTCCACGTAAGCCCGCAAAGGTTCCGCGATGCTCCATGCCTGAGAAATGCAGCCCCTTGGCGTATGTGGGAAATCGCCGTCGAAGACTTCGTTCACGGTTCCCAAACAGCCCAAAATGATTTGCGTTTTGAAAAGCGGCTCAATAAAACCTTTGAACGCGTGCTCAACATTCTCTTGAGTGTAACCTTTGGTTTTAAGGTAAGCCGTCGTGAAGGGTCCAGTTAGCCATGGCCAGACTGTGCCATTATGGTAGGCTTGGTCGCGGTTTCTTCTGTCGCCAAAGTAGTTTCCCCTGTATCGTGGGTCACTTCTCGAAAGCGTTCTCAAGCCACATGGCGTCAAAAGCTCACGTTCAACTAGGTTAACTAGGAACATGTTTCGTTCTTTGTCCAGCATGGAGAAATCCAAAGATGCCGCGATCACTTGATTGGGGCGAACTGACGTATCTACGCCGTTCTCGCCTAACACGTCAAATAGGCAGTTTTTTTCGGGGTTCCAAAACTTACTAACAAAACTCGCTTTTGCCTTGTCGGCAAAGGCACTGTAGGTTTCGGCGAGGTTTTGTTCGTGGAATTCGACCGCTAGCAGTTGCATCGTTCTTAGCGCGTTATACCATAGCGCTTGGATTTCGACTGCTTTGCCTGCTCTGGGTGTGACTGCGTTGCCTTCTACGTCGGCGTCCATCCAGGTGAGTCGGGCGCCATGAGAAAGTAAGCTGTCGTCGTCCATGTGGATGCCAAAGCCCGTGCCTTTGATGTGGCTTTCTGCGATTTCTTTTAGGCTTTCCCACAGCTCCTCCTTTACGAAGTCGAAGTCACCTGTGTACTTGACGTATTGTAAGACTGAGTTGATATGCCACATTGTGGCGTCCACTGTGTTGCAGGATGGCAGCAGGGAGAGTTCGCTCAGGAAGTTAGGAATTAGCCCTGCCACGCAGAATTTGTTAAAGCCAACTAGCACTTCTCGGGCTTCGTTGAACTTGCCTGTAACTAGCATTAGTCCAGGAAGCGAAACAAAGGTATCTCTTCCCCAAGCCTCGAACCAGTGGTAACCTGCAATTACGCTTTTACCACCGTTTGGTCCCTTGACAAGAAAGCTATCGGCTGCTAAAAGAATCCAGCTTAGCCAGTAATTGGCGGGAATTGCGGAAAATCCGTTGGTTAACTCGGTTTTAGATTCCCTTGCTTCGTTGAAAAGGCGCAAAGAGTCCTCTGTGGAGCTGACGCCATTTAGATTTTCGGCGTTTTGTTGGATAGTGTTTCCGGCGGCTGCTATAACGGCGAATTCTTCGTTACTGTCGGGTGAAACGTTTACCTCAAAAAGGCCTGGCTGGTAGCAATCGTCTATGCTGCTTTCGCCTCGAAGCGCTTCTTCACGGTAGAAAAGCCTCTCTATCAAGTTTGGTCTTTCCATAAAGGAGCCTGCAGTTGATCTAAGGGTGAGTGCTGTTTTGGGGTCTTCGAAGTCTAATTGAACCTGGTCGTTGCCTACTTGTTTCTGGGTGAATTTGAATGGGTTGCTTAATTTGCTGACGACTTGGTGGAAATGTCTGCAGGACACGAGGGGTGTTATTCGTATTGTTATTTCTGATTCGATTTTATTCTCAACACTGTATGCTGCCACCGTAACGTTTTTGTTGTTAAGCATAAAAAGGGTCTTTGAGACTTCCACTTGCCCAGCGCGGAACTTAAACGTAGGAAAGGGCGAAACTGTAAATTCTTCTAGTAGGTTGAAGCCTTCGGGGTAAAAGACGTCGTGGAACTCGTTTGCTCCAAGCCTGTAAACCTTGTTTCTTACCCAAATTTCTTCGTCGAGTTTCGCGAGGCAAACAGTGCGATCTCCGGGCGGATGAAGTGCAGCGACGAGCAAACCATGGTACTTGCGAGTGTTTACGCCCAAGACGGTGCTGGACGCGTAGCCGCCTAGCCCGTTGGTTACGAGCCATTCTTTTTGGATGGTGGCGTTAAAATTGGAAAGGTCTCGTTTGGTCAGCTTCAAGGTTGGAAGGTTCATTTTTAGGGCATCAACTTGGCAATGTTTTTGTGTCTTGGGACAGAGAAATAGTTTGCGACGGGTGTGCATTTGGTGCGGAACATGAGAAAATGTGGCTTCTTGAGTTCGTACTCTGTGAGGGTTTCAGCGTAGCCCATGCCTTTTGCGAAAACTAGTTTGGCTTGATTGTAAACCTTTAGGAATTCGGGGCTGATTAGTTTAAGCTGTAAGCCGACGGCGTCTGCGCCGGTTGTGATGACTTCATCCGCGAGTTTATCCATGCCGCTGAATTCAACGTCTTCCATGGTGGCGTCGTTGATTACTGGGGCAGACTTTACTACGTATGTTACGTGTAAACCCATGTTTTTGAGTTGCTCCACAAGGATAGTGTCGAAAACGATTTCGCCTGCGTTGTCGGCTAAATAAAGAATTTTGCTGTTCTTGTTAGCTAGTGCATATGCTTTGTACACATCGTCGATGACGAGGTCTTTGGCTGCATCTGTGATTGTTTTGCGAAGGTCCTTTAGAGTAAAGTTGTGTCCCGGAATGTCGAATTCCATTATGTTTCCGACAATAGCACATAAGCAGGCTTTCTTGAATCGGTCTTGTTGGTTGTATCCTTCATCTACAAATTTTTGGGCGTAAGGTAGAAGCTGTTTGGCTTTTTCGTTGCTCTGTTTCTTTGTTTGGTGGTAGGGGTCGCTGTTTCCTGTCAATTCTCTAATGATTTTGTCGCGTTTGGTGCCAAGTTCGGCGGCGTTTGAGGTTGATTTGAATTCGCGGTTAACAAGTTTCACGAGTTCTGCCATGCACCTGAACCGCAGTGCGGGGTTGGTGGTTGCCATGTAGGTTTCTGCGCAGCCCCGTGAGAGGAGGCAACTGGCACATTCGGCTTCAACTTTCATTTGGTCAACTTCACTGTTTTGCTGAGTCGGCAAATTCACGTAACACTGTATATGGGTTTTTCGCCTTCACTATGCCGCTTGCAACGAGCACGCCGTGTGTTCCGAGTTTGAGGGCGACTGCGACGTCTTCGCCGCAGCTTATGCCTGCGCCGCAGAGAATTACTGCTTCGTCGTTGACTTTGCGGACTAGTTTGATGGTGTTTGTTACGGCTTCGGGTTGGGCTTTGCTGACTGCAACTCCTGTGCCGATGAGTTCGGGTGGTTCGATGCTGATGATGTCTGGGCATAGGTAAGCAGCCGATGCGCTGGTTGTCGGGTTGTTTGTGCACAGACACGAAATAAGTTCATGTTGGTTTGCCAGTCTGATCACTGCGTCGATGTCTGCGAGTTTTATTTGCCTTTCAGAATGGTTGATGAGGGTTCCAACTGCGCCTGCCTGTTTGACCGCTTCCACGAGGACGTGGCCTGTGCTGCTGCCGGGTTTTATGGGGTCGATGTGCTGTGCGTAAACGGGAATTTCCACGGCATCCGCGACGGCTTTAATGTCTGTAAACTGCGGTGCCACTGCGATGTAGACGCCGGTTTCTTTGCTTGCTCTTTCAGCTTGCTTGGCAAGTTCCACGGCTCTTTGACCCGTGGCTTCAAGGTAGGTTTTGAAGTTAACTATAATCATGGGAGTTTGAAGCTTAGCCTTCATTCATTTTCACCGCCTAACGTGTTAAGACTAAACATTAATAACAGTTTTCCCAACCAAGGAATATGGTCTCAAAGTCAAAGCTTTTCACTTTGTACTTTTGACCCGATGGAATATCCTAAACAAGCCGAAGTTCTCGCGTCACAACCAAAAGGGTTTGATCCAAGCGAGATTTTTGGCCCTGCTAAAGAAAACATGAAGCAAATTGGAAAATCAAAATGTAGTTCGGGAAAAGCCTAAAAACAGAAAACGAGGGTTAAGCCCCAAAGTACTCTTTTTTCAATCACTAATTTTTTAATAGACTCATGAGTTTTGGCATTAACTCATAACCCAGAGCCAATGTGTTCAAACTGCCCTTAGCACAGTTCTTCTCCGAGAACTTCACCGCTTTGCCATCTGAAACTGGACCGCCGGATATTATTAGCGGAACTGGCGTGTCACTGTGAACCTTCAAAACGCACGGAGTTGCATGGTCTGCAGTGATGCAGAAAAGCACGTTTTTGAGGTCCAGCTGGGGAAGCAATTTTCCGAAGAAGTATTTGTCAATGCCTGAGATGATGTCGGTTTTCAATTTGCAGTTTCCGTCGTGTCCTGGTTCGTCGGGACCTTTAAGGTGAATGTAGAAGCAGTCGTGTTTTGGCAATTCTTCCATTAGCCGTTGAACTCGGAGTTCGCAGTCTTTCTCTAGATTGCCTGAAGGTGGCGGAAGCAAAGTGGCCTGCATTCCAGCGAGTTTGGCGATTCCACTTTCGGCATGCATATCAGCCAAAGCTGCAAAATCGACGCCGTATCGTTCGTTGATGCTGAAGAAGTGCGGCAGTTGGCTTCCTGCATCCCGGGACAAAACTACGTTCGCCTTCAGTTTGCCTTCTGCGGCGCGTTTCTTGTTAATTGGGTGATTTTCCCATAGGTCATGGGTTTTTTTTGTGAATTCGTTGACTAAGTCTGCTGCTGCTTTTGCTTCTGGTGAGTTGTCGAGGGGTTCGCAGGTTTTCAGGTGCATGTCTACTGTGGTTTCTGCGACGCCAAGCCCGTTGACGATGGAGTAAGCTGGGTCAGTGTTAGAGATTTTTCCTGAAAGGGGTTTGTTTTTGCTTTTTATGACGAGTACTGCTCGGTGACCTAGTGTGTTGTGGAATTCAAAGGTGGCTGGGTGCGATGTTAGTTTGATTTGGCTGTTTGCTGCTTTGCTTAATTCCACTGCTTCTTTGGTGCTTAAGGTTCGTGCGACGCGTCTGTCCAGAATTTCTGTGCCTTCCCCTAATGTCGCAAAGTTGCATCGCAATGCTAAATCGCCGTCTTTTAAGAAAATGCCTGCGCCGACTGCTTCGATGATTCCTCGTCCTGTGCTGTACTTGAATGGGTCGTAGCCCAGAAGTGAAATTACTGCGACGTCGCTTTCGGGTGCGACGCCTTTGCGGACGGAGTACATTAAGCCGGTTTGTCCGTTCTTCGCCAACATGTCAAGGTTGGGGGTTTTTGCTGCTTCCAGGGGAGTTTTGTTTCCAAGGTCCTTGTTTGGCAGGTCACCCATGCCGTCGATAACAATGTAGAGTAGCTTCATTTCGAGGAGTCTCCTGTTCCCTAAGTGAGCTATTGAGGCATAGCGGCTTCATGCTTTATTTGCTTTTTGTACCAATCTATGTTAGCGCGAGTGTTTTTCGAATTTCGTCTTGCGTTTGCTGGGGCGTTCCAGTGGTGTTTACGAGGTAGACTTGGGTTTGGGCGAAGTATTTGCGGAAGAAGTCTGTGTGTAACTCCGTTTTTCTTTCGTTTCGGACCAGTTGGTGGGGATTGCAGAAGTCGTGTTCCAAAAGGTACTGCAGGGCTTCATCTGGCGATAGCGGCGTTATGATGTGTTTGTCTGTTGGGTCTCTTTTGAGAAGAATGATTTTCCTTATGGTGGTCATGGGGATTACGCCGCCGGCGCCTACAATCCATCGTACGTTTACAACTGCTCTTCCTTTCTCGTCAAAGGTGGCTTTGTCTACGAGTCGTTCGTACTCTTTCCAGATTTTGCCGATGTCTGCTTCGATGTAGCAGTTCTTTTCGGAGCCAAAGGCGAGTGGTTCGCGGCTGCTTAGGCGTACAAAATACCAGTCATCGCTGACTAATCTGCCGTTTGGGAGGCGTAGGAGTCCCCAGGAATGGGTGGTTTTTCCTGTGCCGCTTGGGGCGATGATGCTTATGCCGGTGCATCCGATGTCGATGGCTGCGCCGTGAACGCTGTATATTCGGTGTTCGTCTTCCAGTATGTCTGCTGCGACGGATAGTGCGATGCTTTTGATCCATCCATAGTAGTCGATGTTGATGAGGAAGGCGGTTTTTGTGTATGGGTCGTATTTGACGGTCAAGGGTTGGTTTGGTTCTTGGAGGACGATGAGTCTGCCGTGTGAGCGGATGTTTTCTGACATGGTGTAGAAGTTGTCTTCCCATTCGTTTTTGATGGGTTCGAGTTCGGTGAGGAGTTTTATGCAGCAGCCGTAGATTTCGGCTTTGTTGGTGTAGAGTAGGCGGTTTTCGTATTGTTTGAAGAGTGTGTCTTTTTCTTGTGGGGTGATGAGTTGCACCGGATATGTTGCGTTCATGGTCGGTTTCTCCAAAAATAACTAAATGAATTTGTCAGCCGTTTTATAGGGATGCGGCGAATCCGCGGATAACTCCGCGAATGCTCTCAATCAGCGGGTGCTTGATTTGCACTGGTTCGTCGAGTTTTTCGAGTCGTTCGATGCGCCAGTAGATGGGTGGGTGCGAATCTAAGCCAACCCATTCCTGTAGGCGGAAACCTTGTGCCCGCTCGAATAGGAGTCTGTGGAACCCGATTTTCTCGAGTGCTTTTGCCATGGTTTTGGGTTGTCCCATCATTATGGCCGACGTTAAGTCTGCGCGGGCTTCAAAGAATTTGGCTACGAAAAAGATTAGTGTCATGATTGCGAAGAAGTAAATGAAGAACAGGAAGATTGGGAAATTGAACGAGAACAATGAAAAGAGCACGTAGAATCTGAAGAGGAACTCTGCGCTTAGTAATCCAAACAGGATTAGGGGGTCTCGGCCTTTGAGATGTCCGAATTCGTGGCCCAAAACGCTAACGACTTCTGGCTCTTCCAGCTGGACTAGTAGTCCGGTGGTTATGAGGACGATGCCTCGGTTGGGGCTTGGGCCGGAAGCAGCGGCGTTTGGGACCATGGTGTTTGAAATGACGATTTTAGGTACTTTGTAGCCGAATCTGTCGGCGACTTTTTTTACGAGTTCGTAGACGTTGATTTTTTTGGCTGTTAGGCTGCCTAGTCTGCATGATACGTTGTATTTGGTGAAGATTTTTTCTGCTTCTTGGCAGTCGATTGCGCCGTGTTTAGCTATTATTTCTTCGTAGACTTCTTTTTTTAACGCCATTAACTGTTCGGGTGGGATTTGTTTGTAGTCATCTAAAGTTCCTAGCGAGCCGATTGGGGGTTGGTATTCTAAGAAGTGTATGGTGGGGTTGTCTTTGGTGATTGTCCAGTCGCTTGATCTGGCGATTATTTTGCTGGAGTAGAAGACGAAGATGAATTGTGAGGCGATTAGGACTATGGGGGCGATCCAGAAGTATGTTGGGTAGAATGTGAAGATGATGATGAATAGTCCTAGGCCGAAGGCGGTGAATACGAAGGTTAGGAGGACTTGGGTTTCTAGGAAGAGGCGGTTGAAGCTTTTTTCATGGAGTCTGACTTTTTCTGGGATGATTTCTTCGCCTTCTCGCCAGGCGAAGTACCATGTGGCTTTGCGGGCTTTTTCTTCGAACATTTCTGTGGCGATGACTATGTCTTGTCTGGCTTCTGCCACTGTTGCTTCGGACACTTTCATGTCTTGGGGTGTTATGGTTGTGTTGACGGTTTGTGTGCCTGTGACTTCGACTTTGAGGATTTGTTTTCCTTGTGCGTCTATGATTGTGTATGAAATTTTGTTGCTTGTTTGGGTGGTTTCTTTGGATAGGTTGGAGAATCGCTGTTTTTGTGGGACAAGGTATTGTGTGTAGATGAATTCGAAGAGTTTCCCGTAGTAGGTTGAGGGAACCTCGGTGTCAATAGAGTAAGAGACTGGTGCAGAAGGCATGCGCTCAAAACCCGGATGTTCTTTTGTTACTGTTGGTTTTTCTTGGTTATATCTGTATGGGTTTGTAGCGTGTTTGACGAGCAAACTGTAACGGCTGCATAGAAGGCAATACTGTGGATTTCTTGTTAATAGTAGTAGTGGGTGTTTTTGCAAAATACTACTTCTTTCGGGTTGGGTTGTGGGTTGCGTTTTTGGTTTGGGTTGGTTTTTGGGTTTTTTGTAGAAGTGGAAGCGGATGTACATTCAACAACCAGTTGAGGTGCGTGCGTGCGCAACGGGGGGAGGGGGTACGGTTTGTATATACGTTTTCCACGAATAGCGTATATACGTTTTCACGTACAATCTATAGCTCTGCTCAAACAGTTTTTGACCCTGCTGAAATGGCCCGTGCAAACATGTTGGGAAAATCTGGATTACTGTCAGAGTGAGGTTTTAAGCGAAAAATATGTAACCCTGAAGCGCCAAATTCTGGGGGATGAGCGATGACAAACAAACAGTCCACCCTTTTCCCCCAAAACGAAATTCCGCTATTGCCTGAACTCGACATGCCCGAAGCCCAATGCCTATCAGACAAAATCAAAGCGGCCGTGCAATCACAATGCCAAACCATCGAGGTCGCGGGGAGCATCAGACGACAAAGACCCAAAGTTCACGACATTGACTTTGTCGTCGTCACAAAAAGCGATGCTGAATGGCGAAACATCAACGAGAAACTCAAACACCTAAAAGCCAAACCGTACTGCTCTGGAAACGGCGTCATCAAAGCTTACGTTCCCTGCCAACGCGGGCTTTTCCAAGTGGACTTCTACCGCGCCAAACCGTCGACGTTTGGCATTCATCTGCTAATCCGGACCGGTTCGGCAGATCATAACATGTGGCTTGCAGGATTTGCCTTCTCAAAAGGGATGCGGCTCAAGTACAGTGAAGGCCTAATCAAAGACGGTTCTGCCATAGCAGGAGAAGACGAAAAGGGCGTTTTTGACGCTTTAGGTTTGCCTTATCCGTTGCCTTCAGAACGGGAGACTGTTGAGGGTAAACCCGTTTGGATGCCACCCAAGAAATAGCTCGCTGACAGATCTTTTCGATTGGCAGAATATTGTTTGATTGGATTCCTTAAATAACCGTTTTCACCCTCAATCTTTGCGGCAAGTGATTGAAAATGAAATGCAAAGTCTGCGGTCAACCACCCAAAAACCAAAGCAAAGATGCCAAGAAATTCAGCCGAAAAACCGGTTACTGCTCTATTGAGTGCCAAGAAAAAGACAGAGTAAATGAACAAAAAAGAGAACTCAGCGGCGCCAAACATGATGATGCCGTAATTGATGATAGCACTTAACGGATTTCTCTGAGAGCGGAATAATGTGGACAAGAATTTAGCCTCGACTGGTTTAATTCTGATAGGTCTGCTGGTTTCTCTTTCAATGGTTGCCTTGCCAGTTAAAGCGCTTGAACCACTCAATATCATAATTAAACCTGATGGAAGTGTTGAACCAAGCACAAACTTGCTTGAGAGAAACGGAACCACGTATATTTTTTAAGGGTGATATTTTCGGCACTATTTGGGTTCAAACCAACAATATCATAATTGACGGATCAGGGTACACGCTTCAAGGAAACGGAATAAACACTGGCCAAAATACAGAAATCGGCATACTTTTGGGTGGACCAGACTTGTCTTTTCGAGAATGCACAACAGTTTTGGTGGAGAATTTAAGAATATCTAACATTCCAACTGGCGTTTTCTCTGTTGGGGGGAGCAACAACAGTTTTATCGGTAATTACTTCGACAAATCAAGCATCGAAATTCAAGGCAACGCAAATGGTACCGGTGACCTAATTAAACACAATAATCTTGTAAACGCAGCTGTCTTGTTTGATCTAAATCCAAATGGAACAGATATTATTACAGAAAATAATTTTGTTAATAGTACAATATACCTTGCGCTGTCTAATGCGCCAATTGTGGACAAGAATTACTGGAGCAACTACACCGCAAAATACCTAGGTGCAAATCAATTGGGTACAGGAATATGGGATACCCCATACGTCTATGGTGCCTTTTTAGGAGTCAATTCAAGCACCGATTATCACCCGTCAGTAAACCCAATAACTGATTTTGAGATCACACAATTCAACCCAGGCTTAACTTCATCCCCAACCTTACAGACAAACTCCCCATCAATGCCTTCACCAACAGAAACAGTTCCAGAATTCCCTACACAATTGCTAACAGTTGCGCTCGTTGGCTTTGCGATAATAGTCTTCTCCGTGTCTATCATTGTAAAAAGAAACATAGTGGCCTTATAATTTGCGGTTATGCAGAGTTTTTGGTGCAGGGGGTGGGATTTGAAGCCCCAGTAAGCTGGCGATATCGCCAATTCCAAGCGCTCTCAGCAGCTTCCTCCCCTTTTTATTTTTTGTTAAACGGTTTTTTAGGGTCTTTTAAGGAGGAAATATTTTGAAGATTTATAGTAATGACCCTAACTTACCCTAT
>JADGNF010000040.1 GCA_017883615.1 Candidatus Bathyarchaeota archaeon
TGATTACTGCGTATGAACTCTTGAAAGGTGCATACATTTCTTCTCAACTTGATAGAAACCTGAATGAAGTTCACGATTTGTTATCCAACATGGAGATTCTGGATTTGACGCTGCAAGCATGCGAAGAAGCCTCAAAAATCCAAGGACAGTTGAGGAAATCAGGTTGCTTGATCGGTGAATTCGACGTGCTTATAGCTGCAATCGCACGGGCACATTCCGAAATCATAATTACACGAGATGAACATTTTGATATGGTTCAAGGAATAAACGTGGCCAAATGGTAGCAGCATAGTTTTGCCTTAGTAAGCTGCTGGTCGTGGGTCCAAATCCCGCCGAAGGCTCCAAATTCATTTTTCCATCAATTCAAGGAACTCATCTTTGGTCAATCCCGCCTGTTGTATGATTGAGAGAAGTGTTCCTTTCCATGAAAGGCGAAAATACGTATTAAACTGTCAATTCCCTGTTTCTGAACGTTCATTTATATTTCGACACTCGCTCGTCACGGCTGATGTACCCGAGACCGGGAGTTCGTTCCTCGTCTTCCATAAAGAGCCAAAAATGCCCGCGACACACAAGCCATACGAAGCCTAAATCTCTGACCGCGCAATGAAATTGCGACTAAGACCTCCTTCACCAATTCTCTCATCATTTTCTATCTTTGCACTCTAAAACAAAGACTCTTAACATGTTCTCCAACGCGCCGCCTTTAACCTTCTCCCGTTGATTAACCAAGTAACAATGAAAACGAGTAGAGCAAAGAAAATAGCACTCTCCGAAGTTTTAATTGCAATCTCAAACTGTCCCCAAATTAACATCGCGTATGGAAATGCCAAGTAGAGTAAAGGCAATACGAAGAATGCCAAACCCTCATAGAAAGCACGCTTAGTGTATGCGTCATCTTTTGGCAATTCATGAAATATTAGAGTACTCAAAGTAATAGAAAATCCTACTATAATGCTTACAACCGTGGCTACTCCATTCACCATTGTAAATGCCGCGGAAACAGGAATCAATGCGCGTCCGTCGTTCGTGTAATTGATTCCAGTTGTGTCAATCGGTATGGGCGGACTGAACCAAAGTCCAATTAGAATTACCGCGAAAAAAACAATCGCCCCGATAGAAATCAGTAGATACTCGTCAACGCCCTTAAAAGAAAACTCGAATTCTTGTTTTCCCTTCATTATGTGCCCCTGCATCTTCTTTCTTCGCCCAGAAAATTTAAGACTTATGCACGAAAATCTCCCCAAAGAGGATTCCCACAAAAGTGCCTTGTCTTCTCCATTTGCGGCTTCACGCCTAAATTCTTTTTATTAACTCGTAATCGGATACCGCCTTTCCCAACTAACACAAAGTCACGATAAGTTCAGAATATCTACCTTTTTCTTTTGTCACAGAAGTATAATCCGACCCTAAATTGAGCTATTCCTACTGTCCCTTTGAGAGGTAGCAAGCAAATCGGTCCAAATCCCGCTCTGAAAGCTCCAGAATTTTTTAGTGATGATTTAATTCTTTCAACAAGACTTTGGCGCTAGGCGGTAGTTGTGGTCTGTTTTTTCGGCTTAAAGTTAAGAACAAAGAGCCAATAACGATTAGTGCCACGCCGAAGAACGCCACGCTTTCTTTTGGCAAAAGTCCCACCGAAATCGAAAAAGTAAAGACCAATATGGCGATTCCCAAAACAATCATTATCGAGTTGCTTATGGAAGCGGTTGAATGCAGGGCAAACTCCTTTTTTCCTTCGTCCGTTACCTGATAGTAGCCTTGTTTTTCCTCTATCATACCTGCATTCATTAAGTAGTTCCAGTCGTAGTGGAAATGTCCGTCAGACTTGTAACCCAGGGCAGAAGAAAGGTTCGATTTTACGCCTGATTCAGCCTTAATTCTGCCACTAGGAGCAGAGTAAATGAAGTACAGCAGTTTGGTTCTCGGCGACTGAATATCAGCGCTTATTCCACGTGACCTTGACACTTGTATTCACTGACCTTGCTAATCTATAGCCGTAAAGATAAACAAAGCTCTGAAAACTAAATTCTCTCCCTATTTCGACCATTTTTTGCTGGTTTGCTTATGACTCTAACCCTTAGAGCCGCGTCTCTAAATGTTAGGGCTATATCGCGCACGTAACTTGTAGTGCTGTCAGGAAAACAAAACTCAGGAGAAAAACAAAATGGGAACAAGCTTCGAATATAGCAAAACCTTGGCCATGGAAGGCTCAATCTTGCTCCTGCTCGGCCTCGTTCCTTACGTTGGCTGGGTACTGGGCATAATCGGCGTAATCCTCCTACTCAGAGGCATGAAAGAGTTCGCAAACTACTACCAAGACGGAGAAATCTACCAGAACACCCTCACCGGCGTCAAATACTATATAGTGGCTTTAATCGCGTTGGCAGTTTCAGGCGCTGGATTCGTAGTTGGCTTCGTATTTAATGGCTTCGCAGCTACCGGCTTTGAGTCAGCTTTCGGAGTTGGCAATGCAGTTGGATTAGCAGTTGGCATCGCATCTCTGGTTGTTGCATTCGTGTTTTATGTTCTTGCAGCCACGCACTTAAGAAAAACATTCAACACCCTCGCACAGAAAACTGGGGAACACTCGTTTGAAACCGCTGGCATGCTGCTTTGGTGGGGCTCTATACTGACGATAATTGGGATCGGCGTATTGCTTATCGTTATCGCTTGGATATTTGCAGTAATAGGCTTCTTCACCATGAAATCCCCACAAATGCAATCATCAGCTTCACAACCATACAGCTACACTCCGCTAACAACCGTCCCGCCGACAACAAACCCGCCTACGCAAGCAACGAGATTCTGCCCCAACTGCGGCGCCCCAGTGTCGATAGACGCAACGTTCTGCTCCCGCTGTGGAAAACAGTTGCCGCCTTCATAAAATCCCCTTTTATTTTTTTGTTTTTTCTATTTCTTAAGTTGAATCGTAACTATGAGCATTCTCGCCTAAACCGACTTTTGCATATACCTGCAGGGCCTGACATCTCGGAGTTATGGTGGTCGTCGGTCCGCCGAAGCCTCGATTTTCTGTTTATGACGCCTTTAAAAGAAGAAACTCAGACGTGACTTCCGTTACGTTGAATTCTCCTTTACGAAGATAATTCACCATAACGTCGTGTTTTTCTTCGCCTATTTTCACTCCAGTTGAAAGAAGCATCTCTTGATCGATAATTTGAGGACTTGAAAAAACTAAGAACTGCTCGATTTGTGTCGACATGATCTTTTTTCCAGACACTAAGAAAGGCATATTCTTGTTATAAGGATCCACATAGCGTTCGCATAATTCTTGAGATGAAACATTGAAGGCCCTGAAACGCCTTACTTTCTTTTTGGTGCCAATATAATACTTTATAGCCAAAAGATAATATACCATTTTACTCTCACAACTGTTTTGACGATTTAATTTGACATGAATTCAGCCCATCTGTTTCCGTGAGGTGAGCTTGTACTGTTTAACAAAATGCTGCATCAGCATTAAAGATTCTGCCCTGACTAAACATTTCTTCAGGGACAAAACACTCCCCGTTTTCCAAACCGTACCAAACAACTAGCGCCAATACTTCAAGCCGCTTCTATCTCTAAACTCTCGTTCCTAAGAGTCCCCGTTTATTCTCATAAGAAACTGACAATGAGCCAAATTCAATTAAATGAACTTTCTGCATTTTTACCTACATTTACCAAAACGCACCAGATTAACCCAATTCTACACATTTTAACCCTTTTTAAACCGTGGAAAAAACCCAAATCGAACGCAGAAACAAAAAATCAACCCAAAACGAACGCCGCGGAAAAAGGAGGGGAGGGGGTATAGGCTGAAAAACGCAAGAGTAGCAGTTGGCGACCAAGCAAATCACATAAAAAACGTTCCTAGAAAATCGATCAAATGTTAACAGGTTACTAGCCACAAAACAGCCAAAGAACCACCAAAATATGCGGATTGGTGTTGTTTGTTTAATTTTTATATACATCGTACGCAATGTGAGTACAGAGGAAAATCATGGCTCTCGACGACACCGCAATCATCATAGCACTAGCCGTAGTGGCGGCAATCGCATTAGCCGCTTGCGTAAGCCTAATCTTGCTAATGCGCAGACGCAGCCAAAAACCCACCCTCAAACCCTCCAAAACCCCCGCTGAATTGGACCCCATGCTTACCGGGTCGCTTAGTTCTTCCCGCTACCGGTTAGCAAAAAGCGTCCAATCAACTGACGCCACCAAAGCCAAAGATGAACTGCGCATCCTCGATTTAGAACGGGAAATCGTCGCCGACGCCATAAGACACCTCTACGAAGCCCAAGCAGAAGGCAAAATCACCGAGATAGAGCGTGAACGCCTCGCCAGCAGCTACAAAAACCGCATGATGACAATCAAAGACTCCATGGCAAAAGACGAAGGCATCGTTGCCCTCCACGAATTGGAAAGCATGCAAGAAGACCTCATGAAACTGTTCAGTGAACGCTTCGGCGAAATAACTAGCAAAGTCGACGAACTCCGCACTCGAATCGACGTCAAACCCATCAAAGAAGTCAGAATCCAAATGCCCAAACCCCAAGCACCCACAATGCCTGACCAGATGGAGAAAGACGAAGAAGAGGAAGAAACAGCCCGGGAAGCAGGATCTGAAGAAAAAGAGAAACCCAAAAAACCCAAGAAAGCTCCCGCGGAGAAACAGAAAACCGAAGCGGAAATGCGTATTGACGCTATCCGTAACCAGATTGACGAAGTTATGAATAAACTGGGACAAATGGAGATGGAATCATAAATGCAAACTTCACCCGACGCCCCCAAACGAAACGCCGCATACGCAGCGGCAGAACACGTTAAAGACGGCATGATTGTCGGTTTAGGAAGCGGAACAACCGCCGCCTACACCATAATAGCCCTAGGCGAACGCAAAAAACACCAAAACCTCCAAATCCTTGGCATCCCCAGCAGCTACCAAGCCTTCCAACTCGCCGTCCAAAACGGTATCCCCATAACCACCCTTGAAGAGCACCCAGAAATAGACGTAAACATCGACGGCGCAGACCAAATCGACCCCAACCTTAACCTGATAAAAGGCATGGGCGCCGCACTTGCCCGAGAAAAAATCGTAGCCTCATCCGCCCGAAAAAACATCTTCATAGCCGACGAAAAGAAAAAAGTCAAAGTCCTAGGCGAAAACGGCCAGCCCGTTCCCATAGAAATTCTTCCGTTCGCAATTGCCCTCGTTCAAAACCGCATTCAAGCACTCGGAGGAAGTCCACTGCTCCGAGAAACCAAAGGGAAGCTAGGACCCGTAATTTCAGATAACGGATGCGCCATCATGGACGCAACGTTTGGCAACATAAAAGACCCCAAATTGCTAGACAATCAGTTGAAAATGATTCCGGGGGTAGTTGAAACGGGCTTGTTCATTGGCTTAACCGACATTGTCTATATCGGAAAAGCCTCAACCGTCGAGAAGCTTGAACGCAAAAGAATCTAAAACAAAAACCTTTTTTCAGCAACATTGACAAGATTGGCCTTAGAGCTATTTATGCCGCAATCCAATCCAAAGAACTGTGCCGCAGGCGTTAAAGTATAAATGATGCCGCACAAGTAAACTTATCCGCTAAAACGGTTGCCGGGGTAGCCTAGCCTGGCTAGGGCGCCAGACTCATAATCTGGAGATACAAAGGGCCATACGCTCTATACCAGAGGTCGCGGGCTCGAATCCCGTCCCCGGCACCACCCAACTTCTCCAGTTTGCGGTACTCTCAAAAATGGGTTGCGGCACCAAACTTTTGGCGAATTCGCCGTTTCTGTCAGCAGAACTATTTTCCTTTCATGCTTTACCTGCTGCGATGAAATGGCAATCGTTATTTTGTTCCCTGCACATATCATCTTGAAGGTCAACTTATGGAATTGAAAAACGACTGGCTCCCTATCCTGCTTCAATGCAAAGATAATGTTCGAAAACATGTCTGTCCGCTATTGAAAACCCAAAAGGAACCACAACCTGACTTAGGCACCGGTGCCGGCGGAGATAAAATGAAGCTAGTCGATCTGGCAGCGGAGAAAGCTATAGTTGAAGTTCTCCTCCAACATGCCCTTTCTTTCACGTTAGTCAGTGAGGAGTCAGGCATAAGAGAATACGGTAACCGACCTAAAAGCTGCTATATTACAATTGATCCCATTGACGGGACCACAAACCTCATCCGAGGGTTACCCTTCTTCTGCTCCTCTATCGCCATTTCTAACAAACCCCAACTTTCCGACGTTCACTCCGGAATGGTGACGGATTTGTTCCACGGAACCACATACACAGCAGTAAAAGACAGAGGGGCATTTCGCGACAAAGCGAAAATCTCAACATCAACCGTTACGTCACTTTCAGAAGCCGTCGTAGGCTTAGACCTTAACACATACAAAGCCAAACAAATCGCCCTACAACTGTCGGATCTAATTCAGGAAACCAAGCACATCCGACATTTCGGTGCCAACGCTCTGGAGCTTTGTTTTGTAGCTGAAGGTTTAACCGACGCTTTTGTGGATATCCGCGGGAAACTGCGGACAACCGATGTGGCTGCGGGCTTTCTGGTGCTCAAGGAAGCTGGCGGAACAATTTCAACACCGGAGGGGAAACCCGTCGAAGCCGAATTAGACCCTAAAAATACTCTAACGTTTGTGGCTTCAGGAAACTCCCAAATTCACAAAGAAATCTTAAGTCGAATCAAGCCAAAGTAAGGAATTTCAATGTTTAGTCTTCTGTTGCCCCACCCCGCAGCTCTAATCAAAACGGAAACAAAGAAGACGCTAGTTATTGCTGATCCACATTTGGGTTGGGAGATGTCGCTTCAGGAAAAAGGCATTCACGTGCCAAGCCAAACTCCCAAAATTCTCAAGAAACTCGTCGACGTTTTCGTGGAGTATAAGCCTGATGCTTTGCTAATCGTGGGCGACGTCAAGTACACAGTGATGACTTCAGAACCCGGCGAATGGCGAGACATCCCAGACTTCTTTAACGAAATCAAAAATCACGTTCGGGAAATCGGCGTAATCCGAGGCAACCACGACGCCAACCTGGAGCCTATGCTGCCTGAAAACGTCGAAATGCACCCAGCCACAGGCGTAACCGTGGGCGATGTAGGTTTGTTTCATGGACACAAATGGCCCTCTCCTGCGCTTTTAGGTTGCAAAACGCTAGTCATGGGGCATCTGCATCCAGTCGTAGTTTTCCGCGACCCAGCGGGTTTTAGACTGACGCGGCAAGCTTGGATGCGCGTCGACTGCAACGCTGAAGCCTTAGCCAAGACTCTACTACGAAAACACAAGGTCAAGGTCGAAGGGACCCTCGAAGAAACCCTTCAAAAACACTACAATGTTAAACTTCGGAGTGAGGAGATGTTCATTATGCCAAGCTTCAACGACTTCTTAGGTGGCAGACCGGTAAATGAAACTAGCCCCGGAAAAGAATTCGGTGCCGAAACACTCATCGGTCCGGTTCTCCGGTCAGAAGCAGTTAAAGTCGACAATGCGGAACTGTATCTTTTGGACGGCACTTATCTTGGGACGCTAAATCAGCTTAGGCATGCATAACACAAGAATCGTTTATGGCAGTAACTCGCTCTTTTCTTGCTCGCCAGGATTTTGTAGTATTAGACTTCGTCCATCTTGAATTTGCATCTTTTGCTCAGCTGGTAGTGTGATGATAAATGTTGTTCCTTTACCCAAAATAGAGTCCACCGTGATTTTTCCACCGTGTGCTTCTGCGATGCGTTTGCAAATAGCCAAACCAAAACCCATGCCCTGAGCTTTAGTTGTGAATAGAGGCAGAAATATTTTGGCTTTAGTTTGATCCGTCATTCCTGAGCCTGTATCTTTAAAGGTAAAATCAACGTTTTCACCTTTCTGCTCGCTGGTTATTTCTAAAGCTCCGCCTTGAGGCATTGCGTCAACGGCGTTTTGTATTAAGTTAATGAAGACTCTCTCCATCTTGTTTGCGTCTAACCACATTGTAGGTTTATCCTCAGTGTGATCGTGGATTTTGACGTTCACAGGAATTTGGGTAATCAACAGAACGTAGTCAATAAGAGATTTCGGAGTACATTCTTCGATTTCAACTGTGATTTCCCTCGCATACTCGAGAAGGTTGCCAATGATCTTGTTTGCATGTTCAACGGATTTGTCTATTATTTCGAACATCAATTTCTCTTTTTCATCCGCCGACGTGCCCCGTCTCCGGTTGAGGTAGTAAGCAGCGTTCCTTATGCTCGTTAAAGGGTTTCGGAGGTCATGTCCAACCATACCCGCTAGCTCTCCAATGGCCGCGAATCTTTCAGCTTTCAGAAGACGTTCATGAGTTTCCGTTAACTCTTGGGTTCGGCTGGCAACAGTTAATTCAAGACCCTCGGAGTGTTCTTCGATTTTCTTTTCGTTTTGTTTCTGTTCCGTAGTATTTTCGAACACTGTAGCGAAGAAGCCCTTTTTGGGGCTATAAACTGAAATTGACAACCAAATACTCAGTGGTTTAAAGTAAATCTCAAATTGTTCGGGCTTCCCTGATAAAGCTACCCTGGCATAAATTCCGAATAATTCTGGGTGGACCTCTTTAATGCCCGGAAATGCTTCGGTGGCTTTTTTCCCACAGACTTCTTTTTTCTTGATTCCGGTTAATCTTTCGAAGGCATCATTAACTTCGAGGTAAATAAAATCTGTTGGTTCCCCTTCCTTGTTTGTAATGATTCTACAATAGGCAAAACCGTTAATCATATGTTCGAACAAGTTACGGTATTTTTCTTCATTTTCTTTGAATTCCTGATCAGTTTTTCTAAGCTCCGTGACATCCCTGATCACAATGCTCACCTTCGTGACACCGTCGCAATCACCAAAGAAACTGATGGAAACTTCGCCTTCAAAAGTTAAGCCACCTTTGCGTTTGAAAGTGAAAACAGTCTTTGTTAAGTCCGTTTTTCTTTTCAACGCAGTTATCAACTCGTTACTTGATCCAGCTTCTTCGATGCCTTTAACTTTCAGTTCGTCCTCAGTCATGCCAAACATTTGGCAGGCTTTAGAATTTGCTGCGAGGACCCTTCCGTTAGGCGTCGCCAAAAGAGCAGCATCCTGATTCTTTTCAAAAAGCATATGGCAACGACGTTCCGCTTCATGAACGCATTTTCCACTATCGAATTGAGTTGAACTAGACTTTATCTGTTTCTTAGGGGTTGGATTCAAGACCTATCGAACTCGGAATTGGAATAATCGAATGAAACTTCATTTGTATCGTAATATTAAATACTTGTGGATTGCAACTAACTAAACAAAAAACCATCGCCAAAAAAGGCAAATCAATTCAAGAGTTCCCTTTGGATTCCAAGCTCAGTTGCTAAGGAAAAGCAGTAGTTGAAGTTTCATAACCATTCGCTTTGCAATGTTTGGTTAGCTTGTATTTCATGGCAAACCTTATTGGCGCGGAAAACGCACATGTTTCAATGTGGTGATTTGTAAATATGTCTTCAGACGATGAAGATTACCCTGATTGGGCAAGACGTCGTCGACGCCCATTCGACCAAGACCCATTCTTTGGCGATATTGACCATGTATTCCGTGAAATGGAAAAAATGATGGATAAAGAATTAAAAAACTTCACCGAGAAAGTCCCCAAAGACTACGTTAAGGAACGCAAACTCCCAGACGGCAGCACCGTTAAAGAATTTGGTCCCTTCGTGTATGGATACAGCATGAAAATTGGGCCTGACGGGAAACCTGAAATCCAGGAGTTTGGCAACATCAAAAAATCCCTTGAAGGGCTCCCACAAGTCAAAGAGGAACGTGAACCCCTGGTGGACGTGATGGAGACTAACGGTGATGTCCGCGTGGTTGTGGAGCTACCGGGCGTGGAGAAAAGCGACATAAAACTGCACGGGACCGAGGATTCGCTGGAAATCAGCGTTGATACGGTCAACTACAAGTATGGCAAAGAAGTCAAGTTGCCCGCGAAAGTCAAAGTGAAAGAAGCCAAATCCACCTACAAGAATGGTGTGCTGGAAGTTGTTATTCCTAAAATGGAATCTTCCAAGCCGCATGATGAACCCATAAACATAGGCTAAAACCCAATTCCTGGTCCCTGTAATCTGTGCAAGTATGTGCTTGGCATGACGACAACCGATAAAACCGAAACCTCAGAAATTGACCAATTAAACCTGATATGTAAACATGCAAAAGCAGAAGACAAACTATCGGGCAAAAACCTAACCGACCTCTACGACCTTTTCGGGCAACGTTTTACCAAAGCGTTAGAAGCGCTTAAGGAGAATCGAATCAAAAAATATTATTTTCGACCCAGCAACCGCGTCGTCTGGATAGTGGTGGGTCGCGAAAGAGACTACCTGCTGATGCCTGAAGCGGAGTTTTGTATGTGCGATGACTTTTACTTCCGGGTTCTAGACAGAAGAATTCATTTGTGCTATCACTTGATTGCGCAGAAGATTGCGCGAAACCTGGGCTGGTTTGAGAACCTTGACGAGCGGGATGAGCTTTATGATTCGTTGATGAAAGAGTGGAAAACGCCCGCTAAAAATCACACGTAAATTTCGCTTGAACATCTTTTCACGGAGACAGAAAAATCGGTCTAAGGTATCTGAAGTTGCTGGTTCATGTCTAAGTTTAAATACCTAAATGCTACATGAAATAGCATCCAAGAGGAACCTTGCATGGACTTAGGTGGATACTTCCAGATACTCATCGGCGTTATGATGACTGCTACGTTTGTCACACTTGCGCTTATACTGCTGAACGCTTACTATGGCAGCGACGAAGAGAAAGAGTCAGAAAAAGAGTAAACTCAATTCTTTACATCTTTTAACTTTAGAACTAATTGCGTATTGTCAATCATTAACTTTCTAAAAGGGCGATCGTTTCCATAACCAACCCCGCGTAAGTTTGACTTAGGGAGTAAGTTACATTCAATCCGTTTCGGCATTCTTGGACAAGCTCCGTTTTTCGCAAACGGTTCATCTGCCAAGTCAAACCCTGAGAAGAAATGCTTACTTGCATAGCCAATTCATGATGGGAAACACGTTTTCCGTTTAGCAACGCCTTCAAGATGTTCCTAACTGTATCTAGCCTCAGAGCTGCAATTGTATCCATCTCCTTGCGCGTGAATTTGCGTGCAGTAAAGAACCGCTTATATCGTCCTTTGCGGAAACTGGTTATTAACCCGCTTTTCTGCAATTGCGCAAGGTGAAACTGGACCACGCCGATGGATAAGCCTAAGCCGCCGCATATCGCTCGGAATTGGATTCCTGGGTTGCTGTTGATGAAGTTGTAGATTTCTGTTCGGGTGTTATTGTCTTGGAGAGGTGCTTTTTCAAAAACTGTTTGGGTGTTGCTGGGCAGGGAGTAAACTAGTAACTCACCATATTGCAGGGGATGTTTGAGGATAGAATAAAGGGCTCTAACGCTTAGGTTCTGGGCATTAACGCCATGGACGGTAGACTGAAACTCCGCGTCTGCTTCTCTTTGTATATGAATCAAGCCAGCAACTGAGAAAACCATAACAAAAGCCAAACCCAACGCCAACACGCTTTTGTTTAGTTTCACCTTGCTTATCTCCCCATGGTATTACTGGCGATGCATTTTTAATCGTATCTGTAAATGAATGTACTACTCTGACGGTTTTGTCAGGTTAGGTGTCAGCCCCTTTCTCAAGGGGCAAGAAACGCAACACCAAAAATAACGTCACATCAGAAAGAATGGTACCCAACCCACGTAACGAAAGTCGTAGGTAATTTGGATGGGCAGCGAAATACTGAAAACGGTTTCCCAATTTCCGAAACCTTAATTCGGCGGCAACGCCACCTTTTTGGTATAGAGGCGATTGAGTGAAAAAAGAAAATGATGATCTGCCTCGTTGTGAAAAATGCAGTCAACCAATAGACGACTGCAAATGCGCATGTCCATACTGCGGCGAAACTTCTGGATGCAACTGCTGTAAAGGCTACGCTAGAGCAACGGGCGGATAATCAGGCATCTCGTTCGTTTCATTTGTCTAGGTGAAATTTCAATGGTTATTAAGAGCATAAACTGGATGGCGGGCGGTCCGCAAGGTAGTGGCGTCGACACTGCCTCAAACGTTTTTGGTCGCGCCTGCGGATACGGCGGACTCTACGTGTTTGGTAGACGCGAATACCACAGCAACATCAAAGGCTTACATAGCTACTTCCATCAACGCATATCCACGCAGCCGCTTTTGGCAAACGTGAATGACGTGAATTTGCTGGCGGCTTTCGACGCGGAAACGGTGGTGCGTCACATGAATGAAGTTGTTGCAGAAGGTGGCATAATAGTAGATTCCGCCCAGTTGAACACGAAGGTGCTTGATATTCCCACTTTGCCTCCCGAATTCAAAACCGAAATAGGCAAATTCATGAAGGAAAACGCCCTAGGCGAAACCGTCAATGATTGGCTCGAATACTCCAAAAAACGCGACGTACACGTCTTCCCCGTGCCATACATGGCTCTACTCATTCAGATAGGAAAGAAACTGGGCGTCGAACAAATCAGCAAAATCACCCGCATGATAAACGTCCTCACAATCGGCATCTCATTCTCGCTTCTAAAATACGACCGTGCCCTAGGCGAGAAGGCGGTTCTGGATACGTTTTCGGAGAAAGGCAAGATCGCTGACATGAACGCCCTCGCCTTCAATCACGCATACGACTACGCAACTGAAACTTTCAAAGACAACTTCAAGCATAGACTAGAAAAAATCAGCATAACCGAAGAACGCATCTTCCTCACCGGAAACCAAGCTGTGGCAATGGGCAAGGTTTTAGGTGGTTGTAGAGTACAAACCTATTATCCAATCACGCCTGCAGCAGACGAAAGCGAGTACTTGGAAGCCCACGAAATCCTCAAAACCAGCGGCGGAGACGAAGCCATATTGGTAATCCAAACCGAAGACGAAATTGCTGCCATTAACTCAGCTTCGGGTGCGGCCTTAACAGGTGCAAGAGCAGCCACATCCACTTCGGGGCCTGGGTTCTCGTTGATGGTCGAAGGGCTTAGCTGGGCAGGCAACAGCGAAGTCCCAGTCGTCATCACTTACTACCAGCGTGGTGCCCCGGCAACAGGGCTACCCACAAGACATGGGCAGGCGGATCTGAGGTTTGTGATGCACGCAGGCCACGGTGAATTTCCGCGGATAATCCTCGCGTCGGGCGACATCAAAGAATGCTTCTACGATGCAGCCAAGGTGTTTAATCTCGCCGAAAAATACCAAGTTCCTGTAATCCATCTGCTTGACAAAGCCATGGCAAACTGTTCCCAAACGTTCCCTGTTTTCGATTATGCCAATTTCAAAATTGACCGCGGATCAATCCTCACTGAAAAAGACCTTGAAGGCAAAGAATACCGCAGATTCCAGTTCACGGAAACCGGGATTTCGCCACGGGTGATGCTTGGAACTAAAAACGGCGTGCACTGGTACACGGGAGACGAACACAACGAGGAAGGACACATCAGTGAAGAGCCATCCAACCGAAAGATGATGATGGAGAAACGTATGAAGAAACTTGAACTGGTAGAAAAAGAAGTTCCAATTGAGGATAAGCTGGGGTTCTATGGAGATCAAAAAGCAGAGAGTGTCGTTCTTAGTTGGGGTTCGCCCAAAGGTGCAATAATCGAAGCCATAAATCTGCTCCAAGAGGAAGGTTTGCGTTTGGGTTTTGTGCAGATACGCATGATTATTCCGTTTCCAACAGGCGAAATCAAAAGAGTGCTGGAAGGCAAGAAACGCGTAATCGACATAGAGCACAACTACAATGGACAGCTCGGGCAAGTTGTGAAAGAGCAAACAGGCGTAACGCCCAACTTCCATATCCTCAAGTACACCGGTCGTCCCATGACCACAACAGAAGTATACGATGCGCTCAAGCTTGTTTTAACTGATCAGGCAGCCGAAAGGCAGGTGTTGATGTTTGGTTCTTAAACCCATAGATTTCAAAGTTGCAGATGTCTATGCGGACTGGTGCCCAGGTTGCGGCGACTTCGGCATCATGAACGGAGTGCAAATGGCTTTCGCGGAGCTCGGTTTGGAACCGCATCAGATCGTGATGGTTTCAGGCATAGGCTGCTCGGGCAAAGAGCCGCACAACGTCAAATGCTTCGGCGTTCACACTCTCCACGGTAGAGCCCTCCCATTTGCTATGGGGATAAAAGCGGCTAACCCAGCCTTGGAAGTTGTAGCGATAGGCGGCGACGGTGATGGTCTAGGTATCGGGGCAGGTCACTTCGTCAATGCAGGACGGCGTGACTTAGACATGACCTACATCATTCACAACAACGGCGTTTACGGATTAACTAAAGGACAAGCTTCCCCTACTCTTCGACGCGACGAGAAAACCAAGGCGTTGCCAAGACCCAACATAAATGAGCCTGTTAATCCAATCGGGTTGGCGTTGATTTCAGGGTTTACTTTCGCCGCGCGGTCTTACGCCTACGATGTTCGCCATTTAAAAGACACGATTAAGCAAGCCGTTCAGCATAAAGGAATGGCTTTTGTAGAATGCCTGCAGCCCTGCCCTACATACAACGACATAACCACTAAAGACTGGTACGCCGGAGAAGACCGCAAAGACGCACAAGGCAAGCCACAGAGCCGACTCTACAAGCTGGACGAAATCGGCTGGGACCCCGTCGTGAAAGACTGGAACGAAGATTTCAAAAAGAAAATGGCGGCTCTGGAGAAAACTCAGGAATGGGGCGATCGCATTCCTATAGGCGTTTTCTACAAGAACGAGTTGGAACCCACCTTCCAAGAACGCTACAGCAAACGAGTCCCCTTCTACTTGACCAATCCACCCGCAAAGCAGAAACTCGTAGACGACAACGGAAACAGCAACGTGGATCTAAAACAATTCTTAGATGAACTAAAAACAAGTTAAAGAAAAGATTGTGAAGGAAACTTCTGCTCCTCTATAGGGGCCCAGTTTCTTTTTCTTCGTGTTTCTGCCTCTCAACCAGTTCCGCTTCGGCGAATTTTCTGCTTATCCGCGTGATTCGAATGCGAGCGTGGTCACCAAGTTTAGCTTGAGGAACAAAAACGACTAACCCTTCTATGCGGGCTATGCCTTCGCCTCGTTGACTCATCTCTTTGATGTCTATTTCGTATTCTTCGTCAATCTTAACTGGTTTCGGGGAAAAACCGCGTGGTCCACGAGCGCCTTCTTCTGCTTCCCGGCCGCCTCCAATATCTTCTACCATAATTTTATCACCTCGCGTTAAAACTGTGACTGTGAAATGAGACGCCCTAATGTTTGGGGCGTTTAGAGAACTGTGAGTTTGCCGAACTTTCCCACGTTCAGCTGGATTTCACCCTTAAAGCTGGTAACATAACCGTTCTCTACTTTGATTTTATCTCCGACGTTGACTTGGTCGATTTGCTCGTTCCATAATGTCAACTTTATGTTTCCTGAGTCGTCTTGGATAACTGCGTCTGCTACGTTTAAAGTTTCGTTGCCGAATCGGGATTGGACTTGTCGTGGGTTGCCTTTGTCAACTACGTCGGCTTCTACTTCGACTTGTTTCATTCCGGTTTGTAATTCTTTTATTTTCACGTTAACTTCTCCTTGTTTTCTTGACTATGAGAACTTGCGGTTCTGACAGTTTGACTTTACTTTGCAGAAAAGCCCCCAATCATATAAATCTTGCTAACCATCGCTTCGTTAGTTTATTGGGGACAAAGAAAAAGAAAAACGAGTTTTCCCGTTTTGACTATTTACTTTGCTAAACTAAGCCGAACGCTGCGAGTAAGCTCAAGATGATGTATGATAGGACGACGCTTGCTGCAGATGCGAGAATGCTTTTTGTCCATGTGAACTCTGTTAATGCGCGGATAATTGTTGAGCCTATGAGCGTTATCCACACATATACTCCGATCGCTACGATTGTTGTGAGCAAAGTCAATGTTGAAAGGTCTATGGCTATGACTGAATTGTAGACGGTTTGAGAGGCTGCTGAAAACATTGACACGATATCGGGGGTGTAGCTCAGTTGGAAGCTGTAGGTGAATTCAAAGGGGTAGTGAATTTGTGCAGGCAATGTTGCTGTGCCCGCGAGGAGAATCAAGGTTTCTACTACTAAAGTTACCAAGGAAAACGCAATGGCAACGAACAGTGGCTTCCAAGTTGCTTGTCCCTTCATGACTTTAAGTATCAGGAAAAATACCACTGAAAGGGCTAGCCACTGAACAATGAACGTAAATAAACCTGAGAAAAGTACGCTTGCAGTGAAACCCGCCGCGCCTATGGCTTCAATTGGCGTCTCGTACAATCCTCGGAAGAATAATCCACCCATTCGGACCGTCGTATTAGTTGCTTCGGAATAGGACAGGTTCAGTTGAATACCTGTTATTTCTGACCAAGTTGGATTGCCCGTGATTTGCCAAGTTCCTTTGCCGACTGGAATGGTTATGTTGTTCCATACAGTTGACGTTTCGTTGGAGAGTATTGTCGTTAAGTCGGTTTGGAAGTAGCTGGAAGCGCCTGAATAAAGTTGAATTGTTGTGTTTGATGGAGCTCCATTGGGTTGGACGATTTTTATTTGCAGATACAAGTCTTGGAAACCGTCTTGTCCACAGTTCACGGAGCCGTTAAGGTTGCTTATTTTCATGGATAGTGTGCTGCTGTTTGTGACTTCGAATTGGAGGCTGTTATTTCCGTAAAACGTCGTATTCATAATGTCAAGTACGTTGTTGGTCACTGAGGCCGTTGGAGTTGTTGCCCACAAAGCGGGGGTGTCGGTCCAAGCGGTCAGTTGACTGCCCGTTTGGAGACCTCCGACTTGTGCAGTTGCGGGGTAGGTTTCTTCGTAGTATGTTCTTGAATACTGGGAATAGTAAAGTCCGGTTTGCAAGGCTGCAAAAATTATGATGATGAGAAGTGGGCCCCAATATTTTGGGTTGTGGGTAATCTCCTTGAACACTTTGTGCGGTGCGTATAGTACTTTAAGGATGTCAGTAGCAAACAATTTGCTTAGGCTCCGCCTACCACTTTCACTTAGGGAACTAATAAGTTTTTGTTACATGCCTTGCTTTAAGCGTCGGTAAGTTGTGTAGTCAACGAATTGGGCAAACGGGTTTTCGGTTAAGGATTTCACGCTGATTTTCTGGCGTTTCCTCTTATCAAGAAGCTGACTTGTCGTTCTTAGCAGGTATGCGTCGCTTCCGGCGCCTGAACCATAGCTTGCTAGCAATATTTGTTCGTCTGGCTGAGCTAGATCGAGCACGGCTGCTAGCCCTACTGGGGAGCATCCGCTGTAGGTGTTGCCAAACTTGTTCACCTGAAGTGAGCAGGTATATTGCTCGTCTCGGAACCCTAGTTCCTTGGCGACCTTAACTGGGAAAGCAGGGTTGGGTTGGTGAGGCACGAAATAGTTGACGTCATGTGGCTTCAAATTCATTTTCTCCATGAGTTTGGTGACAGATTTTCTGACATGTTTAAAGTACGCTGGGTCTCCGGTGAATCTTCCCCCGTGCATTGGGTAGGGCTCGCCGTCACGACGCCAGAAATCGGGCGTATCTGAAGTGACTGAATACCAGCCTTCGATTTCCGCAATGACATCATGTTTGCCAAGGACAAACGCTGCTCCGCCATAGCCGACAAAGAGGTCCAATTCCCCTCCTGGGCAGCCTCGGGGTGCTGCTTGACTGTTATCAGCGCCAATGACCATTGCGTTTCTGATGCCAGACCCGGGGTAGCTTACCAATGCAGCTGCATCTTTAAGCATGCTTGTGGCTGCTTTGCACGCAAATTCTGTGTCCACCGCGTCTACACCTTGGACATCTCCGTCTTCTTCGCCGAGCTTTAGAACCTGTGCGACTTTGGAGGCGATGGGCTTAACAGCGTAAGGGTTGGATTCAGAGCCAACATAGACTTTTCCTACATTTGCACTGTCTATGCCCGCATGTATAAGCGCTGTTTTTCCTGCTTCCACCGCTGCAGTTATCGAATCTTCGTCGGTGAATGGGACAGCTCGTTCGATACCGCCTTCTTTTATTCTGAACCTTGAAGTGTAGACACCATAGCCCACAATGCCGGGCAATTTGTATTCTTTGTTCTGTTCGCTAACCAAGTATTCCTGATGCGGGTAGTATTCGTCTGCCAAAGAGAATGCCAATGAAATAGTTGGGACAACGTCACTTTTATTTACAGTATACCGCCTGCGGAACCTTGGAATAACTTCTCTACCCTCCAAAGCAGAGAGATCGACTTCTTGGTCGGGTTTTATAATTTGGTCGGTGAGTCTGCCAGGCACTCGGATTTTGCCGCCATGGAAAGAAACGATTCCGTAGACGAAACTATCGAGCTTGGTGAATTTGTTAGTGGGTTCCGTGACAAGGGTACAAAGTTCCAGTTTTCCTTTATCGTTGAAAAGGTCAACTGAGGACATTCTCATGTAGCTTTTGCGTCCACAGTTACTGCAATAATCTCGAATCTCAAAATATTCTTTGCCGCATATTTGGCACTTGCTCGCCTTTAACCTGTCGCCGAGGTAGCTGACTCTGCGCTCTATTGGCTCGCTGCTCAATTCTAGTTCCTCCCCAATATCGAGACGTAGCTTTTGGTGCCAAATCCTTCAAACTCCAGCGAACAACCAAACCGCGGTTCCTTATCTGTGATTGCTTGCCTATTGCCTGCTTCTCCCCGTAGCTGCTTGAAAATCTCGAAGAGTTGAGCACCGCCGGTTGCTCCAAGTGGGTTACCGTCTGCTTTCAAGCCGCCGTTAAGATTAGTAAAAAGTTTCCTGCCATTTACCTCATAGTAGCCTTTGTAGTCTTGGCAGCTGTCATAGATGCTCCTCCACGCGGTTCCCTGTTCGCAGAAACCCAAGTCTTCAAGGGAAACCATTTCCGCAAAAGTGGATTGGTCATAAAGTTGGAGTATCTCTATGTCAGAAAGTTTCACTTTAGCCATTTCGGTGGCTTTCTCCATGGCGATTTTGGTAGCCAAGAAACGGGTTAAGTCTTCTCTGGCTGGATAATTCAGGTAGTCAGTGGCTGAGGTCACTCCGCAGATTTGGACTGGCTTGTCAGTTAGCTTCCTGGCTTTCTCTGAGCTGGTGAGAATCAGGGCCGAAGCGCCGTCCGATATGGGTGCAAAATCGTAGAGTCCCAGCGATTTCCGCGCTGCTTTCCGTGCACTCAAAACTTGCTCAAGAGTTATTTTTCTTTGGAACTGGGCGTACTCGTTTTTTGTTGCGTTAGCGTGGTTTTTCACGGCAACCTGTGCTAGTGCAATATTGAGTTTTTCGAGGTTTTCGCCCGTTATTCCATATTTTTTGGTGTAAGCCCTAAGCATAAGCTCGTGGTTTGATTCTGGTGTGCATCCAGCGTAATAACTCCAGGGGTCTTCTAGTAGCATAAGGTCGTCGCGGATTTTGTCCCATCGGTCAGTCATTTTTTCTATGCCGCCAACGAGGACAGTGCTGTAGACGCCTGCGCGTATGGCGTGGCACGCAGTTAAAAGGGCGGCACTAACAGAGCGGGTTACTTCCATGGGAACATGCAGTTCCGTCAATTCCGATAGGAAGCCTTCTTCTAAGCCGAGTTTGTTAGTGATTGGGAGAAAACAGTCTGACATATAGCAGGCTTCTAGATCTTTTCGTTCTAAACCGCATGACTGTGACGCGGCGAGCCAGGCTTCCTCAATCAGTTTTTCTGGCTCTTTGCCATAATGTTCCCCAAACTTTGTTCGACCCACAGCCACTATCGCTGGACAATTCTGCATAATATCGCTCTTCTCAGTAGCATTTACCCATTCCAAAACCGCTTTTAAGTGTTTGCCAACTCACTTCCGATTCACGCCTTCACTACTGCTTCTCAGGTTGGTCGGCAATGATTTCGTTTTCCGTTATCTTTCTTTTCAGGTTGGCAACCAAATCTTCCAAGGCTTGGCTTAACTCGACAGGATACTGTGAGTGGCTAGTCAATTGCTTGTATTTGGCGGGAAGTTTTGCGATGTTTGCGGCAGCTGAGGTTCTGATATCGTTTAACGAAGGCAGATTGTACGTGAGTTTTCCGTTTTCCATTACCTTCACTAGTAGCGGTTCTCCCTTGGACTGTTCGTTTGCCAACGCTATGATGTCATTAATGTAGTTGCCTTTTGCGTCTGTGACTCGATAAACTTGTTTTCTTCCAGGTAGAGTGTTCTTGTTTTTGCTCAGTTTCATAATGGGGCAAAATTCTCCTTTGCCGTTCATGGTTTCGCACAGCTTGTAAATGACATCTATATAGGGATAGTCGGCGGAGGTCCCCATTTTTGTTCCTACCCCGAAGGCGTCAATCTTTGCACCCGTGTTTTGGAGTTCAGATATTTTATATTCGTCTAGGTCTCCACTGGCGAAAATGATAACATAGCCCAAATCTTTCGCATCTAGGAGAATCCGAACTGCTTTGCTAGTATCCGCCAAGTCTCCACTGTCTAATCGAACGCCGATAAGCTTCATGCCTTTCTTCTCGAGTTCCTTTGCGATAATAGTTGCTTTTTGTGCTCCTGCTTTGTCATCATATGTATCGATGAGCAGTGTGGCTTTAGCGGGGAAGGTGTTAGCGAATGCACGGAACGCGTCCAGTTCCTTTTCATAAGACATAATGAAGCTGTGTGCCATAGTTCCGTAAACTGGAATTTCGTATGCCATGCCTGCAAGAACGTTGCTGGTGCCTTGACATCCTGCAATGTAACTGCTTCGTGCAACTTTCATACCTGCGTCAATGCCGTGTTCTCTACGTAGTCCAAACTCAACAACAGATTTACCTTTTGCCGCATACACAACTCTGGAAGCTTTGGTGGCAATCATTGTCTGCAAGTTAACTGTGTTTAGTAGGAAGGTTTCGATAAGTTGTGCTTCAATTATTGGTGCAGTTACTCGAATTAGAGGTTCGTTGGGAAAAACTATTGAGCCTTCAGGGACTGCGAACACGTCGCCGGTGAATTTGAAGTCCTGCAGATAAGCCAAGAACTTCTCGTCAAATCCTTGCTTACGAAGGTAGGCTGTATGCTCTTTGGTGAACTTCACACTTTCTAAGTAGCCTAGAACCTGCTCTAAACCAGCAAACATAAAGTAAGAGCGGCCTGGAGGCAATCTGCGGATGAACACATCAAAGGTGGCAGGTTCAAATTTCTTATTGTCAAAATAGGAGGCACACATGGTTAATTCATAGAGGTCCGTAAACAAGCCCATGTTTTCCTCGTTCTGGTAAGCCAAAAAACCCTTCATAAGCTAAACTTAGTGAGGAGCCGATTTAATCTTTTCCAACAGTCAATTGACTTACCATCTTTGTTCAAAGCATTTAGAGCCAAGTAGTCAAAACTGGTGAGAAACATTTGCTGAGGTAAGCTCATGTGGTTTTTGCAGAATTTTCCATGAGAAACAGTTTTCATGTTGAATTTCCAGCAGGGTTTGCGCATTCCTTATAAGTGAAAATTAACTTAGAAAAAGGAAATTCAGGCTGAATGTTTTCTACTTTCAACCTAAGGAAGTTGGGATTGAGGGCTTGATGGCTGAATCTAAACAGAGCGAAAATTTGCCAATGGAGAATTTACAGCCCCAAGAAGCACTTCTAGTTCCAGTGGATCTGATACGCTCTGTCGCGATTTTCTTAGTTATCCTTCTTCACTTATCCATTGAGCCAGTTGCGGTTCCTACTAATATGATTAACCTAGCTTGGTGGTCATCTGATTTCTTCAACTCTATTGCTCGTCCATGTGTTCCTCTCTTCGTTATGTTGACTGGGTACTTACTGCTTCAACCTTCAAAAGTCAATGAGCCCCTCAAAGTGTTCTTCAAGAAACGTTGGGCTCGGATCGGCTTGCCGTTTATCTTCTGGGGTGCAGTTTTTCTTATTTGGCTTGTAATATTCGATAAAGCGACCCTCTCGTGGAACTATATTGTGACTGCAATGTTGCAAGGACCATACGTTACTTTCTGGTACCTTTACATGCTTGTCGGTCTTTACCTTCTGACCCCAATTTTGCGTGTGTTCGTAGCTTATGCAAGCGACAACATAATGAAATTACTTCTTGTTGTTTGGTTTGTTGGCTCAGGGCTTGTTCCTTTAGGATATGTCTTCGGGTATAGCCTGAACAATAATGTGTTCGTCCTTCCTGGTTGGATAGGTTATTTCCTTTTGGGTGCTTACCTCCCAAAGATAAAGATGAAGCCGCGTCGTTGGCGCCTGTTCGCGTTGCTAGCGGTTGGTTTCGCTTGGACGATGATTGCAAGTGCCTTAATGCAAATATATCCTGGACCAGAAACCTACTACTTCTACGATTATCTCACAGCAAACGTAATTGTGGCTTCGGTCTCGTTGTTTCTGCTCTTGACCTCTGTTCCAGTGGCATCTTTCGAAAAGATCCCTGCCAGCGCAAAACGACTGATTCACATTATAGGGAAAACCACCTTGCCGGTTTACCTTTTTCACATGATTCTTGTGGAAGCGTTTGAAAAAGGCCTGTTTGGGTTCACTCTAAACATCATGTCATTAAACCCGATAATCATGACACCTCTGCTGGCTGTTATAGTGCTCTTCATTAGTCTAGGTGGCGTAGTTGCTATGAAGCAAGTGCCCATTTTAAGAAGAATAATAGGCTGAAAATTTTATTTGTCTGGATTTAACGATTCAAAAATGGATTTCTTGTCAAAAACAAAATAATTTATGCCGGGTTCACTATTGCTCGATAGACTGTCATCGCGATTATCTCGGCTCCTATTTCGTCAGGATGTAAACCATCCCAGAAATCCTGAGGTTTATTGAGAAGCGCTGAATTGACGTCGATCGTGGGCAAATTAAGGTCACTAGCTATTTGTTGAATTCTCGGAATTATTCCTTGTACAAGGTTTTCGTTGCTAGGCCCAATTGAGCTGTTGAAAATTGGCGGCGGTATGACAATCCAAATCTTGGGGTTGGAGACCTCAAATTGCGCGATCAGCGTTTTGTAGTCTGAAGTGAAATTCTCACTTTGGGAGTAGTACTTTGGGTTTGCGTCGTTAGTGCCTAGCATTATGATGACTATCTTAGGTTCGAAGGCTATTGCGTTCTGAAACGCTTGGCTATTTATGTATGGTTTGTCAGCATTTTCCAAGACCGTTCTCCCGCTAGCTCCAAAGTTTCCCACTTCATAATTGTGACCGAGAAGTATTTGGAGGTCAGACGGATAATAGGTTCCTTCCGTTATGCTATCGCCAACACATGCAACTTGAATACGGTTAAAAGGATGGAAACCCCCAGACTGGTCAATGATGAGGGCACTAACGAAAGCCGCTGACAGTATGACAAGTAAAATCACTGCCGCCAAGACGTATTTTTTTCGAATGTTCAACAACTAGGGTCACTTTACTTGTTTTTGGTCTTCTGAAAGCTTCTTCGCTTGATTGCTCATATTGGCGTTCCCTTTAGAAAAGCTTTCTAGACACAGAGGACAATATTGCATCATTTCCCCTTTTAGGTTCTTATGGGAAGAAATAAATTATCATTAGGATTCAACAAGTGTATTCGATCATTTTTTTTCTATCAGGGATTCAAGGACAATTGGAGTTATTACCACTTCCAAAGCCAAACCAAAATGAACAAGAAAAATCAAGCAACATCAAACCACCAAAAAAAACTTTGTGCAGCTGCCGGTTCTGTAACAGTGAGCGGCATTAACATTTGTTGAAACGGCAAACAAAAAAGATTGCGTCAAAAAATAAACGTTGATCCTTCTTAAACTCTTATATATCTGCTCATCACAATTCTAATGTGAGAACTGTCATGGCTGAAGTTTGTACGACTTGTGGACTCCCCAAAGACCTGTGTGTTTGTGGCGAAATAGAAAAAGAGCAACAGAGAATCCGAATACGCCTCGAAACACGGAAATTCGGCAGACCCACCACCGTTATCGATGGCATGGATGAGAAGACCACTGATTTGGCAGACATGGCACATAAACTCAAAACATATTGTGCATGTGGCGGAACATCTAAAGCAGGAGCGATCATGTTGCAAGGCGACCATCGTGACCGCGTAAAAGAATTTCTGATCAAAACAGGGTACCCCGCAGAAAACATAGAACGCCAATAACACCAAACACCCTTTAGAGTCATATAAAATGAAAACGTTAGTCAACGTTCGCGATGTATTCAAATCAATAAAACACAGCAAGCCCAAACACATTTACTGCCCAAGATGTGGCAGCCCAAACCTCCAGTTATCCAGCAGCCTAGACTATTTTTTGACGCCTCAAAAATACTTCTGCAACAAATGCAGCTATATGGGCACGGTTTTTATGGAACTTGAAAAAGAAGAAACAAAAGAAACTGAGGAATAACCCGTTTAATCGGGCAATTCTAAACTTAGTTGCTTTTTAAGCGTCTTGTATCGGTTTCTTACTGTGACTTCTGTTACTCCGGCTGCTTCGGCTATGTCTTTTTGTGTTTTCTTCTCATTGTTTTGCAAGCAGGCAATGTAGAGTGCTGCAGCAGCCAACCCCATAGGATCTTTTCCAGCCGCTGCACGTTTTCGCCTTGCCTCCCGCAGGATCGCGATGGCTGCACCTTGTGTTTTCCCTGAAATTCCCGTTTTCTCAGCAATCTTGGAAACATAAGTCAACGGGTCAGCAATCGGCATATGAACGTCAAGCTCGCGCAACAGCAGTCTATAGCACCGTGCAACGTCTTTTTTGTCAACTAAGCTGGCTTCGGCAATTTCCCGCAGTGTTCTTGGAGTTCCGCTTCCACGGCAAGCAGCATACAAGGCGGCTGCAGCAATGGCGGCAATTGATCTGCCCCGTACTAGGCCTTTGTCGAGGGCTTTGCGGTAAATTACAGCGGCTTTTTCTTTGATTGGTGGCGGGATGTAAACTTTGTCAGAAAGTCTATCTAGCTCAGCCATGGCTTGAGCCAAGTTTCTATCAATAGATGAGTGTACCCTGCTGCGTATTTGCCATTTCCTTAGACGCCACATTTGTAATCTGGTAGCAAGGGGAAGTTTTCTTCCAAATGCGTCCCGGTCAACTTGGCTGATGGCTGTGGATAAGCCTTTATCGTGAACTGAATACGAGGTTGGGACACCAACGCGGCTTCGGGAAGCTTTCTCTTCCTGTGTGAAAGCACGCCATTCTGGTCCTTTGTCAAGCATCTGCTCATATAAAACTAGTCCGCAATCTCCACATACAGTTTCACCTGTGTCATAATCGTGAACGAGGTTTTGGCTGCCGCATTCTGGACATTTATCGACTAAGCGTTGATGTGTGCTGGGGGTGGCTTCTTTTTTTGGTTGACTCATTTTAACTTCGACTCCATTCCACACTTCGCAGAGCCGTCACAGAATCGTCATTCCCTTAAGTTAAGGGCTGAGAAAAGTGTATATTCGGCCCGCGTATTCTAAGCAAATGAACAGACCTCATATAAAAGCCTTGTGGTTTTAACAAGCAGATTCGGTGTTACAACCCCGAACATGTAGGTTAATAGTGCGCATCCTTAAAAACCTTCTCAGAAAAGAATTTAAGTGTTCATTCTGAGCGTTTTTGTTTCTGGTTTTTCGAGTTTGTGATTTGTTTACTTGGCAATTGGTGTCTGGTTATGGGATTTGCTTCAGGTTGCGTGTGCAATAATAAATTTGTGTTTTTGCCACGTTAACTCTTATTAGCGTAAATGTTGCTAAGCTGAAGGTATATTCGGCGAGGAGCCACCAGTCAGGGGAAGAATTTGGGTGAAAATGGAAAGCTTCCTATTCCTGTGGATTTAATTCGGACCATAGCTATCTTAGGAGTCATCCTGCTCCATGCCTCCAACGACCTCACAACCCAATCAATGGGTCTAATTAGCCAGCAGGCGATGACGCTAGAAATTTTTCGCTGGACAACTGTTGATGTTTACCAAAGTATTGGGCGTATCGGGGTTCCGCTGTTTGTAATGTTGACGGGTGCGCTATTGCTTCAACCCTCAAAAAACGAAAGTATAGGCGTCTTTTTGAAAAAGCGATGGAGGCGGATTGGGTTGCCTTTCATATTTTGGGCTTCAGCTTATTTTGCCTGGGACTTTTTGGTTGAACATCAAGCGTTCACTTCAAGTGCCGTCATCCAAGGCATCTTGTCCGGTCCTTTCTTCCAGTTTTGGTACATTTACATGATAGTTGGCCTTTACCTGCTGACTCCGTTCTTGCGTATAATGGTGGCTCACGCAGACCCGAGCCTTTTCAAGTATTTCATAATTATTTGGTTTACTGGTTCAGCCATTCTGCCGGTTTTCAATCTGTTAACACACTTTTATCTAGACAGCAACGTCTTAACGATTCCCGGCTTTGTAGGATATTACGTTCTGGGCGTATATCTCTTAAACGTACAGATTCGCCGCTCAATCCTTGCGCTTTTCATGTCAGTCGGAATTGCTTTGACGGCAATTGCCACGTACTTTATGGCCAGAAGCATCGGCGGTCCACAAACCTTCTTCTTTCAAGAATATCTCAGCCCAACCCTAATCTTAGCCTCAGTCACCTTCTTCCTGCTACTAACAAGCATTAAGACAACGCCTAACGTGAAATTGACAAACCCACCGGCAACGAATCTGAACGCGCCAAATGAAGAAAAAAGCAGCCCCTCCAAAGTCAGCAAACTGCTAAAATTAATAAGCCAGAACACTTTGCCGCTGTTCCTATTCCACGAAATGATCCTTCTTTCCCTTCAAAGAGGCTACTTCGGTTTCACAATTAACGGCGACACCATAAACTCCATAATTGGAGTTCCTTTGATTACTGTCATTACTTTTGCCATTTGTCTAGCTGTGATTGTTCCGCTAAAAAAGGTGCCTGTCTTGAAGGAATTGCTTGGTTAAGCAGCATAGTGGCAATCGGCGCGCTGAATATGTCTGCTGGGTGTAAGAACGCTTATTAGGAAAAAACCTGTCCTTAAAGCCTAGCATCAAAGCCTGAAGCCCGTTGGTGTAGTGGTCAAGCATAGTGGCCTTTGGAGCCATTGACGAGAGTTCGAATCTCTCACGGGCTACCATTCTGTTTTCTTTCTTCTGGTGGAAGCGAATTCCTTAGCCTTACTTTTTGGGTTGTGTTTGGTTGCTGGGTTGGTTTTTGGTTGTTGTTGGAAATGAGGCGAACTCTTTTGTTCACTTCTCCATGGGCGCGTAGTGGGTGGGTTTTTCTGTTGTGGATGTGAATATGCCTGTAGACGCGACTTCTGTCTCAATTGTTGGCCGGTCGCATTTAGACATTAAAACGTCAAAAGTGGCTACCATTCCGCGGCGACTTCGAAGATTCGAAGCAAACCGAAGTGACCCACAAAAACCGTTATACTCTAAAACCTTCAAGTCATATGCATGACAAAATTCGCCTCGATTAAACCCATCGATGAAGATCAAAAGCTGAACCCTGCTTTATTGGAAACATTAGGCAAAGCGATGGGCGTTCTGCGAAACTTAGAAAGCAACATATCCTAAGCTGCGTCCTGATTGCCCCTTTTAGCGAGTTTGAGGGCTTCTTGTAGAAGTTGCCTTAGAGACCGGTTTTGTGCTTCCTCTTCGGATTTGATTTTTATGTGACGTGCTTCTTTTCCCATCCCCGAGAGCAGGTTTGCAGGGTCTGGGATTCGCGCGCCGTTGCTGAAGATGAGGCTGATATGTTTCATATTAACGGCAATAGCGAAAACCCAAGTGCTCCTTTCTGAAGGTGAGCTGTAGGTTATCATTCCGGTTTTTGCTTCGATAGACTCGTCTGCTTTGGGGAAAACTTCGAGGAGGAGTTTGCGCAGGCAAAGAGTATTTTCGCGGCTTTCGCGGCTGTAGGCGGCGAGGAATTTGTCCAATTGGGCGCTCATTTTGGTCTCTTGAGATTACCGGTTTGTCGTTAAAATGCGCTTCTGGTAGTTAGGTTACCCTTATCCTTCTTCGTTTTTTCAACGTCCTATTGAGCTTAAATTCGCCAATAGCGACCCCTACCCTAACTTTTTTACCTGAAAACAGCTCCTGACCTATCCCTCCCCCTTTTTCTGCATACATTGGGTATTAGGCGCCAAACATGACCGCTTTTCTTTTGGGGCGACTCGCGTTTTTATGTGGAGTTAGATGACGGCTCTCCGTAAAACTTATCTTCTGAGATGCCTCATCGTGCGTTGTTCGCGAGGTACATTGTTATGGGTAACTTGATGGTTGCAGTCATCGGAACAGCAGGCTATGCCAGCGGCTTAGCCAAAAAAGGCACCTCCACAGACATCACACTGTACAATTTGAAGAAAGGCGAAGACACCGTTACGCTCATCGAACCCACAAGGTACCCAGAGCGACTTGCGCCCCTATTCTATGCGGCGTCAGAAGCCACCAAAGCCGTCGTCGTGGTAGACGAGTTAAATGCGGCGCTTGGCGAAAGCCTCGTTATGCTGCAATGCTGCGGTGTAGACAGTGGCTACTTCGTACTTAGGAACTATTTGCCCAAGGAAAAGATTGAACCCATTATCAAAGGAACCATTTTGGAGAAATACGAGTTCCTCTCAGATGACATTAATGCTTTGCGGGAAAAACTACTCACCGATGCTGCCCAACAGAAACCAAAGCCAGCAACAGCGGGAACAGTTCCCGTGGATCATGCATTTAACGTGAAAGGCGTTGGCGTTGTCGTTCTTGGCGTCGTTGTAAACGGGTCAATTGCTAAACATGATGCACTAACCGTATTCCCGGGCGGAAAAAAAGCGCAAGTGCGCTCTATCCAGAAGCACGATGAAGACTTTGATTCGGCAGTTGAAGGAGACCGTGTTGGACTTGCACTCAAAAACGTAGATGTTGAAGACGTCGATAGAGGTGCCGTACTGACTACCGACCAGGCCATTAAGTCGTCGAAAACCTTCAAAGCAAAAGCGTCTTTGGTAAAGTATTGGCCGGCACCAATCAAAGCCGACATGGTCTTGCATATTGGTCATTGGATGCAGTTCCTTAATAGCAAAATTGAAGCCGTCTCTGACGAGGGGGACTGGCGTAAACCCACCTTGACGTTAACCTTGGAAAAGGAACTTGTCTATCGATCAGGAGACAAAGCAGTGCTCATGTACCTGGAAGGCGGCAAACTGCGCGTCGTAGGAACCTTAGAGTTGGCTTAGCGAACTTCAAGGAACTCAAAACCTGTTTTCTTATCTACGGCTCTTTTTGCCTCTGTATCTGTTAGTTCGAAGATTATTACTTCTCCAATCTGCCAAACATCTACACCCAAGCGGACGCATCCTGTGATGGTTTCCTGTTGTCTTCCGAAAGCTGCATGCATGTGTAGCTTGGGGGTCCCTTCCTCGTTCCGGAAAATAGTGCCGACTCCACACGCTTCGTGGACGCCCTTAAGAAGAGTGGACATAGGTTCGGGTGGGAGAAAGTTACCGTCTTTGGGTCCTACAACGACTCGGCTGTTCTCTTTGGCTCCGCCTAGAAAAAAGCAGAGGGCACTTTTGATTTGCTGGTTTTCCGCGAAGCCTTCAAGCACATCAGGTATGCGTTCGCCATCGTGTAGTCTGATGATGAATATTCTGCCCATTTTCGCTTCTGTGAACTGCAAACTTAAGCCTCACCGGTAAGAGGAGGGGTTGGATATAAAAACAATTTCAACCAGAAAACTGCACTAAAACTTGAAGTGAAGGCTCTTTTGAGCCTTCGCTGCGTGTTTACATTCGGTTTAGGTAAATGGGTTCTTCGGCTTGTTTTTTGCTTTTCTCAAGAAACGCACTATTGGGGCTTTTGCTTAAAGCTGAAGCGTTTTCAGATGTTGCGGAAACTGTTGCATCTGTGAAAGCGGCAAACTTGGCCTTTGACTTCTGTGGCACTTGTCTATCCTCCTTTTTGGGAACAGACGGAGTAGTCACCACGCCTAATAAATATTATGGATGGGAAGTTCACCTTGAAAATGTAAATCTGGCGTTTATTGGGTGCTGAATGGACGAAGAGGCACGTTTAGCGGTTATAACGTTGGTTATTCCAAACATCAGCTTGGTCGCTATAGCCGCGGCGCTCCCAGAAACCCAGCTCTTTTCGTCTGGTGAACTTCAGATGCGTAACCCAGAGGGCGCTTTTGTAGGCGTACTTGCTTGGCACTATGAGCCGCACTGGAAAACCGTAGCCTTCTTCAAGCGGTTCTGCGTTGAGTTTTGACGCCAAAATCACGTCATCGTCCGCAAGTTCTTCTCGGAAAAGCGACGTGGTGTAGTTGTCGGCGCATTCGACTGTAATTGCCTTTGCGGTTTCTTTTGGTTCAACGAGCTTTTCTAATTCGCGAATGTGTACTCCTTCCCATCTGCAATTTAGGACGCTCCAGCCTTCCACGCAGTGAAAATCACTTACCGAAACCACCGACGGCAACGCCGTAAACTCCGCCCAGCTAAGAGTTACAGGCTTCTCGACCTCGCCATCTACAGTTAGAGCGTAGGTTTCCAGCTTGATTTTTGGATTAGCCGAGGTGATGCCTGGGTGGTCGGTTCCCCATCTCAAAATTCGTTTGATGGGTTTTTGTCCAGGTGGCAATTTTTTCTCTTTTGGTGTTTCAGAAGACAACGCGAACCCCACTAGATGGGCGTAGGGCAGAAAAATAAACGTTGCTGGCAGCTAAGATTCAGCATAGAAGAAGCTGGAGAGTTGCTGTTGTTGACGTTCTTCTTTGCTGAAAACTGCGACTCTTACGCCGACACGGCGAATTTCCAAATCGGTTTCCACGAGGTATTTTTCGAAAAGTTCTCTTGCGGCTTTTCGGATTGTTTCTTTGTCTTTTGCCGGTTTCTCAAGCGTCTTCGAACGGCTTTTCCCAGATAAGTTTGTCATGACGGCGGATATGCCGACTTGGCGGTAGCTGAGGTTCTTTTGGGTGAATTCGGCGTAGATTTCTTCGATTTGTTGGTTGATTTTTTGCATGATGAAGTCGAGGTTGCGGCTGTTCTCTTTAAGGGTGCTCATTCGGCCGATGGATTCCGCTTCGCCCGCTTCCTGCACGGGTTCGTTGTCGACGCCGTTGGCTGCGTTATGGAAATAAATGCCCAGTACTTTGCCGAAAACCTCCAACAGGCGTTGCACATCGTATTTTGCGAGGTCGCCGACGGTTTGGATGCCCATCTCCGACATCTTTGCGACGGTTTTTTTTCCGACGCCGAGGAGCACGTCGACGGGCTTAGGTGAGAGGAACGATTCGACCTGTTCGGGGCACACGATGGTGACGCCGTCGGGTTTATGGATGTCGGAGGCGATTTTGGCGATAAGCATGTTGGGTCCAATGCCGACAGAGAAGGTGACCTGGACTTCCCGCTTTACAGCTTCCTTCATCTTGCAAACAAGCGCTTCTGCTTCCTCGTAGCTTCCCTGCGTCTTTTTAGTTACATCCAAATAAGCTTCGTCTATGCCGCCAACCTCCAACGCATCCGCAAAACGGCGAAGAATCGCCATAATCTTGTCGGAAACCTGTTGATAATAATCGTAATCCACCGGCAAGAAAACCGCGTCTTTGCCCTCCAACCGTTTCTGAGCCAAAAACAGCGGAATTCCTGATTTGACGCCGTATTTGCGGGCTAGGTAGTTGCTGGTGCTCACAGCGCCGCTGGTTTCTGTGCGCCCGCTGTACATGCCGACCACGACAGGTTTGCCCTTCAGCTCAGGGCGGCGTTGTTCTTCGATTTGGGCAAAAAAGTAGTCCAAATCAACCAGCATCACAATCCGCGCTTGGGTGGGCATCGGGTTACCTCTTGGCGGGCGGAATCAGCCATGAGCCGTCGCATGCCGCCGTGTTCAGTTTCGGGAGTCCTTCGCGGCAGACTCCAAACTGCATCCCCCGTGCAATCGCCAACTCACGCACGTTCGACAACAATCGCAGCCTGAGATCTTTTGGCAGCAAAGTGTTCCCGCCTACTCTTTCTCCCTGTTGGAAGTAAAGTGGCTTAAGTTTTTCGGCGATTTTTGGCATGGCCTCAGAGAGGCGGCGCCAGTTGTCAGGTTTGGGTTTGTAGGTTGAGCTAGTGATGTGTTTGACGCCGATGGCCGCAAGGGTGGCGATGAGGGTTTGAGGGTCATCGTTTACAAGTGGGACGATTGGGTCGATGCGGACAGAGACAGGTATGCCTTTGGCGAGGAGGTCTTGTACGGCACGGATGCGCTGGGTGGGCGAGGGCGCGTTTGGTTCGAGGGTTTTCGCAAGTTTGTCGTCGTCTGTCGTTATTGTCAAAGCCACCGCACATGGTGTCCTGCTGAGAATGTCATCGTCGCGCGTTACGATGTCGGATTTAGTTATGATTTGGATCCTACAGTTGCTTTCGGCCAATATTTCGAGACATAGCCGCGTCCAGCCAATATTGGCTTCCATCCGCGGATAGGGATCCGAAGAGTTGGAAATAGAAACGATCTCTCCTTTCAACTTCGTCGCTTCCCTGCGCAGCGCCGCCACGTGGTCTTTTTTGGGTCGGCAATCCGCGAAGTTCTGTACATAGCTACTCGCGTAGCAATAGAGGCACCCATGATCGCATCCACTGTACGGATTGAACGTCAACTTGCGAGGACACGCGCACATGCCGTTTTGCCAGGGATCGAAACTCGAAATCAAAGGCATTAAGTTCACTCATCAAATCCTAAGCAAACCGCTAAACAAAAACTATTCTTCGCTTAACTGATTAACTTAATGGTCAATGAGTGCGCAAGATTTCGAGTAAAACAAAAGTTTTGCAGCACAAAAATGCTAATTATTCGTGCCTTTAAATAAGGGGGGTATAGAACAAAAATCGCAATAGAGACGAGACCTGTTGGTCAACGCATTCACAGTTCAGAAACTTTCAATGGCGCTCAAGCCAGTTACCGATAACAAGGAGCAAATGCGGCAGTATCATTGCTCCTTAAACCCGCAGTTGACGATTTCGCGATTTTGCTCGTCAAGCGTGCTTTGCATCCGGCGGATGTTTGGTCTGGACAAATGGCGCTTCCGGGTGGAAAACGCGAACCACAAGATGCAACGCTTTGCGATACTGTAGCCCGTGAAACTATGGAAGAAACATCCATAGACATTAATCAAGCCAGTTTTCTGGGAGTTCTCAACCCAGTCCAATCTCTTCCAAGACGTGACCTTCGGGTTCTGCCGTTTGTCATCCGAATGGAAAAAGAGCCGAAAATCACTTTGAACAAAGAACTTAAATAGCATACTTGGGTTCTCTACGAGAAAATTGTTCAAAGCAAAGGAAAAACTGTGAAGCCGCTTTTCGGCGAAGTCTCTGCTTTCCTGCTTCCGAACGCGGTTGTTTGGGGAATAACCTACAAAATCATAAACGACCTAATCAGAACCGTTGAAAGGCTCAAGATAAAGTAACAGAAGACTCTTCTTTCTTAACCGTCACAGTTGGGTACCCGAGTTTCTGCCAAGCCGTCATGCCGCCAAGCACATTAGTCACCTCAAAACCTCTCCGTTTCAAAATGCTTGCCGCAATACTGGAACGTTTCCCGACCGAGCAAACCACGGCATAACGTTTGTTTCGGCTCAATACGTCAATTTTCTGGGGCAAATCAGCAAAGAAAATCCTTTGGGCGCCTTCAATTGTGCCTTCCTCGCGCCATTCGCTCGGTTCCCGCACGTCCAAAATCACATAGCGCGCCAAATTTTCCTTCAATTCAGCAGCGGAAATGGTGTGGATGTGACCGATTGGTTTGCCCTGTTCTTGCCACTCGCCAATGCCGCTGCATAGGAACCCGTAAATGTTGTTGAATCCAACACGCCAAAAATGCCTCGCCACACGCGCAACATCCGCTTTACGTTCGACCACAAACAGTATTCGCTGATCATAGCTCAGAATCCAGCCTGGGTAAACGGCTGTTCCACCTCCAAACCACAAACTCAACGAGTTGGAAATGTGTGATCCTGCGAAAGCATTTGGCTGCCTCGTGTCCACAATGACTGAATCCGTTTCTGTCATTGCGGCTTCGAATTCGGCAACGCTTAGTGATTTAGGTATTGGGAGACCACGAAGTTGCGGCGCACCCGAAAGGTTGTAGGTTTCCATCTTAGCAAAGTATGCTGGCACAATCATTTCCTGCATTGAGCAGCGTTTCACGAACTCCTCTTTGTCCAGCTTTAGGTAAGGGTTAGTTTTCTTTTCGTAACCCAATGTACTAAACGCTTGCTCTCCGATTGAGCTGCCACAAACGCTTCCAGAACCATGCGCAGGGTAAATGACCACTTGGTCGCCAAGAAGCATCAGTTTTTCATTTAAACTAATGAACAGTTTTTCTGCTTGTTTTGTCTGCCCTGATTTGCCCTGCAAGTCGGTTCTTCCAACGGAACCCACAAACAGCGTATCTCCTGTGAAAACCATCAATGGCTCAGCCGATTTTTCCAAATCGCTAACGGTATAGCACATAGATTCGTCTGTGTGTCCTGGTGTGCTGACTGCCTTGACTCTTAACTTGCCCAAATTGGAAGCTTCGCCGTCTTGGAGGTTGTGTTCGCCGTATTTGAAACCAAGAGCTTTGCTGTGGCAGATCTGAGCATTCGATAGGTTTTGTAGCTCCCGTGAACCTACAACGTAGTCTTCGTTTCGATGCGTTTCAAAAATGTAGCAGATTTTGGCGCAGTTTTTGCGTGCAAGGTGCACATAGATTTGGCAGTCACGTCTCGGATCAACGACGGCTGCATCTTCGCCGTCAACGAGCATGTAGCTATTGTGGCTGAGTCCTTCTGATTTGACCGTGTACAACTTCATAAATAAAACCTCAAAAGCAGAAACACTAGAAAAAAGGTGAACATACAGAAATGTGTTGTGCTGGACGTTTAGTGAATCAACAAGCACAGTTTATAATGATGCAAATCCAATAGGTTTCTTCGGTGAACTTAACATGAGTCACGTTGCCAAATCCAAGATTCTGGAAGAAATCATCGTAGAACTCCGAGGGAAAGGCCTTGAAATTCCAGCAAACGTTTTGTCCGACCTAAAATCCGCGAGAATCCTCATGAACATTGAGAAGGCAGATGCGCGGGGACGCGGAGAAACCGAACCTAAAATTGATGAGTATCTTGGCAACGTTGAAGCTTATGTTATCACGGAAGCAGGCAACCAGTTTACAGCTGAAAAAGTGGAGAAATGGCTAACAGAGCTGGATTTAGCAAGCTGCGAAAGCTGCATATCCGTAGTAGAGGCGAAGGAAGAGATGCGGATGATTCCGGGAGTTCCACGCGACCAAAAATGGATTCGGGTCGAGCCAATTGACTCATTGCCAACAGAGAAATTGGAACAGATGGCAACAGATGTTAAACTGAATTTTCGACGCGAAAAAAACGGGCGTTTAATTGTTTATGGGAGTCAGGAACACATCAAGGATTATCTTAAAAAAATGACTGAGGCAGCAAACGGAAAAACGGAAAACAAAACCTGAAACCGGCTTGCGTTTTCTGTTTACTACACAGTTTTCTGCAAAACACATTTGCTTGCTTTTCCGATTTTACGGCTCCAAAACAGGGAAATAGCAGACAGCCTACAAAAGAGGGCTTTATGGTAGTTTAAGTTTTGACAAATAGGTCTTCTGGAGCTTTGCGATTTTTGGGCCAATAACCACTTGGCAATATGGCTCTTTGGGGTGCTTCTTGAAGTAGTCTTTATGGTAGGTTTCCGCCCGGTAAAACGCTTTCAACGGCTCCACAGCTGTAACTATTGGCTTATCATAAACTTTTTCTGCAGCGAGTTCCGCAATAAGCTGTTCCGCTGCTGCTTTTTGATCTGGAGTACGGTAGAATATGACGCTACGATACTGAGTTCCCACATCCGCACTTTGCCTATTTAACTGGGTTGGATCGTGGGTGCCAAAGAAAATCTCTAAAACCTCTCGAAAACTTATCGCACCTGGGTCAAACGTGATGTTTGCAACTTCCACGTGTCCCGTTCTACCAGTTGACACCTGCTCATAAGTTGGGTTTGGCAAGTCTCCGCCCGCGTAGCCAGGGTCGACTTTTTCGACTCCGCGGATTAA